>CAZVQI010000001.1:0-31758 GCA_964629155.1 uncultured Flavobacterium sp.
GTGAAAATCCATCGGCTGAAGTAGCCACCCCTACATCACCCATACCGGCAGAACGAGCATCTGCAGGAATTAATAAGAACGGTACTGCTACACTTATAACTCGGTTTGCTTCTTGTGCATTTAATTCTTTAAAAATCAATAATCCGATTAACAATAAAACAATTTTTCTCATACTAAATTTTGTGTTCATAAAAATCCTACAAATATACTACTCTATATTAAAGTATAACAAGTTTCTCATATTTTTCTGCCTTTTTACCCGTAAGGCTCGACTTTACGGTAAGTTTATAAATATAAACTCCTTTTCCTATTTTATCTCCGAAGTCATCTCGCCCGTCCCAAGTAATATCTCTTGAAAGAAAACCTTCAGTAACAATAGTCTGATTTTTAGTCCACACTACTTTACCTGTTATAGTAAGTACCTGAACCTGAACTTCAAGCGGTTCAAAAGGACGATTATGCGAAAACCAAAATTCCGTATAATTCACAAAAGGATTTGGGTAATTCAACACATTTTTCAGTTGGATAGTATCATCTCCTACCACAACAAATTGAATTTCTGCTGTTACCATATTATTATAAACATCCCAAGCCTTGAAAGTGATAGTATGCAATCCCGGTTCAAGATTTCTGAACGGATAAGAAACTTTCCCTTTGGTATAATCATCTAATTCGGTTTGATAATAATCATTCAAGATATACGGATTCATTTCATCTCCATCTAAAATAGCAATCATATCATGACCTATTCCTCCTGCCGTATTCATTCCGTTTTCATCTTCTAAATAAGCTAAGAAAATTGGGGAGGCATTAGTAATTCCTCCTGAAATAAAATTCGTATCATTCATATATAATTTTACAGTCGGAGGAGTATTATCAACAGGAGCATTCTCATTAAGTCCTCCTACTTTTATTTCTTCTGAAAAACCTGTTTGGTCTTCAAGGGGGATCAATCGTTTTGCATAGAAACTGACCCTACCGTAATCTATAGGAATCTTAATATCTTTAGGGACAATAAAATCAAATTCAAACATTCCTCCGGTAATGGTTGCATTTCCACGGAAAATAGTCTCTCCCAAAACATCAAAGTTCATCGTATAGAGTTGTCCGTTTTTGACGTATCCGTCATTACCAAGAGTTGTTCTGTTTATTTTTTTATCAAATATCTGAATTGCTAATTCTCCATTATAATTAGACAACAAATTATTACTTCCGTCAGCAATGTATCCTTTCATTTTTATATGAGATAGAGCCTCTAAGCTCCCTGTGAATTCAGCTAAAGGAATATCATTTACATGAGTAATAAGTACTTGAGGTTTCGGAATAGCAAGTTGCAGAGCAGGATCTCCTATACAAGCTACCATACGAGTACCTATATTACCATAGTCATTTTTAGCAATCCTAAGAGCTTCCCCTACGGTAGGATAAGGTTGATTTTCATACTCTCCGTAAGAAAACATAACTTGTCCTAACCTTAAGTTAAAATTCTCTGCTACTGAAATACCTATGTTTCGGGTTGTAGTTATCATATTTATTGCTCCTCCGCTTGGATTCCAATAAACGTATTCTCCTGCTGTAGGATGAAGCGGATTATCAAACCTTGTGAACTCACAAGTAACAGTTACAAAGACCGGATACCTAAAACGATTACTCAAATTTTGACCATCTGACTTTTCAAAAATGCGCTCGTGAGCTAATCCCTCTTCACCTCCATGTCCGAGATAGTTAAATACTAATGAACCATTTTCAAAAGCACTAATAATATCCTTTCTTACTTGAGGATACCTCTCTCCTCCTGAGGATGTTTCTTGGACATAAGAGTCCATAAAAATCTTATTGACGTTGAAAAAAGGTTTATTAGTTTGAATTGCATCAGCTAACTCATTAAGTTTAAACTGCATGGAGTCATCAGTAGGTTCATCTATATCATCCGCGATTAAAGTAATGTTATTTCTCCATCTTCCATACGATCTTTGATCATAATAATCTATTACTTTTTGCACCATTTGTTCCGCTTGGTTGACATTACTAACCAACATTCTACCCACTGCTATATCAGCTTTATCGTTTCCGGTCATACCTCCTTCATTTTCATCCATCATTCCGAAATAATCATCAGAACAGAAATCTGATTGCGAAAACGATAAAGATGAATACCTATGAAATATCGGAACAATGTTAGTATTTCCTTGAATACGATTTTTAAAATCAAAAGAAGCATCTCCAAATAAGTTCACATACTTTAATCTTCTATCCGGAGTCGAAGCATTATAATACACATATCGAATAAAGTTACGAATAGCGCCTATATCCTGTTTCCCGGAAGAAAATTCAGGATAAATATTTTCAAGATTCACTACTTTTACGACAAGACCTGAATTGTTTCTGTGAAAATTAGCTAACTTTTCCGCTTGAGCACTTAAAAATGCAGGGGTAATTATCAAATAGTCTATATCAGTAAAATTACCGTTATTGTCTTTAAAAATTGTACCTTTCAGGTTCTGATTAATAACTCGCATTGCTTGTCTTTCTCTCAAAGGAGTATAATAATCATTAGAATCAAGAGCTATATACTTACGCCTTTCTCCCATATTGGCTTTAAAGCTAAATTCCGCATTACCTGAATTTTCTTTTTTGGTAACATTATATATATCCGTTACATCCCAAACTTCTTTAATGGAACCTGCCGAGCTAATTTGGTACTCAATAACACCAATATTATTTTGTGCTTCATCGTAAAAAAATGCAAATTGTTTATTTATACCTTTGAGTTGTCTTCGAGCTGTTATAGCAATATAGTCTAAATAACCTGTCAAAGAAGGGACTCCATTGTTATTAAAAGTAACTGTTACATCAATATTGTCAGAATTACTGTTAAAATCAGAATTAAGAGTACGTACATGCCCAAAAACTTCTTTATTTGGCTGAGAAGCACCTTGAAAAATTGAACTACCTATATCGGTATTATTTATTTTAAAGTTAAATGAAGCAGGCAAATATGAACTATTAATAGCAGTAACCGCTCTGAACTTCACAGGCACAGAAGTTACTAAGTTAGGAAATGTAAACTTAAATGTCTGCTCTGACTGAATATTAAAACTCTCTCCTAACCACCTTCTTCCTACACGAGCAAAATTTACCAAATCCCTTTCGTGAAACTGATAATCGTCAAATTCATTTACCACAAGTGTAGGAACTTGTGATGGTTCTATCATTGTTGTAATGCGTTTTCCGTTTTCTAATCCACTTGCTGTGATATAATAATAAGAGCGATCACTATACAAATTAACATGTGTATCACTTTCCTGATTATAAACATCCGTTCCTTCAGCATAGAACAAAATATAGTCTTGAGAGTCAAATTTTCCGTCTTCTTCCCCAATAACCTGAATAGCATTTTCTTTCAAATCAAAAGGATATTCCACATTGTTCATAAGCGGAAGCATCCGACCTCCATTCCCATAGATTTTTATTTTTCGAGGATCAACTCCATTAAGATTCATTCCTAAACTTTGAATAAAACTTCTGGATAACTTATAAACTCCTGATTTCTCCACATAAAATTTAAACCATTCACCACTTGCCAACACCGAATTAGAGATTGATGGGACAACATTTGTATCCATATACTTAGATACAACGCTGTTATTTATAGGTCTTAGTCTAAATGACTTTACCCTTTTAAATATATTTCCTTCTTTAATTATAGGTGAAAATTTCAAAGAAAGATAATTTTTGTCTCTCCCTTTGTTTTTACTAACACTTTTATTTATATCTCTCGGTAATTTTTCTAAAGACAATTTACCTAATTGTTCTTTGTTTATGGTTTCGTAAATAAGGTTTTCAATAACAAAATCATTTTCTGCAGAAACAGGTATTGAATAATAAAAGAAAATCTCTCCTGAACCTAAATCATAATCAAAATATTCGGATTGAAAGTTCGGAACATCTATACTTATATTGTCTGAAAACAATAAAGGAGACTCTTTCCAGTTTAATTGTATAACAGACTCTTTTTGAGCTGAACAAATTAAAGAAAGTAGGAAAACCGTAAGACAAATAATATTTTTCATCGCTTATGGATAACGAATATATATGTTAAATATTACAAAAAGGTAAAAATAATTATTTGAGATGATAATTTATATAATAATTCTTATAAATTTGCGTTCTTTCTGGCACAGGCTTTTGTAATAATGAAAATTATTTTTTTATAAATTTGTTGTCAATTAAATGTTAATTACTATATTGCAACGCTAAAATTAGTATTAGTTAAAACCTATGAGAACTAACAAAATTGTAATTTTAAATTTGCTCCTTCTTGCCGGACTTGCGGTGGGAATGTCGAGTTGTAGCAAACAGAACAAATCTGGTGTTTCAAAAGCTACCGGTTGGAAGATAGACGGTAGAGACGGGAGATTTAATTATAACTCCAAATTTAAGAAACAAAAAACCCCTATCGGAATGGTAGCCATTGACGGAGGAACCTTTACTATGGGTAGAGTGCAAGATGATCCTATGCATGACTGGAACAATTCTCCGAACCAACAACACGTCCAATCATTCTTTATGGACGAAACAGAGGTTACTAATATGATGTATGCGGAGTACTTATATTATATCAAAAAAGTTTTCCCTCCTACAGAAGAAAATTATAAAAACATCTATAATGGAGCTTTGCCTGATACATTGGTTTGGAGAGATCGTTTAGGTTACTTTGAATCTATGGTTACAGAATACTTGTGGCACCCTGCTTACGGAAACTATCCTGTAGTTGGTGTAAACTGGGTTCAAGCTATCGAATTCTGTAAGTGGAGAACAGACTTTGCTACAATGAACGAGCTCGAGAAAAACGGATATTTAGCTAAAGATGCTAAATCTAAAGAGTTGAATGACGGTAATTACTTTAGTAGAGAAGGATATATCGTTTCTCCAAGTACTTCTTTTGGAGGTGATGAGAGCCTTGTGTTGAAAAAAGGTCCCGGAGGAAAAAAACTAAAAGATGGTGCAGAAGCAACAAACGTGTATGCAACAATGTCTTCAGGCGTTATTCCTGCTGAATACAGACTTCCAACCGAAGCAGAATGGGAATATGCTGCACTTGCTCTTGGAGAAAACAGAGAATATAATCTTTACAGAGGTAAAAAGAAATATCCTTGGAGCGGAGATTACACTCGTTCAAATAAAAGAAAAATGAGAGGTGACCAATTAGCTAACTATCAACAAGGAAAAGGAGATTACGGAGGACCTGCAGGATGGTCTAGTGACGGTGGAGATATTACTGTTGCAGTAGGAAGCTATCCTCCAAATGCTTTTGGATTGTATGATATGGCAGGAAACGTAAACGAATGGGTACTTGATGTGTACAGACCTATTATAGATGACGAAATGAATGATTTCAACTACTATAGAGGTAATGTTTACACTAAAAACGAAATTGACTCTCTAGGTCAGGTTGTATTTATCACATCAGATTCTATTAAATACAACATTATGCCGAACGGAAAGAGAATTGCTGTTGCACTTCCAGGACAAATTTCAAAAGTTCCTGTTGACGAAAACGAAACTTATTTAAGATACAACTTCAGCACAAGCGATAATCGTAACTATCGTGACGGAGACCCTCAATCAATGAAAGACTTCTTTGCTGCCGGTGCTGAAGATTACGAAGAAGGCAGAAAAAGAATGTACAACTCTCCTGAACATAGAACTCAAGTAATGATTGACTCTCTAACAGGAGAAGAAATCCTAGACAGACAATGGGATAAAAACAATAAAAGAACCACTCTTATTAATGACGAAGCAAGAGTTTATAAAGGAGGTTCTTGGAAAGACAGAGCTTATTGGCTTGATCCCGCACAACGCAGATATTACCCTCAATATATGGCAACAAATGACATAGGATTCAGATGTGCGATGAGTAAAGCAGGTCCTAAAACTTCTAAAAAGAGACCAAGAGGATAATTTTCAGAAAATATAAATTTAAACAAAAGCCCAATTTAGGGCTTTTGTTTTATCTGTAGTTTTTTTTATATGAAAATATCAGAAATATATCAGTTATTTACCAAATCTAACGGAATAGTCATTGATTCTCGTAAGCTTCAAAAAAACGACCTTTTTATTGCTCTGAAAGGCGAAAATTTTGATGCCAATACTTTTGCTCAACAGGCTTTGGACAAGGGGGCACTATGTGTTATAATTGATAATCCTGATTATTATATCGATAAACAAACTATTTTAGTAGAAGACTCTCTCAAAACACTTCAGCAATTAGCCCACTTTCACAGAAAGCAACTCAACCTCCCTATCATTGCTCTTACCGGCAGTAACGGAAAAACCACAACCAAAGAACTCATCAACACTGTTTTATCTCAAAAATATCAGATTAAAGCAACATTCGGCAACTTAAACAACCATATTGGTGTACCTCTTACCTTACTTTCGTTTAATTATAAAACCGAAATAGGTATTGTTGAAATGGGAGCCAATCACCAACACGAAATCGAATTTTTATGTCAAATTGCAGAACCAAATTTTGGATATATTACCAATTTTGGAAAGGCTCACTTAGAAGGTTTCGGAGGTTTTGAAGGAGTAATTATAGGAAAAAGTGAACTCTATAATTACATCCGAAGTGAAGAATTTGATGAAGAAGAAGGCAGACAAAAGCAAGTTTTCATCAATTTGGACGACCCTATTCAAGTTGAAAAATCTGAAGGGTTAAAACAATTTTCTTTTTCCTTCAAAAATCAGAACGCAAACATTTTTATAGATTCTGTTGAGATAAATCCTTTTGTAAAAGTACGTTTTGAAGAAGTTGAAATACAGTCAAATCTCCTCGGAGAATATAATACACCGAATATTGCTGCGGCTATCGCTATCGGAAAGTATTTTAAAGTAGATACGCTCAAAATAAAAAAAGCTATTGAAAATTATATCCCTACCAACAATCGTTCACAAATCATCGAAAAGAATTCCAATAAAATCATTTTAGATGCTTATAACGCTAACCCAAGCAGCATGAAAGCTGCTATCGAAAATTTTCTAAACCTTGAGGGAAAATCAAAAATGATGATTCTAGGCGACATGTTTGAACTTGGTAAAGAAAGTTTAAACGAACACAAAAACATCATCTCTCTCATAGAAAACAAAAAAGATATTGAAGTACTTTTTGTAGGAAACGATTTTTACTCAAACTCTATTTCAAAAGAACACTTACGGTTTTTTAAATCTTTTGAAACATTAAAAGAATATATACTGACAAAAAAACCTGTAAATAAAGAGATTTTAATAAAAGGTTCCAGAGGAATGGCTTTAGAGAGAGTTTTGGAGTTGTTGTAAAACTTTAAACCTCAAACCTGAAACATTAGGATTTTTTGCTTATTTTTGCAGTTGGTACTCAACCAACCTAATTTTAATCTATAGATTTTATTCGAAAAAAAATGAAAGAAATCACTAAAGAAGTGTACCTGAAATGGTATGAAGACATGCTGTTCTGGAGAAAGTTCGAAGACAAATTAGCAGCTTTGTATATCCAACAAAAAGTAAGAGGATTTTTGCATTTATATAACGGTCAGGAAGCTGTTTTGGCCGGTTCTTTACATGCTATGGATTTGTCAAAAGACAAAATGATTACAGCTTACCGGAACCACGTTCAGCCAATCGGGATGGGAGTTGACCCACGAAAAGTAATGGCTGAACTGTTAGGAAAAGCCACCGGAACATCTCAAGGATTAGGAGGTTCAATGCACATATTTTCTAAAGAACACCGCTTCTACGGAGGACACGGTATTGTAGGTGGACAAATTCCTTTAGGAGCAGGAATTGCTTTTGCAGATAAATATTTTGAAACGGGTGCTGTTACTTTGACTTATTTTGGTGATGGAGCTGCTCGTCAAGGATCTCTTCACGAAACCTTCAATATGGCTATGCTATGGAAACTGCCTGTAGTATTTATTTGTGAAAACAACGGATATGCTATGGGAACTTCTGTTGAAAGAACAGCCAACCATACGGAAATCTGGAAGTTAGGAAAAGGTTACGAAATGCCTTCAGGACCGGTTGACGGAATGAATCCTGAAAAAGTAGCCAAAGCTGTTTATGAAGCTATCGAAAGAGCCAGAAGAGGTGAAGGACCTACTTTCTTAGAAATGAAAACTTATCGCTACAGAGGGCACTCTATGTCTGATGCTCAACTTTACAGAACTAAAGAAGAAGTTGAAGAATACAAAAAAATTGACCCTATTACTCAAGTTCTAAATACAATCAAGGAAAAAGGATACGCTACGGACGAAGAAATCGAAGTAATTGACAACAGAGTTAAAGATTTGGTAGCAGAATGCGAAAAGTATGCTGAAGAATCTCCTTATCCTGATACAAACGTTATGTACGATACCGTATATGAACAAGAAGATTATCCGTTTTTACCACATAAATTGAAATAAGAATGGCACAAGTTATCACAATGCCTCGCTTAAGCGATACAATGACAGACGGAACCGTCGCTACTTGGATTAAAAAAGTTGGAGATAAAGTAAACGAAGGAGATATTTTAGCTGAAATCGAAACTGATAAGGCTACAATGGAATTTGAATCCTTTCACTCCGGAACGCTTTTACATATCGGAGTTCAAGAAGGCGAATCTGCTCCTGTTGACAGTATTTTGGCTATTATAGGAGATGAAGGCGAAGATATTTCTGCCTTGTTGAAAGGTAGTACATCGGCTCCAAAAACGGAAAACAAAACTACTGAAACGACAAAAACAGAAAATAAAAACCAAACTAAATCTTCTTCTGACTTTGTAATGCCGGAAGGAATAAAAGTAGTTACAATGCCTCGCTTGAGCGATACAATGACAACCGGAACCGTTGCTACTTGGATTAAAAAAGTTGGAGATAAGGTAAACGAAGGGGATATTTTAGCCGAAATCGAAACTGATAAAGCTACCATGGAGTTTGAATCGTTTAATTCCGGTACTCTTTTGTATATCGGCGTTCAAGAAGGTGAATCTGCACCTGTTGATAGCATCTTGGCAATTATCGGAAAAGAAGGTACAGATATTTCAGAAGTAGTTGCAAATTTTGGAAAAGAAGATAGTAAATCAGAAACCAAATCTGAATCTGTTTCTCCTGAAACCACAAAAGCAGAAACAACAAATAATTCATCTGATTCTAACGAAAAAGATGGAAGAATTTTTGCTTCTCCTTTGGCTAAAAAAATAGCTGCCGATAAAGGAATCGATTTATCACAAGTCAAAGGAACAGGAGAAAATGGACGTATCACCAAAGCTGATGTAGAAAACTTTACTCCATCAGCACAACCAACAGCAGTGCCTCAATCAATAAAAACAGTATCACAACCTACTATTGCTGTAGGACAGGAGTCTTCTGAAGAAGTGAAGAATTCTCAAATGAGAAAAGTAATTGCAAAACGCTTATCAGAATCTAAATTCACGGCTCCTCACTATTACCTGAATATTGAGGTAAATATGGATAATGCTATCGCCTCAAGAGCTATAATAAACAACGTTCCTGATACAAAAGTTTCATTTAACGATATGGTTATCAAAGCCGTTGCAATGGCTCTTAAAAAACATCCAAAAGTAAATTCTCAATGGAAAGATGATTCTACCATAATCCATAACCATGTACATATTGGAGTAGCTGTCGCTGTTGAAGACGGATTAGTGGTTCCGGTAGTACGATTTGCTGATAGCTTAACGCTCTCTCAAATCGGGGCATCGGTTAAGGATTTGGCTACTCGTGCAAGAAACAAAAAAATACAACCTACCGAAATGGAAGGAAGTACCTTTACAATTTCAAACTTAGGTATGTACGGAATTGAATCTTTTACTTCAATTATCAACCAGCCTAATTCAGCTATATTATCGGTTGGAGCAATTGTGGAAAAACCGGTGGTAAGAAACGGTCAAATTGTTGTAGGAAATACCATGAAACTTACACTCGCTTGTGACCACAGAACAGTTGACGGAGCTACCGGAGCAGAATTCCTGCAAACGCTAAAACAATATATAGAAAATCCGGTCACGATGTTGGCTTAATATACCTATCATTTTAAGCTTTTCGTAAACCAAATTTTATCTTATAACTTTGTCAAAAATATATTTTGACAAAGTTTTTCATTTTTTAAAATTCACATAGTTCTCGATAGAAATGCAATCCTCTTTAGAAATACAAATCCAAACGCTGCCTGACAGCCCGGGAGTATATCAATATTACGATAAAGATGGGAAATTATTGTATGTCGGAAAAGCCAAAAATCTAAAAAAGAGAGTTGCTTCTTATTTTACCAAAGTTCACGAAAATGCAAAAACCAGAGTTTTAGTAAAAAAAATAGCTTCTATCAAACACATTGTTGTTGAAACCGAAAGCGATGCTCTTTTGCTCGAAAACAATTTGATAAAAAAGTTTCAACCCAAATACAATGTGTTGCTCAAAGACGATAAAACTTATCCGTGGTTGTGCATTAAAAATGAACCTTTCCCGAGAGTTTTTGTAACAAGAAATAAAGTAAATGACGGTTCTGAATATTTTGGTCCTTATACTAATTTCAAAACCGTTCACACCATTTTAGGTCTGATTAAAGATTTATACCAATTGCGAACTTGCAATTATGAACTTACCCTTCCGAATATTAAAGCGGAAAAGTTTAAAGTCTGTTTGGAATATCATCTCAAAAACTGTAAAGGACCTTGTGAAGGATATGAATCAGCAGAAGAATATTTAGAAAA
This sequence comes from uncultured Flavobacterium sp., assembly GCA_964629155.1. Taxonomy (GTDB): domain Bacteria; phylum Bacteroidota; class Bacteroidia; order Flavobacteriales; family Flavobacteriaceae; genus Flavobacterium. The sequence goes on from CAZVQI010000001.1 coordinate 10,751, forward strand.
AATCAAAGGAGTTCGAGAAATTCTGAAAGGTAATTTCAAAGATTCGTTACATCGCTTTAAAAAGATGATGAATGAATATGCCAAAAACCTCGAATTTGAAGAAGCACAGCGAATCAAAGAAAAAATTGAAGTACTGGAAAACTATCAGTCAAAATCTACTGTCGTAAATCCAAAAATATCCGATGTGGATGTCTTTACAATTGTTTCAGACGATAGTTACGCATACGTAAATTTCTTGCAAATCTCCTACGGAGCAATTATCCGTTCGCATACACTGGAAATTAAAAAGAAATTAGACGAAACAGATGAACATCTTTTAGAATTGGCTATCATTGAAATTCGAGAGCGTTTCAATTTAAACACTAAAGAAGTTATTCTTCCGTTTGAGGTGGATTTGGGAGACAAAATAAAAGTTACTGTTCCGAAATTGGGAGATAAAAAACAACTTTTGGATTTATCGGAACGCAATGCAAAATACTTCCGTTTAGATCAACTAAAACAAGTAAAAATCACAGACCCTGACAGACACACCAATCGATTGATGGCACAAATGAAAGCGGATTTACGACTTTCTGTAGAACCTCGTCACATCGAATGTTTTGACAATTCAAATATCCAAGGAACAAATCCTGTTGCAGCTTGTGTGGTATTCAAAGACGGAAAGCCCAGCAAAAAAGATTACCGACACTTTAACATCAAAACAGTTGAGGGACCTAATGACTTCGCCTCGATGGAGGAAGTAGTATATCGGAGATACAAAAGACTTTTGGACGAAGGCGAAAAACTTCCGGACTTGATAATTATTGATGGTGGAAAAGGACAACTTTCATCGGCTCTGAAAAGTTTAGAAGTTTTGGGATTAAGAGGTAAAATTGCCATTATCGGAATTGCTAAACGCTTGGAAGAACTCTTTTATCCAAATGACCCTTACCCGTTATATTTGGACAAAAAATCCGAGACTCTAAAAATCATCCAACAACTTCGAAATGAAGCCCACCGATTCGGTATTACATTTCACAGACAAAAAAGAAGCAATTCTGCACTGAAAACTTCCATCGAAACCATTCCGGGAATAGGTGAAAAGTCAATGATTGCACTCATCAGACACTTCCGTTCGGTAAAACACCTTTCAAAGGCAACAGAAGAAGAAATCGCTCAAGTAATCGGAGCTTCAAAAGCAAAAAAAGTATTTGAATTTTATTCAAGTTTCGGAAAAAAATAGAGATTTTACTATCTTTTTCCGAATATAACTGACAAAAACATACACTTCAACTAATTTTACAATTCCTTTAAAGTTTTCGGACTGGTTTTTGCATTACATTTGTGAAAAAATCAAAAATACGTTATGAAAAAATTCTTAAAATGGACAGCCATTATTTTAGGTGTTATAATTGTGGCTTTAGCAGCCTCTCCTTTTTTGTTTAAAGACAAAATACGAGAAATGATTATAAACGCTATCAACAAAAATGTTGATGCAACGGTTAATTTTGAGGATGTAGATATTAGCCTGCTGAGAAGTTTTCCAAAAGCAAGCGTTTCCGTTAAAAAACTGAGTGTCATCAATAAAGCTCCTTTTGAAGGAGATACTTTGGTTTATTCGGACAGAATTGACCTTAAAATGTCAATTAAAGAGCTTTTTAAATCAGCAGACGAAACCATGAATGTGGAAAGCTTCTTAGTGAAAGACGCTGTTGTAAATGTAATTTTCAACCAAGACGGTATCGGAAATTTTGATATTACCCTCAAAGATGAAGACGAAAGCGAAGAAGAAGATAACTCAGAAGACAGTAGCTTCGTAATGTCTTTACAAAGATATGAAATAGACAATCTTCGTTTTACTTACCTTGACCAAAACTCTAAAATGAAAATGGTGTTAGACAAAATAAATCACAAAGGGTCGGGAGATTTTTCCTCAACAATTGTGGATTTAGACACCTATACTACAGCTGTAGCTTCGTTTGAGATGGATAAAACCAATTATCTGAATAATGTAGATTTGACTTTAGATGCTATATTGAATCTGGATTTGGAAAATTCAAAATATACTTTCAAAGAAAATTTATTGCGTATCAATAAACTACCTTTAGAGTTTGATGGCTTTTTACAACTAAAAGAAGAAGGACAACAATACGATTTGACATTCAGTACTCCTACTACTTCTTTTTCTAACTTTTTAGGGTTGATTCCGTCTGCTTATTCAGGTAGTTTGGATAACATCAAAACAACAGGAGAATTTTCAGTGAAGGGGTTTGTAAAAGGATTATTGTCTGATGAAACCATCCCGATGTTTGATATTGCTATGGCTTCAGACAACGCTTCCTTCAAATATCCTGATTTACCTAAAGCTGTTCAGAATATTGTGATTGATGCTAAAGTAAAAAACGAAACAGGATTTACAAAAGATACTTATGTAGATTTAGACAAACTTTCTTTCAAGATAGATCAAGACCAATTTAATGCTAAGGCAAAACTTCGGAATATAACCGAAAATATGTTAGTTGATGCTGATTTAAACGGAATTTTAAACTTAGCTAATTTATCTCGAGCTTACCCAATTCAGTTAGAGCAAGAATTATCAGGAATCCTTAATGCTGCCGTAGGATTGAGTTTAGACATGCAGTCTGTTGAACAAGAAAGATATGAAAACGTAAAAGCTCAAGGAACTTTAAATCTGACAGGTTTTAAATATAGCGGAAAAGAACTTGCTAAACCTCTTGTGATTTCAGAAGCTGATTTAGCATTTAATCCATCTCATGTCTCGCTCAACAAGTTTGACGTAAAAACCGGAAAATCTGATATCCAAGCAAGCGGAACTTTGGACAACTTCTACGGATTTATGTTCAAAGACCAAACTCTTAAAGGAAATTTCAAATTGAATTCCAATCATTTGGAAATATCAGACTTTATGACTCAAACTGCTCCAGAAAGCTCCTCTCCTGCTCAAAAAACAGAAGAATCTAAAACCGAAACAACCGAAGAGTTTAAAATTCCTGCCTTTTTGGATTGTACAGTTGCTGCAAAAGCAACTACAGTGGTATATGACAATCTCAATCTTCAGGATGTTTCAGGACAATTGGTAATTAAAGACCAAACTGTTACTTTAAAAGATGTTATTACTTCTGTTTTCGGAGGAAAGATAGGTTTAAACGGAAGTGTTTCTACTAAAGAAGCTACTCCGAAGTTTGATATGACATTAAACCTGAATTCAATTGATATTTCGCAATCGTTTACTCAACTTGATTTACTGAAAAATATAGCTCCGATTGCTGGAGTAATTAACGGAAAATTAAATTCTACCGTAAAACTTTCAGGAAATTTGGATGCTAAAGAATTTACTCCTGATTTAACTACGCTATCGGGAAATTTATTAGGACAACTAAAAGATGCAAAAGTAAATCCAGAAAACTCAAAGTTACTTTCTTCTCTGGATTCTCATTTCAGTTTTATTGATTTCAATAAGCTTAATCTGAACAATTTGACTACCGATTTAGCTTTTGAGAACGGAAAAGTAACTATGAAACCTATTAATCTGAACTATTTGGACATCAATGCACAACTTTCCGGAACTCACAGATTTGACCAATCTATGAATTACGGAATTACTCTTGATGTTCCGGCTAAATATCTCGGAAAAGAAGTTACAGGACTTTTAGCTAACCTAAGCGGAAACGAAGCCAACACAAAAGTTCCGATAACTGCTAATATTACAGGAAGTTTCTCGAACCCTAAGGTTCAAACCGATATGAAGCAAATAGTTACTAATTTGACCAATCAAATTATCGAAAAACAAAAAAATGACCTTATTAATAAAGGTAAAGATGCTTTAGGTGGAGTTATCGGAAATGCAACAGGGAAAGACAGTTTGAATATCCCTACTACCAAAGAAGAAGTGAAACAAAAAATTGAAGATAAAAAAGAAGAAGTTAAAGAAGAGGTTAAAGAAAAAGCTAAAGACGCTTTGAAGAACCTGATTAATAAAGGCAAGAAATAATATGAAAAAAGTAGCTTCATTTTCGGTTATCGCTTTCTTTCTTTTGGTTTCTTGTAAAAAAGAAACCAAAACAGAGACTATAACCTACGAAAAACTATCAAAAGCCGAGTGGCTTATCGGGGAATGGGAGCATACTTCTTCCGAAGGATTTTTCTCAGAAAAATGGAAAATAAAAAATGATAGTACTTATTTAGGGAATTCTTTCTTTATAATTGAAGGAGATACGGTATTTTCAGAAGAAGTGAGCCTTATTCAACAAGGAAGAGATGTGTTGTATATCGTAAACATCACATCTGAATCGTCTGAGCAACAACCTACCGAGTTTAAGCTTACTTCAAGTTCTGAAAATCAACTCGTGTTTGAAAATCCCGAAAATGATTTTCCTAAAAAAATTACTTATAACCTAATTCACAAAGATTCCATTTACGCTGAAATTTCAGGAGGAGGAAAACCTCAAGGTTTTCCGATGAAAAGGAAAAAATAACTTTTTAAATCTTCCAATCATAGCTCTATAAAAAAACTGTCTGAAACAAAATGCTTCAGACAGTTTTCCTTTTTTACACAATACAAAAAAACGGGAATTATCCTCCCATAAATTCTTCTTCTCCAAACCCTCCGTTATCTCCTCCTCTTTGAGGACGTTCTCTTTCTTTTTGTCTGTTAAAGCGGTATGTAAACGATAAGGAGATTTGTCTTTCTCTCCACTGCATTTCAGAATAAGTATTCTGCACCGGCAATTCTGTCTCATAGATGCGTTTTCTGGAATTAAACACATCCGAGACATTTAGTGTAAGAGTTGCTTTATCTTTTAGTATGTCTTTACTGAAAGCTAAATTAGCATGAAGTATTCCTTTTGATCTTCCTTGTGCGTTTTCTTCAGGAGCGTTATAGGTTATGTTCGTTTGCCAATCTATTTTGTAAGGCAAAGTCACTCTTGAAGTTAATCTCGAAAACCAAGAATAAGCTACATTGTCAAAATTCTGACGAACTAAATTATTGTTCAAGTCATAATAAGTATAATCCCCTTTTGTTTCGTTTCTGTATAGGTTAAAACTTCCGTTAAGTCTCCACCATCTGTAAGGATTATAATTCAAAGTGAAATCAAATCCAAAACGTTCTCTTACTCCCAAATTTACAGGCGAAGTAACCAACACGTCAATTCCGTTGATTTCTTCTACATATCTTACAAATTGTGTAGCATCTTTGGTATGATTAAAATACATTGAACTACTTAATGTGAATTGGTTGCCCCATCTTTTCAAAAGTCCGAAATCAATCGCGTCAGTAAGTGACGGGTCTAAATCCGGATTTCCTCTGAACAATGATACGTTACTTGACAAATTCGAAAACGGATTAATCATTCGGGAGCGTGGTCTTGAAATACGCTTACTGTAACTTAACGAAATATTGGTTTCCTCATTAAATTCATAGCTAAAGAACACACTTGGGAAAAGATTATCATACTTTTTTGTCTTGAAAATTTGATGAGTAAACTGATTAATTTCTACTCGTGTATCTTCCCAACGAAGCCCTCCCATATAAGAGAATTTTCCTATTTTACTTCCGAATTGTGTATATAGTGCATTTACATTCTCTTTGTACTGAAGTACATTAGAATAATTTGTATCGTTTTCCCATTCGTCGATTATATCATTAAAATTCTCAACTCTATAATCTGTAGTTAAATCAACAAAGTTTCCTCTATATCCGGCTTCAAACTGACCATCTTCTCCCAACGGAAGAACATAATCGGACATAATCAGGTTGCGAGTTTGTTTTTGGTCACTCGAAGTTTTCTCTAATCGTGTAATTTCATCTAAAGTCAGGTTGCGAGTAGTAATATCGGAAAAATCTTTGTCCTTACTCAGTGCGGTCGAAAAATCAATGGTTAATTTGTGACCTTCTTTTTTAAACTTTTTGGTAAAATTACTCGAAAAATCCACGTCTTCATCATTGCTCCAATCAAAGTTATTACGTGAGGTTTCTGTCAGTAAATCCATATTCGGATTAAAATAGTTTATAGAGACATTTGTCGGATTTTCTCTACTGTCTTTTCTATACGATAAGCTGTTTGTCCATGAAATGCTTTCGGTAAGATTCCACTCTAACCCAATTACTCCGTTATATCCTTTACTCAAATTGTCATTAGTTCTTCTTTCTTGGATAAATCCGGTTGTCGCTCCTGTATCAGGATCTAAATTTTCAATATCATTCATAGAGTTCCCCCTACCTCCTCTGTGGTTATATCCTTGGGTTGTAAAGATGTTGAACTCTTCTGTTTTATAGTTAATGTTGGCACTTATCCCATGATTGGCCGGATCTCCGGTTGTAGCGATAAAGGTTCCATTAATTCCATTGTTTTTTCCTTTGCGAAGAATAATATTGATAATCCCTCCTCCTCCTTCTGCTTCATATCTTGAAGACGGGTTGGTGATAACTTCAATTTTTTCAACCGAATCGGCAGGAAGCATTTTAAGAGCATCATTGATATTAATTCCTGCAAGCCCGGAAGGTTTGCCATCAATCAAAATACGTACATTATCATCTCCTCTCAAAGTAACATTTCCTTCAATATCTACACTTACAGACGGAACATTATCCAAAACATCACTTATGGTTCCTCCTTTTACCATCATATCTTGCCCTACGTTATAAACTCTTTTATCTAATCGCATTTCAACCGTAGAACGTTCTGCTATGATTTCTATTCCTTCAATCATTTGGCTTTCTTCTTCCAAAAGAATATTGCCTAAGTCAATATTGTCTTGTACCGAATAATTAAGAAATTCAACCGTTTTGTACGATAGAAAATCAATCTTGATGTTATAATTTCCTTTAGGCACACTGATGGAAAAAGTACCTTGTGCGTCTGTAGTACCTCCGTAAACAGCAGACTGATTTTGAGTGTTTTGGATATAAATTATAGAATATTCTAAAGGGAGGTTAGTAGTTTTCTCAAATACCTTTCCTGAAATTTTTACTGTCTGCTGCGAAAAAGCAAAAAGTGAAAATAACGAAAAAAGAAGTGTTTGTAAGGCTTTCATATAATTTTGTTTAAACAAAGCAAAAATATAATTACGTGAATTAAAACTTCACAAACATTTGTTAAGTTTCCTACCGGTACTGCTTTTTTAGAATCATTTTAGGAAATGGTTCTCTAAAGTTTAAAGCTTTGTTTCCATTTATGTCATGTAACTTTTGAGCAAATACCAAAAGAGTGAAAAAGAGCTTAAATTGTTTCTTTCATAAGATGCGGAAGTTCCATCAAAAATATGTCCTCGAAAAAGAAATCTTGCGGTTAATCAAAAACAGAAATAACAACTTCTCCAAATTTCCAGTCTGTCAATATCCCAAAGGTAACCAGGAACAATAGGAATATTTCGAAAAATATAAGCAGATAAAATAGTAATAATCTGTAACTAAGACCGAAAAAGCCGTAATCTGAACCAAAGGCATTGACATAACCATATCCGATGAAAATAAAGATGGTAGAGATTATGAAGATTCTAATAGCATCGGAAAGCCCATCACTATAGGGCGCAAACAGATTCGGATAAAAAAGCAAAGTTCCCAACAATGACAACAACAGTATCCCTAACAAAATCATTCCGGCAATAATAGTATGCTCGCTTAGGTTTAATTTTTTTCTTCTGAACAATACAAAACTATTCAGAGCTGCCAGAGGCACAAAAAGAAAGATGACGATTTTGGATTTTTGAGATAAGATGTCTCTATTTTTCGGCTGGCTTCGTTTAAGCCGGACACATCTCTTATATAGCCTCTGCCCTGATGCACGAGCGATGCGTCATAAAAATGCTTGACAAACAAAGTAACCCCAATGGTAATCAGGATAAGCAAAAACACATTGTAATATTTGATTCGCTTTCCGGCTATGTAGTCGAGAGCAGCCTTACCGGGGCGAACTAAGGCTTCTTTAGCCGTAAAAAATATACCTTTTTCTAAGTAAAAGTACCGTGAAGTACATCGTGAAAAATAAAGTTTTTGATGGTAATGCGATGGGTGTCGGTTTTCTGACCGCAACCCGAACAGTATCTATCCGAAACTTCTTTTCCGCAATTCAGACAGTGTGATTGACTCATAGATTACCTCAATTTATTTGGAATGCTCAAATCTACAAAACTCTTTCGATTTATTGTTATCAACAAACTCTCAATTTTACAAGAACCTTAAACTATTTATTTTTGGTCTGCTTTGTATGAGGTTATGTTGAGAAAATATATAACTCTTTTCAGCTTATTTTCGCAATATTTTTTCCATAGGCCTCCCCTTGGCCAGTTCGTCTATCAGTTTGTCCAAATAGCGTACTTTTTTCATCAGTGGGTCTTCAATATCTTCGATGCGATAACCGCAAATAACGCCTGTAATCTTTACGGCATTCGGATGTAGTTGTGGAGCTTGATTAAAGAAATCCTCAAAGTTGGTTTTCTCGGCTAAGATTCTTTGCAAATCGGCCTGATTGTATCCGGTAAGCCAAAATATGATTTCATCCACTTCGGCTTGAGTTCTTCCTTTTCGCTCTGCTTTGGTGATATAATGCGGATATACGCTTGAGAAAGACATTTTGTAAACGCGTTCGATATTTTTATTGTTCATGAATTTCTGTTTTATTGTTGTGTTTCGGTTATTTTGGTAGTCTTAGTTTTTAAGATAAGTGCACTAATCAGTGTAACAACAATACCGATAGGTAAAACTTCTGAATAGGTAATCAAAATTACAAAAAGCGGATTTTTGTACATTTCTTTAAAATTAGCCATTTCTGTAGTTTTAGCTGCGAGTTCTTCGGTTGTGGTGCAAGTTTTCAGTACATAATCTGTGTAAACGTCAATAAAATCCGGCACAAATAAATAATAGTAAAACAACCAAATAATCACATACATAGATGATGCAATCAAAGCAATCCAGGCTCCTGTTTTAAGGCTTTTCTGAACGAAATAACTCCTCCAAGTTGTTTGTTTCGGTAGCTCCTTACTCCGAAAAATATCAGTGAAAAGAGCACAATCATAGCCGCATAGCCTACAATGTCATTCCCCTTAAAATCTGTACTATTGTACATCATGTTTATCATAACAATCATATTGGCACATAAGATAGCACCAATAATAACTCCAAAAATCAATACTGTTTTTTTCATTTTTTAAAGATTTAGAATGTACGGCAAAACTAAATTTAGGGTGCGAAACCTTCGTAATACTTTAGTATGAAAGAATAAAAATGCCGGTTTTGGTACTAAAGTACGATTTTATAAAGCAATAATTTTCAGTTGCTTGGCTTTTGCAATAGCTTGCGTCCTACTTTTCACATCCATTTTGACGTACAAGTTAGAAAGATGTGTTTTGACAGTACTTAGCGAAAGGAATAATGTTTCCGCAATCTGTGCGTTGCTGTAACCTTTTGCCAAAAGTTGTAATATTTCGTATTCCCTATTGTTCAGATTCAGTTTGTCAAGTTCGGCTTGGTTTAAAACAAATTCTTCAGGTTGAGGTATGATGATTTCTTTTTCTACCACTATAGTTTCTACTTTAGGTTTAAGCAGTTGTTTGGAAACCCAAATCCCCAAAAGCATAAAAAACACTGCTACTAACCCGATATAAATATCAATGGCATTATCTACAATCAAGAACTTCCATTGCATCCATTTTAAAGCGAAGACCAACACCGCCAACAGGAAGCTATATAGTATAATATGACGAAAATCCTTTATAAATACCATTGTTGTAAAATAATTTGATAAGTTTAATAATTACAAATATAAGCTCAAAATAAACAAAAACCCGTTTTGGGGCGCAAAACGGGTTTGAATTTCTTATTTAAAATAAGACAAATTGTGGTTGTCTTCGATTTTTAAAAGTGTTTCGTAAATCAACTTGATTACGTTTTCCACATCATCCCGATGAACCATCTCAACCGTAGTGTGCATATAACGAAGCGGGAGTGAAATCAGAGCAGAAGCCACTCCTCCATTACTATACGCAAAAGCATCGGTATCGGTTCCGGTTACTCTTGATGAGGCCAAGCGTTGAAACGGAATTTTCTTTTCTTCAGCTGTATTGATAATTAATTCACGAAGATTATTTTGTACGGCAGGAGCATAAGTAATTACCGGTCCTTTTCCTATCTGGGTATCGCCTTCAATCTTTTTATCAATCATCGGGGTAGTGGAATCGTGACAGACATCAGTCACAATAGCCAAGTTCGGTTTAATAGTTTTTGTAATCATTTCGGCTCCTCTCAAACCTACTTCCTCCTGAACCGAATTAGTAATATAAAGCCCATAAGGGAGTTTCTTCTTATTTTCCTTGAGTAATCGGGCAACTTCGGCAATCATAAATCCTCCGATACGGTTGTCTAAAGCACGACAAACAAATTTATTTTCGTTCAAAACAATAAACTCATCCGGATAGGTAATCACACAACCTACATGAATTCCTAATTTTTCTACTTCTTCTTTATTTGAACATCCTACATCAATAAAAATGTTTTCAATTTTCGGAGTTTCTTCTTTTCCTCTGTTTCGGGTATGGATAGCAGGCCAACCAAAAACTCCTTTTACAATTCCTTTTTTAGTATGAATATTAACCCTTTTGGAAGGTGCAATCTGGTGGTCTGAACCTCCGTTACGAATTACATAAATCAATCCTTCATTAGTAATATAGTTTACATACCATGAAATTTCGTCAGAATGTCCTTCGATAACTACTTTGAATTTGGCTTTAGGGTTTATAACCCCTACTGCCGTTCCGTAAGTATCTGTAATGAATTCATCTACATAAGGTTTTAAGTAATTCATCCAAATCTTTTGTCCTTCTGACTCGTAACCTGTTGGAGAGGCGTTATTTAAATATTTTTCTAAAAAGTCTAAAGATGATTTTTTGAGAATTGACTTTGGCATAGTTATAGCGTTTTTAATTTTGTACTAAAATATAAATTGTTTCTGAGAGTTATAGTAATTTTGAGGAAATATTTATTATCATTTATGAGGCAATTTGGGTTTATGATTCTGTTTTTGTTTTTTGCTTTAGGGCTTAAGGCACAAACTCCTGTTGAGAATGATTCGTCTGATGCTATTTATAAAGAAATTCTGATTGAAGATGTTTATATCACCAACACTCCACTTACTCCTGAAGAAATCGAAGCCCGAAAACAATTTTTAATTCTGAAAAGACGAGTTTACAGAACTTACCCGTACGCTCGAGTTGCTTCCGAACGGTTAGAGATACTCAACAAAAACTTATCGCTCTTAAAAACCAAAAAGGAACGGAAAAAATTCCTGAAAATTACCGAAGAATATATGGAAAACGAATTTGAAGCTCGTCTGAAAAAACTTTCCAGAAAAGACGGTCAAATTCTTGTAAAACTCATTCATCGACAAACCGGGCAATCTACTTATGATTTGGTAAAAAATTTAAAAAGCGGTTGGAGTGCTTACTGGTATAGTAAAATGGCAAAACTCTATACCATTGACCTGAAAGCAACCTATCAGCCCTATACCGTGCAAGAAGATTTTTGGATAGAAGACATTTTGCTTGAAGCTTTTGAAAACAAAACTTTAGTGGAACAACCACCTAAAGAAAAAATTGATTATGTAAAACTTAAAAATATTTGGAAAGAAAAATTAGTGAAAGCTAATAATTAAAAGCTGTTTTTATTTACTTGGCTTGTGAGTTTTCGAGCAATTTCCGTACAGACTTCATCCAACATTCTATAAACTTGTTCAAAGCCGTCTTCCATACCATAATAAGGGTCAGGAACATCTACATTTTCGCCCTCGAAAAGTTCATCCATAATCATTTTAACTTTGCTTTTGGCTTGTTGGTCAGGAACTAAAGCAATCACATTTTGGTAATTACTTCTGTCCATCACATAGATGTAATCAAACTTTTCGAAGTCCTGTAGGGTAATTTGTCTTGCTCTCTGAGCGGAAATATCTATTCCGTATTTCTTAGCAATACGAATAGAGCGTTTGTCGGGTTGTTCTCCGGCATGCCATCCTCCGGTTCCGGCCGAATCTACCAAAAATTTAGAGCGGTCTAACTTAGATTGCAAAATTCCTTCTGCCAAAGGGCTTCTGCAAATATTCCCAAGGCAGACCATCAATATTTTGGTTTTCATCACACCGAAAACTTTTTATTGATATCTTCAACGTATTTTTTGAATTGCTTGTCGGTTTCAACCAGGTTATCAACCGTTTTACAAGCGTGAAGAACTGTAGCGTGGTCTCTGTTTCCGATTTGAGCACCAATATTCTGCAACGAAGCTTTTGTGTACTTTTTAGCAAAGAACATCGCTAACTGACGTGCCTGAACAATATGACGTTTTCTGGTTTTAGATTGAAGTGTTTCTACATCCAATTGGAAGTAATCCGAAACGACTTTTTGGATATAGTCTATAGAAATTTCTTTTTTTACATTCTTTACAAACTTTTCAACCACTTGTTTTGCTAAATCAAGCGTAACTTCTTTTTTGTTGAAAGAAGACTGTGCAATAAGCGAAATAATGGCTCCCTCAAGCTCTCTTATGTTTGTTTTGATATTTCGAGCAACATATTCTACAATTTCATCCGGCATTTCAACCCCATCACGATACAAAATGTTTTTCAGAATTGAAAAGCGAGTTTCATAATCCGGTTGTTGTAACTCTGCCGACAATCCCCACTTAAAGCGAGAAAGCAAACGTTGTTCAATATCTTGCATATCTACAGGCGCTTTGTCTGAAGTTAAAATCACCTGTTTTCCGTTTTGGTGCAAGTGATTGAAAATATGAAAGAACACATCTTGTGTTTTTTCCTTTCCGGACAAAAGTTGAATATCGTCAATAATCAATACATCGACTAATTGATAGAAATGTATAAAATCATTGCGGGTATTTCTGCGAATTGACTCTACAAACTGCTGTACGAATACTTCAGAAGCGATGTACAAAACCGTTTTTTCAGGATGTTTTTCTTTAATTTCCACCCCAATTGCATGAGCCAAGTGAGTTTTTCCTAAACCCACTCCTCCAAAAATAAGTAACGGATTAAAAGAAGTTCCTCCCGGCTTATTAGCCACTGCCATACCCGCAGAACGAGCCAATCTGTTAGAATCTCCCTCTAAAAAGTTATCAAAATTGTAGTTAGAATTGAGTTGTGATTCAATTTTAATATTTCTGATTCCTGGAATTACAAAAGGATTTTTAAGCTCAGGGGCTTTCTGTTGTATCGGGAAATCTACTTCTTGAGGCTGTACGGCCGGTCTATCCGAACCCGGAATCTGCTCTGTAAAAGGTTGCCTTTTACCGGCAGTATTTTCCATTTTAATTTTATAAAGTAATTTAGCCCCCTCACCAAGTTCTTTGGTTAAGGATAATTTCAGTAACTTAACATAATGCTCTTCTAACCACTCATAGAAAAACTTACTCGGAACCTGAATATGAAGAACATTTCCCGAAAGTTCGATCGCTTTAATCGGCTCGAACCAAGTTCTGAAGGCTTGCTCTTGAATATTATCTTTTATGAAAGACAGACAATTTTCCCATACCGATTGAGCAGTTTTGTTCATATTACTAATTAAATTAACTTTGTTGGTGATTCGGAATTGATTCAAATTGAGGTATTAAATAGAATTTCAGTTACCAAAATTTGAGTTAGCAAATATGTAAATAAAAATCCTTAAAAAAAAATAAAAAACCTCTTGATTATTTAAAAATAATTATTATAAACAAGAGCTTGTTTAAACAGAGTCTAAATATACTTAAAAACATGAAAAAACATCAGTATCAAACCCGTGTTCGGTATGCTGAAACTGATCAGATGGGAGTTGTTTATCACGGTAACTATGCCGTTTTTTTTGAAATGGGAAGAGTAGAATGGCTTCGTAACATAGGAGTATCTTATAGATGGATGGAAGAAAACGGAATTATGCTTCCGGTTGTTTCACTCACCATGAACTACAAAAAGCCCGCAAAATATGATGATGTATTAACTGTAACCACTATATTCAAAAATCAAGAATCTGTAAAAATCGAATTTGATTACGAAATTCATAACGAAAAAGGAGAGTTATTAACAACCGGATATTCTATGCTTGTTTTTGTGAATATGAAAACAGGTCGGCCTACCCTACCGCCTGATTATTTGACCGAAAAACTCGAAAAAATTAAAACTGAATAAATTCAAAAAAAGCTGTACTTTTGAAGTATCTAATCCTAACCCAAAGATGAAAAAGTTTAGTTATCTACTTTTCGGAGCATTTCTTATTAACATCGGATGTAAAGACAATACACCCGAAACACCCAAAGTAACGTATCCGGCAAAAACAGAAGAGGAAGTGCATATTGCAGAAGTAAAAATTGATTCTACACAAATTAAAGTTTCAGATTTACCTGTAATTATGGAGGGTACAAAATATCTTATTCACGCTATAGGAGATGTGCGTTTGTATGAAAAAAATACTTCCAAATACGGTTCCAGCAAAACTAATTCGGTGAGTTATTCGATTTCAAACTACAATCGTTTTGAGCTTACTGGCTATCTGAACAATCTCAAATTTCAGCATATAGACTCTACAAACACCAAAACTCTTACCGATAAAGCCGTTGAAATCCACACTGTTACTTATCTTGAAGAAATTTCCAAAAAACTAAACAAAGGGATTTTGGTTTATACTATGGTAGATAGCGATACTAACAAAGATGGCAAAATCAACTCTAACGATATTAAAACTCTATATATCAGCGAAATAAACGGAAACAATTTTACAAAACTCTCTGCAGATTTAGAAGAACTCATAGACTGGAATACCATCGAAGTACAAAATCGTTTGTATTTCAGAACAATAGAAGACATCAACAAAAACGGAAGTTTCGACCAAAACGATATGGTTCATTACTACTATGTAGATTTAAAAAATCCTGAGTGGGAGGTAGTAAAGTACGACCCTCTATAAACTTCTGTTTTTTTTAGCGAACAATCATGAAATCAACAAACCTGCAAAATCCCATTATGCCGAAAATATTTTGGTGTATTAATCTTTTCTTTTTGTTGGTTTGGACTTCTGCCAAAAGTTTTGATGTGTACAAATACGCCTTAACAGGAGCATTATATGAATTTGTTTGGCTACCTGCTCTGTTGGCTTTTCTTATCACTTGTTTAGGCTCGTTATTTTTCTGGATAAGTGATGCTTTTCGTTTAAACTCCGTTTACTTCCGTTTACTCGGTTTTTCAGCTGCTTTATTAGTACTGCTTTTTGGTCTTAGCTAAAAATAATTTCTTATAACTTATCTTTCAAAACACTTTCTAAATCATCACTATTAAGTAAATCTACCACTACCATTCGGTTGTAATTTATGGCTGTATTCTCTCTGTTAATCCTCAATTTTAAAAAATGATTTGCACAAGTTTATTATGTAAATTAAGCTATTTAATGTACATTTGGGATTCTTAATTTAAAAAAATGAAAAAGGTAATCTGTGCTCTTATGTTTCTCTCTGTTTTGGTTAGCTGTAAAAAAGAGCAAACTCCGCAACCGGAAATCGTATTATCTACACCTGAAGGTACTTCAACAACTGAGTTTAGTGGAGAGGTACTGCAACAAGAAATAATAACCTTTGAAGGCAACATTACTACATTTGAGAGAGCTTTAAGAGCATACAGAGGGAAACCTATTTTGATTGACATTTGGGCTTCTTGGTGTTCCGATTGCATCAAAGGAATGCCTAAGGTTCATAAACTACAAGAAGAATTTGACTTAGTGTATATGTTTTTATCTTTTGACAGAAGTGAAGATAGTTGGAGAGAAGGAGTAAAAAGATATAAAACCATAGGAGAAAATTTCTTAATTCCTGAAAGCTCAAGAAAACAACTTTTTAAAAAAGCTTTAGAAATAGATTGGATTCCGAGATATATTTTAGTAGATCACACAGGAAAAATTGCACACTTCCGTGCTGTTGAAGCTGATGACCCGAAATTAATCGAAAAAATAAAAGAACTTATAAAATGATGAGAAAAAATATTGTTGCAGGAAACTGGAAAATGAACAATGACATACAACAAGCTTATCGTTTGTTGGAAGAAATTATTGCCAAAAAACCAAAAACCGATGTAGAAATCATTGTTGCCCCAAGTTTTGTTAACCTACCTTTAGCCGTAGAAAAACTCAAAGGAACAGGTATCAAAGTTGCTGCTCAAAACGCACACCAAAACGAAAACGGAGCTTTTACCGGTGAGGTCTCAATACCTATGCTTAAATCCATTGGAGTAGAAACGGTAATTTTAGGACATTCTGAACGAAGAACTTATTTCGGAGAAACTAATTCGCTCTTAGCCGAAAAAATAAATACAGCTCTCAAACATAACGTTACGGTAATTTATTGCTTTGGAGAAGAGTTAAAAGAACGAAAACTAAATAAACATTTTGATATTGTAGAGTCTCAAATCAAAGAAGCTCTTTTTCACTTGAAAACAAAAGATTGGCAAAACATTATATTGGCTTATGAACCCGTTTGGGCTATTGGAACCGGAGAAACCGCCACACCTGCTCAAGCTCAGGAAATCCACGCTTTTGTAAGACAAACTATAGCCTCACAATACGGTAGTACAGTTGCCAATAAGGTATCTATCTTATACGGAGGAAGTGTAAAACCTGATAATGCAAAAGAAATTTTTGAGAACCCGGATGTAGATGGAGGGCTTATCGGAGGAGCATCACTCAAAGCAAATGAATTTTTGAAAATTGTTGATTCTTTTTAATCGAACTTGGCTTGAGGATTATATCTTCATTACACATTTTTCAACTTTCTAATTGACAATTTCAAAAATGACTTTCAGTCAAAAAATAACTTCTTGGTATTCTGAACATAAGCGAGAGCTTCCTTGGAGAGAAACCAAAGATCCTTATAAAATATGGCTTTCGGAAGTAATTTTGCAACAAACACGAGTTGCTCAAGGATTACCTTATTATCAAAATTTCATAAATAACTTTCCGACTATTTTCGATTTAGCCCAAGCAGACCAACAACAAGTCCTCAAAAGTTGGCAAGGATTGGGCTATTATTCTCGTGCAAGAAATCTGCACCATACGGCTCAATATATATGCGAGAATTTAGGAGGAAAATTCCCTGACAACTATACCGACCTGCTCAAACTCAAGGGTATCGGAAGTTACACGGCTGCTGCTATTGCCTCCTTTTCATACGAAGAACCTGTTGCAGTATTAGACGGAAATGTGTACAGAGTTCTTTCGAGATATTTTGGAATAGAAACGGATATTTCATCCTTTAAAGCAAAAAAAGAGTTTCAACAGTTGGCAGATGAAGTTTTAGACAAAACTCAACCTTCGGTTTTCAATCAAGCTATAATGGAATTCGGTGCTTTGCAATGCGTTCCTAAAAATCCTGATTGCAAAAAATGTATTTTCAAAAACAGTTGTTTTGCATTACAAAAAAATAAAGTAGATCAACTTCCCGTAAAACTGAAAAAGACCAAAGTAACTCAACGCTTTTTAAACTATTTAGTACTCTTGGACGAAAACCAAAATACTATTATTAAAAAGAGGACTCAGAACGGAATTTGGAAAAACTTATATGAATTCCCATTATTAGAGGTAAATCAAAAAACAGATATAGAAGATTTAATGCAAAAAATAACTGAGAATTACTCAAATGAGTACTATATAGACAATATTTCCGTTTTTAATCAAAAAGAAGTTATTCATAAACTATCTCATCAAGAATTACATATTCGGTTTTGGAAAATTACTGTTAAAAATAACCTGAAAGATGGAATTCCTTTATCCGAAACAGTAAATTACCCTTTTCCTATTGTGATTTTTAACTTTATTTTATCAAACTTGACGATTTAACAAAAAAATATTACCTTTGTTAAATAAAACTTAAAAATTATGAGTAGCGGAACATTAAACAAAGTAATGCTTATCGGACATTTAGGAGAAGATGTCAAAATGCACTATTTCGAAAACGGTAATTGTATCGGAAGATTTCCTTTAGCCACCAATGAAGTTTACATCAACAAACAAACAGGAGAAAAAATAAACTCTACGGAATGGCACAACATTGTTGTCCGAAACAAAGCGGCTGAAATTTGTGAAAAATACCTTTCTAAAGGAGATAAAATTTATGTTGAAGGTAGAATCAAGTCACGTCAATGGCAAGCAGAAGACGGAACTATGAAACACACAACCGAAATACAAGCCACCGAATTCACCTTTTTAACCACCAAAAAAGACATTGAAGGAAACACATCAACAACTTCAGAATAATACATCACTAAACATATAATGAAAAAACCATTTTTATCAATCCTTTTCGGTTTATTTCTTCTTGGCTGTACGGAAGACAGTATCCCGAAACCGCAAGGTTATTTGCGCCTGGAATACCCTATTGCAAAATATGAAAAGTTTGAAAACGATTACCCTTTTACATTCGGGAAAAACGTTTATGCGAATATAAAAAGTAAAAAGGAATTTGATATGAACATCGAGTATCCTGAAATGAAAGCTACCATATTTTTAAGTTATAAAACAATTGACAATAATCTTAACACTTTGTTAAAAGACGCTCAACGAATCACTTATCAGCATACTAAAAAAGCAGAAACGATTTTAGAACAACCTTTTGTAAACCCTGACCAAAAAGTTTACGGAATGTTTTATCAAGTGGGCGGAAATGCAGCCTCTGCAACACAATTCTATCTTACCGACAGTATCAAAAACTTTGTGACTGGTTCTGTTTACTTTAATACCAAACCTAATGCCGATTCCCTACTTCCTGCCTCAGAATATCTTAAAAACGATGTAAGGCTGCTTATAGAGTCTTTTCAATGGAGAAGTTATTAACAATAAAATGTTAATATAAGGCAAATGCCTTATTGTTTTGTTAAAAAAAATAATATACATTTGTTTCATACTAATTTTAAACAATTTTATTATGAAAAAATTAATTTTATCAGCTATTGCTATTTGTGCGTTTGGAATCACAAGTGCACAAGACGGAGGATTTAAAGCAGGTGTAAACTTTGGTTTACCTATGGGAGATATCTCTGATGCGACCTCTTTCGCTATTGGAGTAGATGTTGCTTACATGTTTTCTGTTTCTGACCAACTTCAAGTTGGAGCTACTGTAGGCTATGCTACTTATATGGCAAAAGAAGAAGGAGATGACTTTGCTTTCCTTCCTATTGCTGCTACAGGTCAGTATGCTTTTACTGACAACATTTTTGTAGGTGCTGACTTAGGTTATGCTATGGGATTATCTCCTGACGGAAATGACGGAGGAATGCTATACCAACCAAAAGTAGGTTACCAAACAGAAAAATTTGAAGTATATGTAGGGTATAGAGGAATTGCTACTGAAGGAACTGCTACAAGTTCAATCGGAGTAGGATTCAATTACAAATTCTTCTAAAAAAACATTCTGTTCGTTACAATATTTAAGAACAGCCTCAATTTGAGGCTGCTTTTTTATACAAAAACAGAACTAATAATCAATAAGTTAACTAAATCAAAAAAAAATATTAACATTTTACTTTGTTAAATAAATATTTTTATTATACCTTTGCAGCGCAATAATTAAAATCTATTAGAATTATGAAAAAACTAATTTTATCAGCTATAGCTGTATTTGCACTTACAACAGTTAATGCACAAGAAATCACTACTAATGCTGGTACTTTTACCAAACCAAAAGCTGGTGATATTCTCGGGGAAGTTAACTTTTCTCCAAACATCAATGGTGGAACTTTATTCACAATGCCAAACTCAGGTCTTAATGGTATGATGGGAATAAAAGCTCGTAAATTTGCTACTGATACTAAAGCTTACAGAGCTATTGCAAACTTCGAATACGGAGATACAGGTGAAGATGGAGCAGAAGCTACCTACGGACTTGTTGTTGGATTGGGAATTGAGCACCACTTAACCGGAGCTGAGAGACTTTCTACTTACTGGGGATATGAAGCCAAATTGATGTTCTCTAAAGACGACCTTAAAACAACTAGTTTCGGAGTTGGTGCTGGAGTAGTAGCAGGTTTTGATTACTACATCGTTCCAAACGTTTACCTAGGAGTTGAAGCTGCTTATGGGCTTACTATTTTAAATGTAAAACCAGATGGTGGTGATGGAACTACTGCTATCGAGTTAAAACCATCTTTAAATCCTTCATTTAGACTAGGTTGGAGATTCTAATCTAAAAAACTTTACTTAAAATAAAGAAAAACTGCCTCTGAAAAGGCTATTATGGTCGGAACTTCTTCCGACCATTTTTTTGTTATTTATACTCTAAAAACCTTAGCAAAATCATCACACATAAATATGATGAGATACTGTTGTAATCATATTCCAAAATTCCATAGCAAATAATACCCCAAATTATTCTCGTTTTTTTATTGAATTAAAAACGAATTCATTAAAAGGATTTTTATATAAAAATAGCTTAAAATAAAAATCCGTATAAACAGTTTTTAAAACTATTTTTCAGCGTTTTATTTGTAATTTCGCAACAGAAATCACACAAACCGTTTTTTTATAATACTATGAAAAAAATTATTTTTACAGAAAAAGCTCCTGCACCTATTGGTCCGTACAGTCAGGCTGTTTTAGCAGGAAATACTTTATATGTTTCGGGTCAAATTCCTTTAAACCCTTCTTCCGGAGAGCTTGTTATGGATTCTATAGAAGAGCAAACTCGTCAAGTTATGGAAAATTTAAAATCCGTTCTTACCGAAGCGGGTATGACTTTCAATAATGTTGTTAAAGCCACTATCTTTATTACAGACATGAATAACTTCACTAAAATAAACAGTGTGTACGGAAGCTATTTTTCAGACGACAATGCACCTGCACGTGAAACCGTTCAGGTATCAAAACTTCCTAAAAATGTCGATGTAGAAATATCGGTAATTGCTGTAAAGTAAGGTTATTTTTTAGCCGTACACATTTTAAAATAAGGTATTGTTTAAAATAATGTGTAATGAATATATTATGATACTTTCTTTGTGAATCTTTGC
>CAZVQI010000001.1:31858-66187 GCA_964629155.1 uncultured Flavobacterium sp.
GTTTCACAGAGCATTTAAAAAGTTACACACTATTTTAGAACAATGTTTAAAATAATGTGTAATGAATATATTATGATACTTTCTTTGTGAATCTTTGCGTGTACTTTGCGAATCTCTGCGATATAGTAGTTAGTTGTTACACAGGGTTTCACAGAGAAGCTCAAAGTTTCACAGAGCATTTAAAAAGTTACACACTATTTTAGAACAATGTTTAAAATAAACCTTGGTTTGTGCTAAATTTTATGTAGTGTATCAAAAAAAGTGCTTATAGCAATTTTGATTTACATGTTTTTCAAGTTGATTATTTCTTGTTCTGTCAGGTATCTCCATGTTCCTCGTGGAAGGTTCTTTTTGGTAAGCCCTGCGAAAGTTACTCTATCTACCTTTAGTACATCATACCCTAATTTTTCAAAAATAACTCGAACAATTTTTATATTTGAGGTTCTGACTTTCAACCCAATTTCTGTTTTGGGCTGATTTTCAATATAACTTATATCTTCTACATAAATCTTTCTATCATCTACCGTAAGTCCGTTTTGAATTTTTTCTAAATCTTCAAACTTCAGGTTTTTATCTAAAGATACTTGATAAATTTTTGAAGAACGCTGGCTTTCTTGTGTAAATTTTGCTATCAAATCATGATCATTAGTAAACAACAAAAGACCTGTTGTAGTACTGTCCATTCTGCCTATAGGAAAAAGTTTATTCTTGCTAGCTCCTTTTATCAGATTTTCCACATTATTTTGAGTAGCATTAGCCGAAGTAGAAAAATTTTTAGGCTTATTTAGCAAGACGTATTCTTTTTTTTCGGGGTTCAGTAATACTCCGTCAAAAAATACCTTATCAGTCGGTTTTACTTTATAACCGAGCTCCATAATCACTTCTCCATTTACCTTGACATTACCCGAAGCTATGTACAAATCAGCTTCTCTGCGAGAACAAACCCCGGAATTGGCTATATACTTATTCAGACGTATTTCATCTGAATCTGATTTAGGTTTTGATTTAGTTTTTTTAAACGAATCGTCTTTTATTAATTTAACTTTCGGTTTTTGTCCGACTTTATTTTGAGGTTGTGATTTAGACTTTGCGAAAGAAGATTTATTTGTTTTTTTCATTGTTTTTCAGGTTTAGAGTTTCAAGTTTTAAGACAAAAAAAACACTTATTACACCATTAGAATTAACCTAAAAATATAACAAGTGTTTTATTTCTGTTTCAAGTCAGCTTGAAACCTGAAACTTGAAATTATTTATTTTACGTAAGCTACCTTTTTTACTGCTTTGATTACATCATCTGCATTTGGCAACCATTCTTTCAATAAAGCAGGTGAATATGGCGCAGGTGTATCAGCAGTAGTAATACGTTGGATTGGAGCATCAAGAAAATCAAACGCTCTCTCCTGAACGATATATGTAATCTCAGAAGCTATACTTCCGAAAGGCCAAGCTTCTTCGAGAATTACCAAACGATTAGTTTTTTTCACTGATTTCAGAATGGTATCATGGTCCATCGGACGAATAGTTCTCAAATCAATAATTTCACACGAAATACCTTCTTTTGCCAATTCGTCTGCAGCTTTAAAAGCTTCTTTGATAATTTTTCCGAACGATACAATAGTCACATCGGTTCCTTCTCTTTTAATATCAGCTACTCCAATTGGAATAGTGTATTCTTCTTCAGGCACCTCTCCTTTATCTCCATACATTTGTTCTGACTCCATAAAAATCACAGGGTCATTATCGCGAATAGCAGATTTTAAAAGTCCTTTAGCATCATACGGAGTTGACGGAACTATAACTTTAAGCCCCGGAGTATTGGCATACCAATTTTCAAAAGCTTGTGAATGGGTTGCTGCTAATTGTCCTGCAGAAGCCGTCGGACCTCTAAAAACAATCGGGATATTGAATTGTCCTCCTGACATCTGACGCATTTTTGCAGCGTTGTTAATGATTTGGTCTATTCCGACAAGTGAAAAGTTAAAAGTCATAAATTCCACAATCGGGCGGTTGCCATTCATTGCAGAACCTACCGCAATTCCCGCAAATCCAAGTTCTGCAATAGGCGTATCTATAACTCGTTTAGGTCCAAATTCATCTAACATTCCTTTAGAAGCCTTATACGCTCCGTTATATTCGGCTACCTCCTCTCCCATTAAGTAAATGCTTTCATCTCTACGCATTTCTTCGCTCATCGCTTCACAAATAGCCTCTCTGAATTGTATCGTTCTCATATTAAAAAAATTCGTTTTTAAAATACCAACCGCAAAAATACGGAATTTTTTAATGAAAATCCTATCCTTTTAAAGTTTGTTGATTGAAAAATCCGGTATTGGAATTTCTTATCTTTGTAAGAAATCTTTTTTATGGATGCTTTTGAATTTAATTCTTTCCTGAAAAATCACAACCTTACTATTACCACAGCCGAAAGCATTACTGCCGGATTACTATCCGGAACCATCGCTTCTGTCCCGGGAACTTCCTCAATTTTGAAAGGAGGAATTATAACTTATCAAGAAGAGCTGAAAATTAAACTCTTGGGAGTAAATCCCCAAACTCTAAAAAAACATTCTGCCGAGTCTGCTGAAACGACCATAGAAATGGTGAACGGGCTTGCTAATTTATTGCCAAATTCTGATATTCACGTAGCTGTAACCGGAGTCGCTTCTGCCCCCGTAAATGACTATAAAATTACAAAACCTGTAGGGCAAATATACGTTGCTGTTCGGTTCCGAAACAACACATTTGTATTTGATACTGTTATAAACGGAACTTGCCGAAACCAAATCAGAGAAAAAGCAGTAAATTATATCTTTGACAAAGTGGTAGAAGTTGTCAGCAAAAATCTTCTTAGATTGAAATAAAATCCAGAACTTCTTGTTGAATTTGAACGCCCTTATCTTGATTATACCATTTTTGTAAAATGATCTTTAATCCTTCAAAATCAGTTCCTTTTTTAGTTTCGGAAATAAAAATCTCTTGACATTCCTTTGGTCGAGGTCCCCAAACCTTTACATCTTTACCTTCTTTATCTTGAATTATTAAAATCGGAATAGATTTACTCGTTCCTGTCAAATAATTATTAATTCGGAAGGGCTCAGAATCTCGCAACTCATACGAAACTTGTATCAAATCATTTTCTCTTGCCATCAGTTCTATAAATGGAACAATATGAGAAGCATCTCCGCACCAAGGTTCAGTAATCACAATCCAGTTTTGGGGACTGTCGATAGATTTTAGTTTCGCAATGGTTTCATCCAATAATTTACCGGTCTTCATCCACCGATTAAGTCGAGACCAATTGAGTTTGGTATATTCTAAATACTCAGGATTCTTGTATAATTCGGGTAGTGTTTCATCTTTATTTTTTACAATACGCTGAAAATAATCTAAATAAGAAGTGAAGTCCATTTTTGAAGAAAATTATTTCTTACAAAGGTCGGTAAAATAAGGGATATTACCTAAAAATCCCTTATAAATTAAGACTTTATAAGGCTTTTTAAGATTTAATTATCAACCTCAACCGAGTTTTGAGATTTAAGTTTTTTTTAGCTCAACTCCGAATAATCTCCTATACTTACACTCGTAAAGTTCCCGTCAAAAATTGCAAAATTCCCGATCATTGCATTGTCTAATTTCGCGTTTTTAATTTTAGAGTAGGTTTGTATAAGACTATTACTAATTGTACTATTTTCAACCACAGTGCCGTCTCCTAAAGACACATTTGGACCAATAGTCGAGTTCTTGAGTACTACGTTTTCTCCTATAAAACACGGCTCAATAATAGTAGAGTTTTCCTTTTTTAAAGACGTTGAAATTAAGTTTTTATCATCTTGATGTAAAAACCCCAGCATTCTGCTATTGGTTTCAACCGTTACATTTTTATTTCCACAATCCATCCATTCATCTACTTTTCCGGGAACAAAGCGCAATCCTTTTTGTTTCATATTTTCGAGAGCATCCGTGAGTTGATACTCACCTCCTTTTACAATATCATTGTCTAACAAATATTGTAATTCACTTCGAAGAGTTTCTCCACTTTTAAAGTAATAAATCCCGATAATAGCCAAATCAGATACAAAATCTTTTGGTTTTTCGACAAAGTCAATAATTTCATTTTTATCATTGAGCTGCACGACTCCAAAAGCACTCGGATCATCCACTTGTTTTACCCAAATTACACTATCTGCTGTGGTATCCAAAGTAAAATCAGCTCTGAATAATGTATCGGCATAAGCAATTACTACATTTCCTTCTAAAGATTCTTTGGCACACATAATAGCATGAGCCGTTCCTAAAGCTTCATTTTGATAATATATCGTTCCTTTAGAACCTAGCTTTTCTGCGATGGAAATTAAGTCTTTTTCAACCTGTTTTCCGAAACTTTCATGTATGATAAAAGCTATTTCTTCTATTTCTTGACCAATTACTCCTGCTATATCTTCAACCAGTCTGTGTACAATAGGTTTTCCTGCAATCGGAATTAAAGGTTTTGGAACTGTAAGTGTATGTGGTCTGAGTCTTGAACCACGTCCTGCCATAGGTACAATTATTCTCATATATTTTTGTTTATCAAGTTTTTAAAATTTAAAAATCAACTATTTTTCTGATAATTTACATATTGCTTTAGCTATACTCTTGCTCTTAATCAAAAAATACAATAAAAATGAGTGGTTTTTAACAATTTTCAAATGTACTTTAATTAAATTGTAAAAACAAACTATTTTACAACTCTGTTTCTCCAAATTTCCCCTAATTTTTCAATCCGTTTTTGAGTACTTTCTATAAACTTCCGATGAGCTTCAGTATTCGGGTTAAATGGTTTGTGATTCAGAGCTTTTTGAATAGCATCTACTTCTTTAGAAACTTCTAAAGCATGGTCTGTTAAATAATTTTCTGAAAATCTTTTCCAAATATAATCAATTGCTATTTGATTCGGGTGGAGCATATCTTCCGAAAAAAAACGATAATCCCGAAGCTCATCCATTACAATTTCATATGCAGGAAAATAATTTACATTTTTTGACAAAACCCTATTTAGAGCCGTAAACAAATGCGATTTACTGACATTGTTTTCAAAAAAACCATCCTTAGAATGTCGAACAGGTGAAATAGTAAAAATAATTTTCTTATCGGGAAAAAGAGTGATAATACGTTCTAAACTTTGGGTTATCTCGTCAGGTGAAAGTAGTTCCTTAGTAAATTCCGTTTGTGGAACCTTATGGCAGTTTGCTACTATTTGACCCGTCTGATTATATCGGTAAACCCAAGAAGTTCCCAATGTAATGATAATATGCGTTGTACGTGCAAGAACTTCTTGAGTGTTAGCTACAACTTGATTTAATTGATATAAAAACTCACTTTTATCAATTGCCGAAAGCTCAGAATGCACATCAAAACAATACCACAATTCGTTATGAAAAAAAATATCTTTTTCAGTAAACAAAATTCTCTTAATTGATTTTTCTAAAACCTTTTCGATGGCTAACGGATGAAATAAAACCCCAAACGGATTAACCGTATTTTTCAGTTTAAAATAATCAAACTTTTGAGAAATATTTACTGCAAAGCACGAGCCAATGGAAAAAATTTCTGAATTATAGTCAATTAAAGCTTTGTACTTGGTTATAGGTATCTGCGTCCTGAACTGCATCTATGTTAAAAAATTAAGTATTGTACAAATTTAAGCAATCCAACTTATCTTTTATAAATATTGGGTATCTGATTAGTATTTGTATTTTTGCATTGCAACAATAAGTTTTAGTATTAAAATCTTAAATTCTAAATAATGCCAACCATAATCCCTTTTAAAGCTACTCTTCCGAGTAAAGATAAAGTAGCTTTGGTTACTTCGCGAGCGTATGAAGATTATTCTGTAGCTGAATTGGCGTCACAATTGGATTATAACCCTTATTCGTTTTTACACGTCGTAAATCCGTTTTACCTGAATCAACAAAAAGTTGACACAGAAAAAAGACTACGTCAGGTAAACAGTAAATACAAAGAATTTAAGGCTGAAAAAATTTTACTTAAAGAAACTTCCGATAGTTTTTTTCTTCATAAAATTATTACTAAAACCAACACCTTTATAGGAATTGTCGGAGGGCTATCAATTGAAGAATACAAACAAAATAAAATCAAAAAACACGAAGACACATTCGGATATCGGGTGGATTTATTTCGCGATTATATGAAATATGCCGGTTTTTATACCGAGCCTGTTCTTATTACTTATCCTGATTCAGATATATTGAATACTTGGATAAAAAAGCAACAGCATAAAAGAGCACATTTTGAATTCGCTACACACAAAAAAGAAATTCACTATTTGTGGAAAATCTCTAAAGAAAAAGATATACAACTCATTCAGGATACTTTTTCAAAAATGGATTGTTTGTATATTGCAGACGGACATCACCGTACAGAATCGGCTACCAAGTTGTATGAAGAAACCGGAAAAAATCCTTTCTTTATGAGTTACCTCATAGCTGAAACAAACCTAAAAATCAACGAATATAACAGAGTTATTAAAGATTTAAACGGACATTCTAAAACTGAGTTTTTACATCTTTTGAAACAACACTTTTCTATCGAAAATAAAGGGCAAACCTTATATACTCCACAAGAGAAATTCACTTTCGGGATGTATCTTGACGGAAATTTCTATAAAT
This sequence comes from uncultured Flavobacterium sp., assembly GCA_964629155.1. Taxonomy (GTDB): domain Bacteria; phylum Bacteroidota; class Bacteroidia; order Flavobacteriales; family Flavobacteriaceae; genus Flavobacterium. Next base: position 38,527 of record CAZVQI010000001.1, read on the forward strand.
TACAACTCAAAGAAAATAAAATAGACACATCTGATGTTCTTCAGAGTTTGGATACTCAAATTTTGTATGATTTTGTTCTGAATCCGATTTTAGGTATCGGAGATTTGCGTACTGACCAGCGCATTGAGTATTTATCCGGTAAACAATCAGTAACCGAGCTTAAAAACAAAGTTGATAACGAAGAGTTTGAAGTGGCTTTTTTGATGTATAAAACGGACATTTCCGAAATCAAAAAAATAGCTGACTTAGGTTTGATTATGCCTCCGAAAAGCACTTATATTGAACCTAAGTTCAGAGTCGGGCTTACTACTTTCGAAGTTGAAGTTTGATCAAATCTTATTCCTCTATTATTGCTTTGCTAATCACTTCTTGAATCTTGCTTCGAATATTTTCTTTTGACAGTAAGTTAGGAGCATTAGAATCCGGAAAAGTTCGATTAGAAAGAAATACAAAAATAGTTTCGGTTTGAGGGTCTGCCCAAGCCATTGTCCCTGTAAATCCGGTGTGCCCAAAACTTTCTAACGAAACGCAATTACAAGTCGGGCCCGTACCGTTACCGGTAGGTTTATCAAAACCCAAACCTCTTCGGTTCTTTTTCAGGTCATAATACAAAGAGTTGAACATATCAAAAGTCTTTTCAGAAAAATACCTCTTTCCTCCGTAAACACCTTTTTGCAAATAGAGTTGCATCATTTTTGCCACATCAAGTGCATTGGCAAACAAACCTGCTTGCCCACCAACCCCTCCTTGCATAGCAGCAGCCATATCGTGAACATGACCTTGTAAAAGTTGATGACGGAAATAAGTATCTTTTTCTGTCGGAACAATCTCGCTAATGTCAAATTTTCGCAACGGATTATAAGTGGTGCGATACATCCCGAGAGATTTATAAAAAGCTTCATCTGCCAAAACATCAAGTGTTTTTCCTGTTTCTCTCTCTAAATATTCTTTGAGAATGATAAATGCAAAATCAGAATATTTATATTCTTTTTTACCTAATTTACTTTCGGCAATCTGTTGTAAAATCACGTCCGAATAACCTTTTCGGATATATAGGTTATTGGCTACTTGGTCAGGAAATTCCTCACTATAAGTGTTGCTGTAAATTTCATCACTCGGAAGCCCGGTAACGCTATCTAAAGTAGATTTATAAAATGGAATCCAAGCCAAAAAACCGGCATTATGAGTTAGCATTTCTTTGAGAGTAATATCCTTTTTATCTGTATCTGAAAAAACAGGTAATAATTCCGAAAGCTTAGTGTCTAATGATATGTTTTGGTTTTCGAAATCTTTTATTACCATCGGTAATGTAGCTAAAATTTTAGTCAACGAAGCTACATCATACAAATCAGAATCCTGAACCGACATTAAATTATCGTAAGTATGATACCCAAAAGATTTATAATAAACCACTTTGCCTTTTCGTGCTACCAAAATCTGCATCCCGGGAGCGATTTTTTTAGAAATTACCTCACCGGCAATCAAGTCAATATTGGTCAAAATAGGAGAACTCATTCCTACGTTTTCGGGAATATCAAAACCCAAACGTTGAATGTTTTTAAGTGAAATTCCAAACCCTTCCGGAAAATCTGCATTAATAGAAACCGGTAGTTTTCCATTTGCATCACTACTCCCAAAAATCAGATTAGCTGTAACTTCTTGACCTATTTTACTATTTTGATACGAAAGGACAAGTCCCTCAATATTCTCGAACGTCTGAACCTGCATAAGAGAATATGGACGAGCAAAAACCGATAAAATCACATTATTGGTTCGGGCAATCTCATACAACCAAGTCAAATCTTGAGTACTGAAATTATGACTTTTCCAAGCTGTAGCATTGGACTTATGATAGCCTATAATTACAGTTGTAAATTCCTTCAGTTTTTCTTGTAATCCACTCAATGAAGTATCTTCAACCACAGTAATATCAGCATATTTTTTTAATGCTTCCACAAAATACGCCCCATCATCATCTCCTAACTTAACATAAGCAATTTTTTGATTTTCAATATCTTTAATCGGCAGAATGTCGTTTTTATTTTTCAAAACTGTCAAGGCATTTTCCATTAGCTTATGGTGCAATGCTTCATCTTCTGCCTTATTCAATTCCTGAATCAAATGTTGAGTATCAATCGGAGTATATTTATGCAACCCTACATTATATTTGTATTTTAAGACCTTTTTAACCGAATGCTCTAATCTTTTTTCTGTTAATTTTCCGCTTGAAAAAGCTTCTTTAAATTTTTGAACAGCAACCGGTACATTTTCCGGAAAAAGTAAAATATCATTTCCGGCCAAAAAGGCTTCTAAATCAATTTCACCCGGGCTTTTAAAATTACTTGCTCCTTTCATATTCAAAGCATCCGTAAAAATGAGCCCTTTGAACTTCATTTCCTCTTGCAGTAAATCTGTTACCACACTTTTGGAAATTGAAGAAGGATAACCACTTCTACTCTCTAAAGCAGGTACATTCAGGTGAGCTACCATTACACTTGCTAATCCTTCTTTAAACAGTTTTTTATACGGATATAACTCCACCTGTTTCATTCTCTCTAAAGAGTGATTAACAGACGGCAGCGTATGATGTGAGTCTTTATCTGTATCTCCATGCCCGGGAAAATGTTTTGCCGTGGCAAAAACTCCTTCGCTTTGCAATCCTCTGGTTAAAGCGATTGCCTTTTCTGCTACATTTTCCGGACTTTCTCCGAAAGATCGGTTTCCAATAATCGGATTTTTCGGATTCGTGTTAACATCAACAACCGGAGCAAAATTAAAGTGAATTCCCATTCGTTTGCTATGTTTTGCCATGTGCTTTCCTACTTGTTCTATTAAACCCAAATCCTGAACAGCTCCCAAAGTCATATTCCAAGGGAAAGCATAAGTAGAATCTAAACGCATAGCCAAGCCCCATTCCGCATCAATACCAACAAACAAAGGAACTTTTGCTACTGCTTGAAAACGATTAGTAAGATTTGCCTGTCGAATAGGACCTCCCTGAAAGAAAATTACCCCTCCTATTTTTTGATTTTTTATAAGTGACTCGATTTCTAAAGCATGTTTCTCGTCTTTATTAGAATAAGCCGCAACCATAAAAAGCTGACCTATTTTTTCTTCAAGAGTCATACGGTTGTAGATGCTATCCACCCAACGAGTTTGATGTTCGGTTTGCGGAAAAAATGTATCAATACCCTTTTCGGGAGTGTTTACGGTATCCGTATCTATGTTATTTTGAGTTTTAAAAATATAGTCTGTATTTTCCGATGATTGGCTAATCACATCAGACCCCAACAGTAAAAATATACCTGAAAAAAATAAAATCCCTATGAAGTAACGCATCGAATAAAGTCAAATCTTTAATCCGCTAAAAATAGATAAACTCTAACGAAAATAAAAATCCATTTGCGAATTATTATCAAAAAATGTTTCTCTTTTTACCTCTTTTTAAAACATAAAAAAATCCTGCAACAATATAACTCCAATGTATTTGAACTCTATCGGTTTCTGCATTCTGTTGAGTTACCATTACCTCTTCCGAAAAATCCGAAAGCATAAGAGGCTGCCCTAAAACAATCGGTTTTTGTCAAAAAAGTTTCTTTTTTTAAGCAAAAGCCAGTAGCTCACATAAAAAAGCGAAACCAAAACGGATACTTTGAGTAAGTAAATCAACAGTGTTTCCATATTTTTTAAGGTTCAGGTCAGAATCTTAATTCTTTCCTTCTATCATTTTTAGAATTTCGAGTAAATCTTCTGCAGTGAAAAAACTATCTTTGCAAAAAATTTCAGAAAATGTCACAAGTACGCGTACGATTTGCTCCAAGCCCGACAGGTCCTTTACACATCGGAGGAGTAAGAACAGCTTTATTCAATTATTTGTTTGCAAAAAAACACAACGGAACCTTTTATTTACGTATCGAAGATACAGACCAAACCCGTTTTGTAGAGGGAGCAGAACAATACATTTTTGAATCTCTGGAATGGTTAGGAATTCCACCGGACGAAACTATCGGCAAAAACGAAAAGTTCCCTCCTTACAGACAAAGCGACAGAAAACCACTCTACAGACAATATGCGGAACAACTCGTCAAAACTGGAAATGCCTACTATGCTTTTGATTCAGCCGAAAAATTAGATGAACTCCGCAAAAATGCCGAAGCTCAGGGTCAAACCTTTATATATAACCACACTGTCAGAGAAAGTCTTGAGACTTCTTTAAAATTATCAGCAGAAGAAGTTCAAAAACGAATAGAAAGCGGAGAACCTTATGTGATTCGTTTTAAAACACCAACTGATGAAACCTTAGTTTTAAACGATTTAATCAGAGGAGAAGTAAAGTTTGAAACTTCACTATTGGATGATAAAGTATTATTCAAATCAGACGGAATGCCTACTTATCATTTGGCTAATATTGTAGACGACCATTTGCAAGAAACTTCTCATGTAATCAGAGGAGAAGAATGGTTACCTTCGCTACCGTTACACTTTATGCTTTATCGTGCGTTCGGATGGAAAGCTCCGGAGTTTGCTCACTTACCTCTCATTTTAAAACCGGTTGGAAACGGAAAACTCTCTAAAAGAGATGGTGACAAATTAGGCTTTCCTGTTTTCCCTTTGGAGTGGAAAGACCCAAAATCAGGAGAAATTTCGTCCGGGTATAGAGAAAAAGGGTTTTTCCCGGAAGCCATAATTAACTTTTTAGCACTTTTGGGCTGGAATGACGGAACTGATAAAGAAATCTACTCGTTAGAAGAACTTATCCAAAGTTTTGATTTGGCTCGTGTAAGTAAATCGGGGGCTAAATTTGATCCTGAAAAAAATAAATGGTTCAATCATCAATACTTAATAAAACAATCAGACGAAACATTAGCACAATTATTCTTACCTATTTTAAAAGAAAAAGGCTTTAAAACCGATTTGAATTATGTAACCAAAGTAGTTTCTCTTACTAAAGAGCGTGCTAATTTCGTAACTGATTTTTGGGAGTTGTCAGACTTTTTCTTTGTAGAACCTACTGAATATGACGAAAAAGCAAAGAAAAACTGGAAAGAAGAAACTCCCGGATATATGCAACAACTCATCTCAATTTTAAATAACTTTTCCAATTTTGAAGCAAAATCCTTAGAAAAAGAAATCAAAAACTGGATTACCGATAACGAAATCCCGATGGGAAAAGTTATGCAACCTTTGCGAATAAGTTTAGTGGGAGCTATGAAAGGTCCTGATATTTTCCATATTATGGAAACCATCGGACAACAAGAAACCATTAAAAGATTACAAAACGCAATTGAAAAACTATAAAAAATAAACCCTGAACAATGTTTAGGGTTTATTTTTAAGCATTTGAGGATACAGTATCTTTACTTCTGTAAATCAGATAAATTCCAATCAGGATAAACGGAATACTCAACCATTGTCCGGTAGAAAGTATGGGATTAGAACCTTCAAATCCTCCTTGACTTTCTTTGACAAACTCTGCTATAAATCGAACCGTCCAAAGTAAGATAAGGAAGATCCCGAAAATAAGACCTTGTTTGTTTCTTGCTTCTGTTTTCCAATACAGAAAATATAAAATAACAAACACTGCTACATAGCCTGTTGCTTCATAAAGCTGTGCCGGATGTTTCGGAGTGATACTCTCTATAAGAGGAACAAATTCAGGATTTGTTACAGCAGCTTTATATGCTTCTTTAGCATCTGCTATTCCTGTTGCTTTTACTATTTCGTATTTATTGTATTCGTCTTGGATAAACTTGATTCCAAGTGAAGAATCGGTTGGTTTTCCTAAAATTTCGGAATTCATAAAATTTCCGAAACGAATAAAAATACCTCCTAACGTAATCGGTAAAACAATTCTGTCTAAAACCCAAAGTAATGGCTTTTTCATTACTTTTCTACTGAAATAAAACATTGTAACGATAATCCCTATGGCCGCTCCATGACTTGCTAATCCGGCAAATCCCGTAAATTCAAAAGTAGGTTGGGTTCTTATCGGAAGAAAAACGCTTAAAAAATCTTCTTTAAAAAGTTGCGGGTCATAAAAAATCACATGCCCCAACCTAGCCCCAAACATGGTAGCTATAAATGTATAGAAGAAAAGAGAGTCTAATTTATCCATGGATTCGTTTTCACGGATAAAAATTCTTTTCATTATCTGATACCCTAAAACAAAAGCTATTACCCACATCAGACTATAATATCTGATGGTGAAAAAACCTAAGTCAATTCCTTCCGAGGGATTCCAAACCATATTTAAAGAATGCAACATACGCTCTGCTTTTTATAGAGTAAATATAGGAAACTATAAGTTAAACCCTAAACTTACTCCTAATTTTTTAGCGATAACCTTCATTATTCTCTGTTGCAAGGCCGGAATCTTAATGGTAGCAATTACGTCATTTCCAAAAGCATACATCAATAACGCTTTGGCTACTTTTTTCGGGATACCTCTTTGTTGCAAATAGAACAAAGCACTTTCATCAAGTTGCCCTACCGTACAACCATGTGAACATTTAACATCATCTGCAAAAATTTCCAATTGAGGTTTGGTATTAATAGTGGCTTTTTCACTTATCAAAATGTTATTATTCTGTTGGAAAGCATTGGTCTTTTGGGCCACTTTGTCCACATAAATCTTTCCATTAAACACTCCTGTTGATCTTCCGCCAAAAATACCTTTGTAATCTTGGTGGCTTTCACAATTCGGGTGAGCATGATGCACTAAGGTATAATGATCGACATGCTGATTGTCTTCAATAACTGTAATTCCCTTAAGGGTTGACTCCACGTATTCGCCAAAGTGGTAAAAGTTCAGGTTATTTCGAATGAGATTACCTCCAAAAGAAAAAGTATGCACAGAAGCACTACTCCCCTGTTGTTGAGAAATATAAGTGTTATCTATGAGATTTGCTTCCAACTCATCATTCTGAAGTTTGTAATAGTCAACTATACCTTTTTCCTCTACAAATATTTCAGTAACCGAGTTGGTTAAAACAATTTCTTTATCGAGTGTCTGATGTCTTTCGATAATTTGAACTTGTGCGTTTTCGCCTACAACTACCAAGTTACGAGGATTAAGCCACAGTTTTTTATCGTTTTTGGTAGAAAAACACACGATTTCTACCGGCTTATCAGCTATTTTATTTTTAGGAATATTGATAAAAGCCCCTTCACAGGCAAAAGCAGTGTTAAGGGACGTAAGAGTCTCATCTTTTGAGGCTATTTGATTGAAATATTTGTCAATTATCTCTCTGTATTTCGGTTTGGAAAGAGCAGAGGATAGCAGACACACATCTATGCCGTCATGCGTAGTGCTAGACAAAAAAGAGTTAAATATTCCATTTACAAACACTATTTTATAAGTATCAGTTTCATCAATAAAAAATCTTTTTACATCGGCAATACCAATAGAGACCTCCGTATCAGGAAAAACAGAAAAATCGTTTTTTAACAGAGCGTTCAGTGATGTATATTTCCAAGCTTCTTCCTTTTTTGTTGGAAAGCCTTTTTCTTCAAAAACTTTAATGGCCGAAGTTCGAATATCGTGCAGGTCTTCGTCCACACTCACTCTCTCTTCAAAAGCCATAAATGACGATAATAATTTTTCTTTCAGAGCCATTTTTATTTGCTTCAGGTTTCAGGTTACTTGAATTGTATGGTTTTATATTAAACTTAACCTTAAGCCATTAAACTAATTCTTCTTTAATCCAATCGTATCCTTTTTCTTCGAGCTCAAGGGCTAATTCTTTAGTGCCTGATTTAACAATTTTTCCGTTCATCAAAACATGGACATAATCAGGAACAATATAATCCAACAACCTCTGATAGTGTGTAATTACTATCACTGCGTTGTCTTTACTTCTGAGTTTATTTACTCCACCAGCTACAATTCTAAGAGCATCAATATCTAACCCTGAATCTGTTTCGTCAAGAATTGCCAACTTCGGTTCCAACATTGCCATTTGGAAAATTTCGTTACGTTTTTTCTCTCCTCCGGAAAAACCTTCATTGAGAGAACGCGACAAAAATTTGCGATCAATCTCCAACATTTCAGATTTCTCTCTAATAAGCTTCAACATTTCGTTAGCCGGCATCTCTTCCAAGCCTTTTGCCTTGCGCGTTTCGTTAATTGCCGTTTTAATGAAGTTAGTAACCGTTACTCCCGGAATCTCCACCGGATATTGAAAAGAAAGAAATATTCCTTTATGAGCCCTTTCTTCCGGAGCCAGCTCTCGGATATCCTCTCCGTCAAGAATTATTTCTCCTTCAGTAACTTCATAGTCTTCTTTTCCGGCAATTACAGAAGCAAATGTACTTTTTCCGGAACCATTAGGTCCCATAATAGCGTGAACTTCTCCTGCTTTTATTTCTAAGTTTAATCCTTTCAGGATTTCCTTGTCCTCAACCGAGGCATGTAGATTCTTTATTGTTAACATATTTAATTTGATAATTTGGAGATTCTAATCTGAAAATTAAAATGATTATGAAAAGTGTGTTTTCCGGTTTTTTATCATTTTAATGTTTCCTATTAACCTCATTATTTTAATGTTATTATAATTTAATCGACTATTTTTGAATTATTCCAATAAACTCAATGTGTCAGGATAACTTCCTGATACTCTACATAAATCCAATCCATAAAAAACTTCTTCTATTTCTTTGATTGCAAGTTTAATTTTATGAATAAAACCTGCTTTACTCTCTGGTAATTCACCACAGTACTTAAAATATCTAAGGTAAATTGAAATGAGTATGCTTTCTTGTTCTATCATAAAAACATTTTCAAGTTGCCTCATCTCAAATTATCCGACTGAGCCTTCTAATGAAATTTCCAATAGTTTTTGAGCCTCTACGGCAAACTCCATCGGAAGTTTATTCAAAACTTCTCTTGAAAATCCATTTACAATAAGAGCAATGGCTTTTTCTGTATCAATTCCTCTTTGATTGCAATAGAAAACCTGATCCTCACCGATTTTACTGGTGGTGGCTTCATGTTCTACCTGTGCCGTAGGGTTGTTTGACTCAATATACGGGAATGTGTGAGCTCCGCATTCGTTGCCCATCAACAAAGAGTCACATTGAGAAAAATTTCTTGCATTCTCGGCACGAGGTCCAATATGTACAAGACCCCTATAGCTGTTTTGAGATTTTCCGGCAGAAATTCCTTTAGAAATAATGGTAGATTTAGTGTTTTTCCCTAAATGAATCATCTTTGTTCCGGTATCTGCCTGTTGATAGTTATTTGTTACGGCAATAGAATAAAACTCTCCCACCGAGTTATCTCCTTTCAGAATACAAGAAGGGTATTTCCACGTAACAGCCGAACCTGTTTCTACTTGTGTCCATGATATTTTAGCATTCTTCTCACACAAACCTCTTTTAGTAACAAAGTTGTACACCCCTCCTTTTCCTTCTTTATTTCCGGGGAACCAATTTTGTACAGTAGAATATTTAATCTCTGCATTTTCTAAAGCGACAAGCTCTACTACAGCCGCATGCAATTGGTTTTCGTCTCGTGAAGGAGCCGTACAACCTTCAAGGTAAGACACATAACTACCTTCATCGGCAATTACAAGTGTTCGTTCAAACTGTCCTGTTCCGGCTTGGTTAATTCGGAAGTACGTAGAAAGCTCCATCGGGCACTTCACTCCTTTTGGAATATAACAAAAGCTTCCGTCTGAGAACACAGCTGAATTTAACGCTGCATAAAAATTATCTGTTTTAGGCACCACTGTTCCCAGATATTTCCGAACCAAATCCGGATGTTTTTTAATTGCTTCCGAAATCGGGCAGAAAATAATACCCTTTTCCTCCAAAGTTTTTTGGAATGTAGTAGCTACAGATACCGAGTCCATCACAATATCTACGGCTACTCCTGTGAGTCGTTTTTGTTCTTCGATAGAGATTCCCAACTTTTTGAAAGTTTCCAAAAGCTCCGGATCTACTTCGTCTAAACTGTTGAGATTTGGTTTTTTCTTGGGTGCAGAATAGTAGGATATAGCTTGGAAGTCAGGCTTTTCGTATTTCACATTAGCCCACTCCGGCTCAGTCATTTCTTTCCAAATACGGAAAGATTCCAGCCTCCATTCCGTCATCCATTCCGGTTCTTCTTTCTTCTTCGAAATAGCCCGAATAATATCTTCATTTAATCCTACAGGAAATGTCTCTGACTCAATATTGGTATAAAAACCGTACTCGTATTCTTTATTTTCTAATTCGACTTTTAAATCGTCTTCGGTATATTTTGCCATTTCTAAATATTAAAGTTTTAGGAAAGCCAAGTCATCTTTGGTCATTTGACTCTAAGTGACTCTTATAAAGAAAAGCTCTCTCCGCAGCCACACGTTCTCTTCGCATTCGGATTGTTAAAAACAAATCCTTTACCGTTTAGTCCTCCTTCATATTCCAGAGTTGTCCCCACCAAATACAAATAGCTCTTTTTTTCGACTACGATTTTGATTCCGTTATCTTCAAAAACTCTATCTGATTCGGTTGCGGTTTTATCAAAATTCAGTACATATTCTAATCCTGAGCAACCTCCACTTTTCACTCCTACTCGCACATAGTCTGTCTTAGGATTAAAACCTTCGTCTTCCATAAGCATAGCCACTCGCTTACTTGCTGATTCTGACACTTTAATCATATCTCCTCCTAATTTTTATTTATTCTAATTAATAAAGTGCAAAGGTACTACAATAAAGTATCAAATCATAGTTTAATAACATTTTTGAAAGATAAAAGTCTTCATCTTCTAATGCAAAAAATCTTTAAAAGAATAACCTAAACTAACATAAAGACAATATAGTCAAACACTTAAACTCAAAACCTTTACTTGTTATCACCAAAAAACATAAATATTTACTTCAGACCGTATAAACTCTAAAAAATAAGTCGAAAATTGTAAAATTCCTTATTCTATATAACACCTATAATTGATATATTTGCAACTTATATATTTATTTTATGAAAAATTTCCTCCTGTGTATATTCCTATTTATAGGCTTTTCCGTGTTGGCACAAACCAAAGTAAGCGGAATAGTTTATGATGAAAACAAAATGCCGATGCCATTTGCCAGTGTGGCTTTTAAAGGAACTACTATCGGAATTGTAACAAACGAAAACGGGAAGTTTTATTTAGAATCAAAAGATAATAACCTGACTCTTGTTGTTTCGTTTGTAGGATATAAAACACAAGAAAAATTACTTACCGTAGGAGGAAATTATAATCTGGAATTTACCCTTGAGCCTGATAACATAATTGAAGCAGTTCAGATTATTGGAGGAAAACAGCCTAAGAAAAACAATCCTGCCATTGATATTTTGAGAAAAATTTGGGCTCGAAAACGTAAAAACGGGCTGTATATGTTCGACCAATACAAGTTTGACAAATACGAAAAAATCCAATTTGACCTTAACAATATTGACAGTGCTTTTACTCAGAAAAAGTTGTTCAAAGGAATGGAGTTCATCTTTGAACATGTGGATACATCAAAAATTACAGGGAAAACATACCTCCCGATTTTCTTAAACGAAGCTTTGAGCGAAGTATATGGAGATAACAAGCTAAAAAAGAAAAAAGAAATTCTTACAGCCAATAAAACTTCCGGATTTAACGGAAATCAACATATTTTGGCTTTTATCAAAGATCTGTATAACGAATATGATATCTACGATAACTTCATTACTATTTTTGATAAAAGTTTTCATAGCCCGATTTCAAGATACGGAATAGAAGCTTATAACTATGTTTTAGCAGACAGTGCCTATATTGACAACAAATGGTGTTATAACATTATTTACTATCCGAGACGAAAAGGAGAACTTACTTTTAAAGGAGATTTTTGGGTAAACGACACCACTTTTGCCATCAAAAAAATCAATATGTCCGTAACCCAAAGTGCCAACATCAACTGGATTAAGGAAATTTATATTGAACAGGAATTTGAAGTACTGAACGATTCGGTTTTCTTGCTTTCCAGAGACCACTTTATGTCGGATTTTGCTTTTAACAAAAAAGACGAATCCAAAGGAGTTTACGGAAAGCGAACAACTATTTATCAAAATCACCTGTTTAATCAGGAGAAGCCGAAAGATTTTTATAAAGAAGAAGTCAATTATTACGATGATGCCATTTATCACCGAGACGATGATTTTTGGAATACAAACCGTTTTGAATCTTTAAGTCGTGACGAAAGAGGTATTTATAAAATGCTCGACACCCTCCAGACTGTTAAGAAATTTAAACGAATGTACGACTTGGTCGCTATTCTCGGAAGTGGTTATGTTCAGATAGGAGATTTCGATTACGGACCTATATTTTCTTCTTTCGGATATAACGATGTAGAAGGAGTTCGATTCAGAGCCGGAGGTAGAACTTATTTCGGACCTAATGATTTATGGAGATTAGAAGGATATACCGCCTACGGATTCAATGACCATCAGGTCAAATACGGAATTTCAGGAAAATGGCTTATCAATACCAAAAACCGACTTATTATAAGTGGTGGAAATCGAAGAGATATTGAACAGATTGGAGCGAGTCTGACTACTTCTAACGATATTTTAGGACGCAGTTTTGCCTCATCTGCTATATTCGCCAGCGGAGATAATTCTAAACTGACTTCGGTTAATCTCTCTAATATAATGCTGGAAATTGAACCGATTAAACACCTTACTTTCAAGTCAGCCTTCAGTTACAGAACTCTCAAATCCGCTTCTCCCGAAACCTTTAGTTTAGAATATTTTGATCAAGACGGAAATATTCAGAGAGAAGTAACCCAATCTGAAATCAACTTTATGGTTGATTATACTCCGGGAATAAAAACTATCGGTTACGGAGTAGAACGAGGTATCGTAGATAACAATTATGCTCGAATTTACTTAAGCTATTCACAAGGGTTAAAAGGTGTTTTTGACAGTGATTTTGATTACGAAAAAATCCAACTGTATTACAAACAGCCTATCGTTATCGGACTTCTCGGACGATTATTTGTAACAACCGAAATCGGGAAAACTTTCGGAACAATCCCTCTCGGGCTTATGTCTGTTATTCCCGGGAATCAATCATATTTTATAATTCAGAATAACTTTAACTTGCTGAATTACTACGAATTTGTCACTGACCAATACGCTACCTTACAATTAGAACATCACTTCAACGGAAAATTATTTTCGAGAATTCCGTATTTCAGAGATTTAAACCTTCGTGAAATCATTGGAATAAAAGGAGTTGTCGGTAGTGTTTCTGATGAAAACAGAGCTATTAATGCCTCAGGGCTTAATTACCTTGCTCCGGAAAAACCTTATTGGGAATATCATGCCGGAATAGGGAATATCTTTAAAGTAATGCGTATTGACTTCTCTTGGAGAGGTAATTACCGAAACCTTCCCGATACAAATAATTGGGGAGTAAAAGTAGAGTTTGGATTATATTTTTAACCGCATCTATACAACACTATACCTCAATAGTTCTTCCGTTAGAGGTTGTTTTATCCGATTCAAAATAAAAATCAATTCTTCCAAGGTTGATACCAAAACAACCTACCTGATTAATTATTACGGATTTTCCCTCTATATTTCTAGTTATAGTAGGTTTATCTAAAAAAGTATGAGTATGTCCTCCAATAATCAAATCTATGTCTTTAGTCTTTGAAGCTAAGACCATATCCGAAATTTTATCCATATTATACCTATATCCCAAATGCGAAAGACAAATAATCAAATCACACTTTTTCTCACTTTTTAAGAAGCGAGTCATATCCTGAGTAATTTCAATGGGATCTAAATATTTGGTTTCTTTATAATTGGCTTTGCTTACCAAACCCGCAAGTTCTACACCTAATCCGAAAATTCCGATTTTAATTCCATCCACCTCAAAAATTTTATATTTTTTGATATATCCGTCTAAAATGGTATTCGAAAAATCATAATTAGAATTGATAAAATCAAAATTAGCGTGCGGAAGAGGGGCTAAAAAACCTTCTAATCCATTATCAAATTCGTGATTTCCGAGCGTGGAAGCATCATACTTCATCATGCTCATCAGCTTAAGCTCTAATTCACCTCCGTAGTAATTAAAATAAGGAGTTCCCTGAAAAATATCCCCTGCATCTAAAAGTAATGTATTTGGATTCTCTCTCCTGATTTGTTCTACCAATGCTGCCCTTCGGGCTACTCCTCCCATATTCGGATTTTTCGGGTGGGTGGACTCAAAGGGATCTATATGACTGTGAGTATCATTAGTATGAAGAATAGTGATATGTTTTGTTTTTTTTGTGCTGAAACTCATCAAAGGTAATGTAGCAACTCCTGCCATTACGGAAGTTAAAGCTGTTTTTTGTATAAATTCTCTACGTTTCATTACTCTTGTTTTTCTGTTTACTTCTCTCCGCTTATTACAATTCTGTCATCTAAAACTATCGGGAGGGTATCATTTTCTTTAAAATAATCAATAATCAGATTTCGGAGCTTATAGTTCATATCATATAAGGCAAGAGCTTTTTCAAAAAAAAGCATATTGTCTCCCCCTGTTATCAAATAATCGGAAGTTGCTACGGTGTATGTTTTATTTGTTTCTAAAGGCTGTCCTTGAATTTTGATGTTTTTATATGATTTTTCATCTTCAGAAAGTTCCATTTGAACTCCCGAAATCGGATGAGCCTTTTTACCCTGAATAAAGTATTCAACCATTTCTTGAATCTGCTCTCCTTTAAGTTCTGCAATTACAAGACTATTTTCAAAGGGCATAACCTGATAAGCAGTTCGGGCAGTCACGTTTCCTTTGGCAATCGGGGCACGGATTCCTCCGTGATTTAACAAACAAATATCTACTTTTCGGTGATGTGTTTTTTCAAAAAGTAAATTAGCTTTTTCAAGTGTTATGTCAGCCAAAAAATTCCCAATAGTAGTTTGCCACTTCCCTTTTGATTTATCCATGTCTTCGGGAGCATAACTCAAAACATTATCTAAATCTTGATTGATATGAGTGCGATAAGGTGCTATAATTTTCTCATATTCCGTATCTGATTGAATACTCTCGTTTATCGGAATTTGCTTTCCTTTGATTTTAGTAACTGTTTGTTTGTGAGGAGTGCAACTGACAAAAAAAGAGAATGTTAATAATACAATAAAAAAAAGAAATTTAGAATGGTTGTTTATTAGCTTTGTCATCTTAGAGGTAAATCTTATTTTTATTACATTTGTAAGATTAGTAAAAGTACTATGTTTTTAAGTTTAATAAAAAAACTTTCGTTAAAAAAAATTGTTAAGAATAAATTAACCGGATTAAACGCTCCACTCGAAGGACAAATAAAACAGATAGGACTTTTGATAGACGGAGTAAATTTCAGCAAAACCGAACAACTGATAAAAGAGTTTACACAATACGGCATTAGCCAAAATCAAATCAAAGCTTTAGTTTATACTAAAAACAAAGCTTTTGAGAATACAGAAAATATCATTTATTTTCGACCAAACAACATCACTGTTTCAGGAAATATTGTTGATGAAACTATTAAAAAATTTGCCGATTATCCGTTTGATTTGCTGGTAAATTATTATGACACGGAACAGATAAATTTGGATTATATCAACGTAAAGTCCAAAGCCGGTTTTAAGGCAGGATTTATGTTAAACGAACAACGTTTGAATCATTTTATGATTGATGTTCCGATTTCGGAATATAGATTGTTTACAGAAGAATTGTTTAAATATTTAAAAGTTTTGAATAAAATATGAAATCGCTCATCGGGACGGGAGTTGCTTTAGTTACACCTTTTAAAAAAGATTTTTCCGTAGATACGGAAGCTCTGAAAAGAATTGTTCGATATAACATTGACGGAGGAGTAGATTATTTGGTAGTGTTGGGTACAACTGCCGAAGCAGCAACACTGTCTAAAGACGAAAAAGAATTGGTTATTCGAACCGTTATAGAAGAAAACGCAGGTAACTTACCTTTGGTTTTAGGTGTAGGCGGAAACAATACTCAAGAAGTGGTAAACGAATTGAAAACCGGAGATTTTTCTGCCTTTTCAGCCATTTTATCCGTTTCTCCTTATTACAACAAACCTACACAAGAAGGAATTTATCAGCATTTTAAGATGATTGCTCAAAACAGTCCTGTCCCTGTAATTCTATATAACGTACCGGGAAGAACCGCAAGTAATATGCTTCCTCAAACTGTTTTGCGTTTAGCAAACGATTTCAAAAACATCATAGGAATCAAAGAAGCAGCCGGAGATATTGTGCAAGCAATGAGACTTATTCAGAATAAACCCGAAGATTTTTTGGTGATTTCGGGTGATGATATGATTACATTACCTATGATATTGGCAGGAGGAAGTGGAGTAATTTCAGTTATCGGAGAAGGTTTTCCTAAAGAGTTTTCAGAGATGGTTCGCTTAGGATTACAAGGGAAAGTAAAAGAGGCTTATGCTTTGCATTACAAATTAGCTGATTGCATTGACATGATTTTTGAGCAAGGAAACCCGGCAGGGATAAAAGAAGTTTTCAAACATTTGGGTATTTCCGAAAATACGGTTCGCTTGCCTTTGGTAAACGTAAACCAAAACTTATCTGACCGGATTAAAACCTTTATCTCAGGAATGAATTCATTGTAATTCATTCATTACTTAATTCAAAACTGTTTAATTTTTAGACTATACGCTTATGCTAACCAAGACATTAGAAACAGCACTAAACAATCAGGTAAAATTAGAAGGAAATTCTTCTCAAATCTATTTAGCAATGGCTTCTTGGGCTGAAATTCAAGGATTTGAAGGAATTGCAGCTTTTATGTACAACCAATCTGACGAAGAACGTATGCATATGCTAAAACTGGTAAAATATATCAATCAGAGAGGTGGTGAAGCTAAAATTCCACAAATTGAAGAACCTCATTTAGATCACACTTCATTCAAAACTTTGTTTACTCAACTATTTGAACACGAAGTCATGGTTTCAAACAGTATCAATGAGTTGGTTCATATCTCATTGCAAGAAAAAGATTATGCCACTCATAACTTCTTACAATGGTATGTTGCTGAACAAATTGAAGAAGAAGCTACAGCTCGTACGATTCTGGATAAAATAAACCTTATCGGAGACGATAAAGGAGGACTCTATTTGTTTGATACCGATATGAAAAACTTTACGGGGCAACCTCCTGTTTAGTTTTTGATTTGAAGTTGCTCATTACAACAACTTTATCCTGAAACTTGAAACAAACTTATTGATTATAAGAAAATAATAACTAACTTTGCAAACATTTTTTGTTGCGAGAAAATTTAAATTGAGAGAATGAAAAAAGTGCTTTTACTTTTACTGGCTATCGTAACTTTGGTTTCTTGTTCGGAGTATCAAAAGGCTCTGAATAGAGAAGACATAGCTCAAAAGTATCATGTAGCTGAAAAAATGTACGATGCCGGAAAGTACAACAAAGCTCTTAGACTTTTTGACCAAATAGCTCCGAGTTATAGAGGAAAACCTCAGGCAGAAAAGTTGTTTTATATGCAAGCTAAAGCTTCTTATGAAATGAAGCAATACGGAATGTCTGCCTATTTATTCGAAAGATTCATAGCTAACTATCCTCGTTCTGAAAAAGTAGGAGAAGCCTGGTTACTTTGTGGTAAAAGTTATGCGAATGAGTCTCCGAAATATTCAAAAGACCAAGAAGATACTTATAAAGCAATTGACAAACTTCAGGAATTCTTAAACCTTTATCCCGATTCTCAATATGCTGATGAAGCCAATAAAATAATTATTGAACTGAATCAAAAAATAGAGAAAAAATACTTTGAAATCGCCAAACAGTATAACACCATAGCCGGATATACCCGAGATTATAAGGCTGCCATTGTAGCTTTAGATAATTTTCTGATAGACTATCCGGGAACAATTTATACAGAAGACGCTTTGTATTACAAATTTGATTCGTTATATCATTTGGCTATAAACAGTGTTGAAGAGAAAAAAAGAGAGCGTTTGGAACAAGCCAAATCTGCCTATGAAGCACTTGTCAGGCATAATGGCCAAACAAAATACAAAAATCAGGCAGATAAACTTTACGAAGAAATAAAACAAGAATTACAAAAAAGTTAATATTTACATTTGATATGGATTTAAAGAAAACAAAAGCACCTGTAAACACGGTAACGTATGACAGAGATGTTATCGAGCAACCAACGGGAAACATCTACAAAGCAATTACCATAATTGCTAAAAGAGCAAGTCAGATAAATTCTGAAGTAAAAAAAGAATTGTCTGAAAAGTTAGATGAATTTGCCACTTATAGCGATTCTTTGGAAGAAGTTTTCGAAAACAAAGAGCAAATCGAGGTTTCTAAATTTTACGAAAGACTTCCAAAACCTCATGCTATTGCAGTCGAGGAATGGATGGAAGGAAAAATTTATTTCAGAAACACAAAATAATTTGACCAATGTCTGTTTTACGAGGTAAAAAAATCCTGCTTGGAGTATCAGGAGGAATTGCTGCCTATAAAACAGCTAATTTGGTAAGGCTTTTTATAAAATCAGGAGCAGAGGTACAAGTCGTAATGACACCCGCTGCCAAAGATTTTGTAACTCCACTTACACTCGGAACACTTTCCAAAAGGGAAGTGTTTTCTGCTTTTTATGAGCCTGATGACGAAAATGCCAAATGGAATAATCATGTAGAGTTAGCTCTTTGGGCTGACCTTATGTTGATTGCTCCGGCAACAGCTAATACCATATCCAAAATGGCAAACGGAGCCTGTGATAACCTGCTTATGGCTACCTATTTATCGGCCAAATGCAAAGTATATTTTGCTCCTGCTATGGATTTGGATATGTATAAACACGAGTCAACTCACGAAAATTTCCGAAAACTGCAATCATTTGGTAATGTGATGATTCCTGCCGAATCAGGAGAATTAGCAAGCGGACTTTCAGGAGAGGGACGAATGGCAGAACCTGAAAATATTGTCCGATTTATTGAAGAAGATCTCATCAAAAACCTTCCGTTAAGAGGAAAAAAAGCTTTGGTTACGGCAGGACCTACCTACGAACCCATTGACCCTGTCCGATTTATCGGAAATCATTCTTCCGGAAAGATGGGTTTCGACATTGCTAAAACTTTAGCAGATTTGGGAGCAGAAGTTACACTTGTTTCAGGTCCTACACATCTTACTGTGCAACATTCCGATATAAATCTCGTTAGAGTAGTATCTGCCCAAAATATGTACGATACCTGTCATCAAGTTTTTAAAGACACGGACATTGTGGTAGCAGCAGCAGCAGTAGCAGATTACAGACCTAAGTACGTTGCAGATCAAAAAATCAAAAAGTCCGAAGATAATCTGGTTTTGGAATTAGAAAAAAACAAAGATATTTTGGCTTCGTTAGGAGCAACCAAAACAAAACAATTTTTAGTAGGGTTTGCTTTAGAAACTGAAAATGAGATTGAAAATGCAAAGCTAAAAATTCAGAAAAAAAACTTAGATTTGATTGTTCTTAACTCCCTAAACGATAAAGGAGCAGGATTCGGGGGTGATACCAACAAAGTTACCTTTATAGACAAAAATTTTAATATTGAGCAGTTTCCGCTGAAAACAAAAGAAGAAGTCGCTCAAGATATTGTAAATAAAATTGTAGAACATTATGCGTAAAATATTTGGGATATTATTTTTCTTGGTCTCTGTATATTCTGTCAATTCTCAAGAGCTTAATTGTAAAGTAACCGTAGGGCATGACAGGGTAAATGTTACCAATACGCAAATATTCAGAACTCTTGAAAAATCACTAAATGATTTTATGAACAACACTCGTTGGTCAAATCAAGTGTTTAACCAAAATGAAAAAATCAGTTGCGATATGTTTATTAACGTAACTGCTTTGAGCGGAGGGACTTTTTCAGCTACTTTACAAATTCAATCTTCTCGTCCGGTTTACGGGGCTAACTATTCTACTCCGATTTTTAACTACTTAGATAAAGATTTTACTTTTAACTATATTGAGTTTGAAAATTTGTTTTTCAACCCAAACAGTTTTGACTCAAACTTAACGGCTGTTTTGGCTTTTTATGCCAATATTATTTTAGGATTAGATGCTGACAGTTTCCAACTAAAAGGCGGCACGCCTTATTTTGAAGCAGCAAATGCTATTGTAAACTTGGCTCAATCAAGCCGATACAAAGGCTGGACACAATCAGAGGGTGGTAACCAAAATCGCTTTTTCTTAGCTCAGGACTTGCTTTCTAACACTTACGAATCTTTCAGAAAAACTTTATATGAATACCATATTAAAGGTTTAGATTTGATGAGTGAAAATGTAAAAGCAGGGAAAGAAGGTGTAAAAAAGGCTATTATAACTTTAGCTGAAGTTCACAAAAATCGCCCGAATGCGTTTTTAACTCGCATTTTTTTTGATGCAAAATCCGATGAGTTAGTGCAAATTTTTTCGGGAGGTCCACAAATTCCTATTGCAGATTTGGTTGAAAATCTGAACAAAATTTCTCCGCTTAATTCCTCCAAATGGGGAGCTATGAAAATGTAAAGCACGAGGGAAAAAGGTTCTATAATGACACCATATTGCATCAAAAGTGAAATTTATCTCAAAAAATTTGTTTGTTATTTTAACTACTTTGACAATATTAAACTGTAGTTACCAAAAAAACGAACTCTTTGAACCTCAAATAGTTTACAAATCTGAAAATCTTATAATAACCCAAATTTCCAAAAACTCATTTGAACACACATCGTTTTTACCAACTCAAAGTTTTGGAAATGTTCCTTGTAATGGACTAATTGTCAGTAACGACAATGAAGCTGTTGTTTTTGATACCCCCACAAATGATAGTACTTCAGAAGAACTAATTAAATGGATAACCGAAAAACTTCAAGCAAAAATCAATGCCGTAATTCCAACGCATTTTCATGATGATTGTTTAGGTGGTCTGCAAGTTTTTCATAATCAACACATATCGTCTTATTCTTATCATAAAACTATAAAGTTTGCACAAAAAAACAATTATGTAATTCCTCAGAATAGCTTTAATGATTCTTTAATTTTGAATGTGGGTGACGAAATTTGCATCGTAAAATTCTTCGGAGAAGGACATACAAAAGATAATGTTATTGGCTACTTTCCAAGTGAAGACATTATGTTTGGAGGATGTCTGATTAAAGAATTAAATGCAACTAAAGGATACTTAGAAGATGCAAACATCGAAGTTTGGTCAAATACCGTAGAAAAAATAAAAAAGCACTACCCGGATGTAAAAATAGTTATCCCCGGACACGGAAAATTTGGAGGTAAAGAACTACTTGATTACACAATAGACTTATTTAAGACCAAATAAAACAAAGCCGTTTCAAACATTCTATCTTTAGTAAAGTGAAATTTTAAAAACAAATGCAATGCGAAACTAAAAAATACACCTAAAAATGGTAACTTTACAATAAGATAAATCACACAAAGCTTATGTCTCAACCAAAATTTCAGAAAATAATAATTTTGTTTTTTCTGACATTGTACAAAATGAAGAAATGAGAGATGTATAGTTTTGTGCGAATAAAAATTTTAAATTATGAAAAAAGCTTTTGAATTTCTGACACAGATAAAAAAAAACAACAATCGGGAATGGTTTGCAAAACACAAATCAGGGTACGATACAATTGTCAAAGGAAATAAAACTTTTTTCAATCAAATCTACTCCGAATTTCAAAAACATGACAGTTTAGAAGGCATCCATATTTTCAGAATTTATAAGGATATTCGCTTCTCTAAAGATAAATCTCCATATAAAACCAATTTCGGGGCAAGTTTTTCCAGAACTAAGCCTATGCTTAGGGGTGGATATTATGTACATTTAGAACCCGGTAATAGCTTTGTAGGAGGAGGTTTTTGGGCTCCGAATAACGAAGACTTATTCCGAATTCGCAAAGAATTTGAAATGGATACTACCGAAATCAAAAAAATTATTTCAGATGAAACCTTTGTAAAGTATTTCGGAGAGCTCAAAGGAGAAGACGGAGTAAAAACAGCTCCAAAGGGGTTTGATAAAAATCACCCTGATATTGACTTAATTAAAAAAAAACAATACGTAGTGATGCGAAAATTTACAGACAATCAGGTATTTGCTGCTGATTTCCCAAAAGAAATAATTGCTACGTTTTTAGCAATGCGTCCGTTTTTCGATTATATGAGTGAAGTACTTACTACTGACCTCAACGGAGAACCTTTGTTTTAATCATTTTTCATAAATCTTGACTATCCAAAATGAATCAGCCTTTAGCCGAACGTGTTCGCCCAAAAAAATTATCAGAATATATCAGCCAATCTCATTTAGTGGGAAAAGGAGGTTCGTTAGTACACCAAATTGAAAAGGGGATAATCCCCTCACTTATTTTGTGGGGGCCTCCGGGAACCGGAAAAACAACACTGGCTCACATTATGGCAGAACAGAGCGGGCGACCATTCTACGAACTGTCAGCTATTCATTCGGGAGTGAAAGATGTTCGCGATGTGATTGAAAAAGCCAAGCAAAGCGGAGGTTTATTCACTACTAAAAACCCTATTTTGTTCATTGACGAGATTCATCGTTTTAATAAATCACAGCAAGATTCGTTGCTCGGAGCAGTTGAAAAAGGATGGATCACTCTTATAGGAGCTACTACCGAAAATCCGAGTTTTGAAGTGATTCCTGCTCTTTTATCCAGATGTCAAGTTTATGTATTGAATCCTTTTTCGCGAGAAGATTTAGAAGCTTTACTAAAGCGAGCTTTAGAAGTTGATGAATTTCTGAAATCCAAAAATATCAAACTTCAAGAAACTGAAGCTCTGTTAAGACTTTCGGGAGGAGATGGTCGAAAACTTTTGAATATTTTTGAACTGATTGTCAATGCCTCTCCTGAAAATGAAATTGTCATTACTAACGAAAAAGTAATGCAATTGGTTCAGAAAAACACGGTAATGTATGATAAGGCGGGAGAACAGCATTACGACATTATTTCTGCCTTTATAAAATCCATTCGAGGAAGTGACCCTAATGCAGCCGTTTATTGGCTTGCCCGAATGATTGAAGGCGGAGAAGATTTAAAATTTATTGCCCGAAGGCTTCTGATTTTAGCCAGTGAAGACATCGGAAATGCCAATCCAACTGCATTAGTTATTGCTAATAATTGTTTTCAGGCTGTCTCTACTATTGGTTATCCGGAAAGCAGAATCATTTTAAGTCAATGCGCTGTCTATTTGGCTACTTCGCCTAAGAGTAATTCCACTTATTTAGCAATCGGAAAGGCACAACAAATCGTGCGTCAGACAGGTGATTTACCTGTCCCGTTACACCTTCGGAATGCTCCAACCAAACTGATGAAAGAATTAGGCTACGGAGAAGACTACAAATATGCTCACGATTATGAGAACAACTTTGTAGAACAAGAATTCCTACCGGAAGAAATTAAAAACACCACGTTCTACGAACCTCAAAACAATTCACGAGAAAATCAAACCAAAGAATTTTTAAAAAATCGTTGGAAAGGAAAATACGGATATTAATTACCTGTAAGCTCCATTATTTGTGAGAAAAAAATTTCCATTCCCTTTCCTGCTGATTCTTCAATAGCTATGAAATCTTTTCCATGAAAAAAAGGAATCTTTTTATCAATTACATAAACAGGAGTATTCGGTTTGGTATATGAAACCAAATTAGCTGCAGGATATACTTGTAATGAAGTTCCAACAATCAAAAAAACATCGGCTCTTTCACTAATTTCAATTGCCTTTTCAAACATAGGCACATCTTCTCCAAACCAAACAATATCAGGTCTGTAAATACTACCGTCAGGTGCCTTTTCATCCAGTTTCATATCGCCATCTACATAAGTGCGATACTTAGATTTATCATAACTGCTGCATTTGGAAAGTAAACTCCCGTGTAAATGTAAAATATTGGTCGAACCCGCTCTTTCGTGTAAATCATCTACATTTTGAGTTATGATTTGCACATCAAAAAATTTTTCCAACTCTACTAATTTCAGGTGAGCCCGGTTGGGGTTTACTTCTTTGAGTTGTCTTCGCCTTTGGTTATAAAATTCCAGAACCAGTGTAGGATTTTTCCTCCATGCTTCAGCGGTAGCTACCTCTTCAATGCGATAGTTTTCCCATAAACCGTCATAATCGCGGAAAGTTTTAATACCACTTTCAGCACTTATTCCTGCTCCGGTCAAAACAACTAACGTTTTTTTAGTCATTATTCCGTAAACTCAATTTTTTTTGTAGTATCAACTCTCGCAATCATATAAGGTTGTGTAAAAGCCATTGTAGCCATTCCGTTCGGAG
This sequence comes from uncultured Flavobacterium sp., assembly GCA_964629155.1. GTDB lineage: Bacteria > Bacteroidota > Bacteroidia > Flavobacteriales > Flavobacteriaceae > Flavobacterium. The sequence continues at coordinate 62,838 of CAZVQI010000001.1, forward strand.
ATGATTTTTTTACTTTGATAATTACTTTGTCTTTTACTTCTTTTATTTTATCAATTCCGATGGCATAACCTCCCGTATTTTTTTCTCCCATAAAAAGAGCTACAATTCTCGATTTTGAAAAATCTACCTCGGGAATTTCTTCATCTTTAACAGTACGATACAGTTTTATCAAATCTTCCTGATTATCAATCACCTCATAAGATTGTTGCTGTTTGCCCTGATAGGCTGAGTCGGTTAATACTTGATATGATATGTTTTTCATTGATTTAGATGTAGAGCAAGAATATAGAAGTACTAATGATGCTATCAGCCCCAATAAAAAGATTACTTTTCTCATACTTTTGATTTTTTAAACTCTTTTATCAAATTTATATAAAGTTCTTCATACAACGGAAGAATATTTTTTATATCAAATTTTAATGCTGTTTCCCGAGCATTTTTCTTAAACTCTGCAAGAGTTCTATCATCTCTAAGAATTTTTATGGCATTTTCAGCCATTTCATCAGTATTTCCAACATCTGATAAATAACCTGAAAATCCGTTGATATTTACTTCAGGAAGTCCTCCGGAATTACTTGATATAACAGGAACTTCAAGAGACATAGCTTCTAAAGCCGCCAATCCGAAACTTTCGGTTTGCGAAGGCAATAAAAACAAATCCGAACTACACAAAATGCGATTGATTTCGTGAGTATTTCCAAAGAAGATTACTTTATCCGAAATACCTAACTCTTCACATTGTCTTTCTGCTTTTTCTTTTTCCGGCCCATCCCCTACCATCATCAGTTTAGCAGGTACTTTTTGTTGAACTTTGTAAAAAATATCAATTACATCCGGAATCCTTTTCACCGAACGAAAATTACTGATATGAGTTATAATTCTTTCGTTGTTTTGGGTAATAATATGTCGTTCACATTTTCGTTCGCTTTTGTGCAATGTATCCGAAAAATCAATAAAGTTAGGAACTACATGAATTTCCCTTTTAATATCAAATATTTCGTATGTTTCATTTTTTAAACTTTCAGAAACTGATGTTACCGCATCCGATTGATTAATGCTGAAACTCACAGCTGTTTTGTAATTCGGGTGTTTTCCAACCAATGTAATATCTGTTCCGTGAAGTGTAGTTATCATGGGTAATTGAATTCCGTTATCTTCGAGCATTTTTTTTGCCATATAACCTGCATAAGCATGCGGAATAGCATAATGCACGTGCAAAAGTTCAATATTGTACAACTTTACCATATCAACAATCTTACTCGAAAGTGCCAACTCATAAGGTTGGTAATGAAAAAGCGGATATTCCTGTACATTTACTTCGTGGTAAAAAATATTCGGACTTAGTAATTCTAAACGAACAGGTTGTTTATAGGTTATAAAGTGTATTTCGTGTCCTCTTTTTGCCAATTCCAAACCAAGTTCCGTAGCTACAACTCCACTTCCTCCGAATGTCGGGTAACAAACAATAGCTATCTTCATTTCGTAAAATATTTTCTATAAAAGTAAGAACATTTTTCTGTTTAAAAATTCTGTGATTCGGATTTAATATTTTTTTAAGGTTCAACATCCTTCAAAATCTTCCGTACTCCTAACAAATAAATATTAAAAAGACATAAATCTTGAGAAATGACTCTCGATAAATAATCGTATTTTTGCAATCAAAATTTCAGTAATGGCAGATTTTTATAAACTCGTAGTAAAAGAAATAAAACGTGAGACTCCTGAAGCTATTTCAGTAGTTTTTAATATCCCGAGCGAATTGGCTCCTTTTTACAAATTTACAGCCGGACAATACGTAAACCTAAAACTCACTCTTGACGGGCAAGAAATACGACGTGCCTATTCAATTTGCTGTAGCCCGAATAGCGGAGAGTTGCGTATTTCTATTAAAGCCATCCAAAATGGTTTCTTTTCTACTTTTGCCAACAAGCAATTAGCTGTTGGTAATGTTATTGAAGTAGGAACTCCCGAAGGACGCTTTACTTTTGAACCTGATTCAAACAATCGGAAAACTTATGGTGCATTTGTAGCCGGAAGCGGGATAACCCCGGTTATGTCTATTCTTCAAACCGTTTTAGAAGAGGAACCTGAAAGTACATTTATATTGGTTTACGGAAACAAAACTCCTGAAAGTACCATCTTTTTTGACAAGCTTAACGAACTTCACAATAAATATACCGGCAGATTCTTTTTGTATTATGTTTTCAGCCAAGCTAAGCTTGACGGACATCTTTTTGGGAGAATAGAGCGTTCAACAGTAAATTTTGTATTGAAAAACAAACACAAAGAACTTGAATTTGACAGCTTTTATCTATGCGGTCCAAATGATATGATTTCGCAGGTAAAAAATATTTTAATTGACAATAATATTCCTGAAAATCGTATCAAATTTGAGCTATTTACCGCTTCAGAAACCGAAAAGAAAATTGAACAAAATTTGGAAGGACAATGTAAAGTTACTGTTCTGTTGGATGATGAAGAAACTACTTTTTACGTACCAAGCGGAACAGTTATTTTAGATGCGGTACTCAAGCAAGGACTTGATGCTCCTTATTCTTGTCAAGGAGGAATTTGCAGTTCGTGTATTGCTAAAATCACCAACGGTTCGGCAGAAATGAAAAAAAATGCTATACTTACCGAAGAAGAAATTGCAGAAGGTTTGGTACTAACTTGTCAAGGAGTACCTACTTCAAACGAAATATATATTGATTATGACGATGTTTAATCAAAATTTATTATGACTCTTTTATTACAAAGATTCATCAAGCATAATCATCATAAATTCAAAAAATTATAAAATATTTTATCAGAATACTTATTTTTGTATGACAAACAATAACACTTCAATACTATGACTGAACCAAAACAATTCGTAGCGTCAGCAGAAGCAAAAGGGAAAGCAACACAATTACGCATATTTGCAGCTTTGTTGTGGATAGGTGCTATTGTAGCACAAATAGTTGCCATACGCTTGATTTTAAATGCTATTAATGCAGAAGAATCTATTTTGAATGCTTGGACTATAGGGTTAGTAGTAGTTGATTTAGCTTTAGTCCTTATCGGCTCTATGTTATGGAAAAAAGCTAATCGCCTTGACCCACCATCCGAGCAAAATAAATTTTTATTTTTATTGCAAAGTCAATTAGGAGTAGTTGCTGCTATTGTAGCCTTTTTACCCCTAATAATTTTTGTTCTAACCAATAAAAATATTGATGGAAAGCAAAAAGCTATCTTTGGAAGTATTGCCGGAGTAGCCTTACTTATTGCAGGAATAGGAAGTTATGATTTCAACCCTCCTTCTATCGAAAAATATACCGAACAAATCAATGCTCAAACCGAAGAAATTAAAA
>CAZVQI010000002.1:0-58834 GCA_964629155.1 uncultured Flavobacterium sp.
CGAATGCTTTAAAAGACATTGAGAAACAAGCGGAGGCTTATTGTAACAAAGTAAAGCCTTATTTTGACCAAATTCGCTATCATTGCGATAAATTAGAGTTGGTTGTAGATAACGAAACCTGGACACTTACTAAGTACAGAGAATTGTTATTTACACGATAAAAGCAGTAAACCTGTTTCGAGAATGAAAGAGACCGACTAAAATTAAGTCGGTCTTTTTTATTTATAAAAATGTTGAAGAAGATTCCGAAGGACGAAGAAAAGTAAATTTAAACTTCGTTGTAAAAATACTCTAAAGTATCATTCAAAATTTTATATGCTTTGGGCTTTGAACTTGTATTAAATTCAGGAGCTTTTATTCCGTTTTCAAAAACTAAATCAGAAGTGAATATGCGAGCTTCGTCCCATAAATTATTTTGAATAAACGATTCTAATAATATTTTTCCTCCTTCAATAATTACAGATTGTATCTGATGTTTGTAAAGCGCTTTCAGAATTTCGATACAGACGTTTTTATTAAAATCAATTGTTTCAAAAAGTAAATTTTCGTGTGTTGAAAGTTGTTTTTTTTCGGTAATAAAAATAGTTTTTACACTTTTGTCGTATACAGAAAAATCAGAAGGGATTTTCAGTGTTTTATCTATAACGATTCGAATAGGATTCTCTCCTGTCCAATTTCTTACATCAAGTTTCGGATTGTCTTGCAGAACGGTGTTTGTTCCGACCATAATAGCTTGTTCTTCTGCTCTCCATTTGTGTGTCAATTGTCTTGAAAAAGTGTTGGAAATCCACACCGGTTTAACTTCTTTTTTTTGCCAAGGAGCTATAAATCCGTTTTGAGTTTGTGCCCATTTAAGTATAATATACGGCCGTTTTTTTTGATGAAACGTAAAGAACCTTTTGTTAAGCTCTGTACATTCCGTTTTCAAAAAACCTACTTGAACGTCAACACCTGCATTTTTCAGTTTGGTAATTCCGTTTCCACAAACTTTAGCAAAAGGGTCAATTGTACCGATTACTACTTTTGGGATTTTATGCTCAATAATCAAATCTGCACAAGGAGGGGTTTTGCCAAAATGCGAACAAGGTTCAAGACTTACGTAAATTGTACTTTTTTTGAGTAAGCTTTTGTCTTTTACTGAATTTATAGCAATGACTTCTGCATGTGGTTCTCCCGCTTTTCTGTGCCATCCTTCACCGATAATTATTCCGTTATGTACAATAACACTGCCTACAAGCGGATTGGGGTAAGTGGTCCCTAACCCGTTTTGAGCAAGTTCAATACAGCGTTTAATATAGATTTCGTGTGAAGTTGACATTAATTTTCAATCGGATTGGTGTAATCTTCGTCTAATCGTTTGTTTTTGTTTTCTTTTAGATAAAGCCTGTTAAATACTTGGCAAGTTACTAAATCCCCCATTACGTTTACTGAAGTTCGGAACATTCCGAGTAGCCTGTCTACTCCAATAATCAGGGCAATAGCTGTTACGGGAATTCCGATTGTTCCTAAAACAGAGCCTAAAACAATGACTCCTGCTCCCGGAGCTGAAGGCGTCCCGATAGAAGCCAAAATTGTAGTGATAATTACAATAATCATAGTAGGTGTATCAAGCTCTAATCCGTAAACTTGTGCTAAAAATAAGGTAGCTATGGCCTGGAAAACAGCAGTTCCGTCCATATTTATTGAAACACCCACAGGAATAATAAACCGACTTACAGACGGATTAATTCCCATTTTTTCTTCGGCTGTCTTCAATGTCAAGGGCATAACAGCCGCAGAACTCGACATTGAAAAAGCTAGTAACAGCACATCTTTAGCATCAGAGAAGAAATTTTTCAGATTGGTTTTGGCAAAAAACAAAAGAATCATACTGTACACAATCACTACCAAAAACAGTCCCATTATTACTGTAAACATAAACATAGAAAGTCCCATAATGGTCTCTAATCCTACCTTTGAGGTTACTTGACACATCAGTCCAAAAACAGCTATGGGAGCGAGCTTCATTGCCCAACGAGTAATCGCCATAGTAATTTCCTGAACAGAATACAGTACTTTTAAAAGAGGAATGGCAGTATCTGCCTGTATATTAGCCAAAGAAACACCAATGATGATAGCAAAAATCACAATGCTCAACATATCTCCCGATACTAAGGCTTGCAAAGGATTAGCAGGTAAAAGGTTTACAATCATTTCGGGGATGTATCCCAAACCTAATTTTGTTCCTGATTCGGTTAATATTTCAGGATTTAAAGCCATATCTTCTGTGATAAGGCTTGTAGCATCCATATAATTTCCGGGTTGAATAATGGTGGCTAAAATAACAGCTAAAATTAACACGGAGGAGGTAGTCATCCCGTAATATAACAATAATTTAGGACCTGATTTTTTAAGATATTCCGTGTTATCTCCGCCTGCAATCCCTTGAACAATGGAGCTGAACATCAACGGAATCATAATCATTTGAACTACTCTAATAAACAGGTTTCCCGGAAAAGAAATCCAATTGATGACTGCTTGTAGGGTTTTTTCGCTAACCCAGTTAGGCTCAGTGGCAAAGTAGGCACCCAACAGAATTCCGGCAAACATCCCTATCAGAACCTTTAGCCAAAGCTTTTTCTGAACCAAATTTTGTAAATAGGTATAAAGTTCTTTGACAGGAAGTAATCTTTCAGAAGATTTTTGATTCAGCAATTCCATAATACTCAGGAATTAGATAGAGATAAAATTCTCTTAGAATATTAATGCTACAGATTATGATTTTCGTTTATTTCTTCGTCTTTAGTGTGTGTTTGAGAATTTCCTTTTTTTTCAATTACATTTTTGAGATCATCTCTGACAGATTTTTCCCACATTTTAACCTTGCTCACATAAGCTGTCCGTGCAATTAAGAAGGCAGCTACGGGTGAAGTAATAAACAAAAAGAAAATGACTGCAAATACTTTGGTAGTAATCGAAAAATCAGAAAAGTGAATAGCAACTGCACTTAAAATACATCCCACTCCTAAAGTAACTGCTTTGACGGTTACGGACAATCGGGTATAAAAATCGGGCATTCTGTATATTCCCAAAGAGGCTATCAGAATAAAAATAGCACCTAAAGTGCTTAATATCATTATCAGAATATCATTCATTTTTGTTTCCTTTGTCTAAATAATATGCAAAAGCAATCGTACTCAAAAAGGCTATCAGAGCCAAAATCATGGCTGTATCTAAAAAGGTAGGGTCTTGTGAAATTAGGCTAAACACTCCAATAAGTCCTACTCCTGATGAGATAATCAAATCCAAAGCAATAACCCGGTCGGCTACGTGAGGACCTTTTAAGAAGCGAACTACTATTATCAGCAACGAAAGGCAAATAATAGGAATTACAACCCACATCAAATACGATTCTACTGTCATTATCTCAGAATTTCTATTAGCTTTTTCTCCAATCCGTTTCTCATTTTTTCTACAAATTTTTCCTTATTCTTTACGTATAAACCGTGTATGTAAAGAATTTTTTTATCTTCACTTATTTTCAAAACCATTGTTCCGGGTGTCAGAGCAATAAGGTTGGTCATCATGGTAATTTCAAAATCTGTTTTCAGACTGTGTTCATAAGCAATAATTCCGGGAGTCATATTCAATTCCGGAGTCATGATTTCTTTAGTAACTTCGATATTTGCCAGTATCATATCATAGAAAAAAGATATAATAAACATCAGGATTTTAGGAACTCTGTAAAAGTAATTTCTTTCTTCTGTCTTAGATACTCGCGATAATAACCAAAGGATAAAGAATCCCATTACAAAACCGAATACAAAATTGGTATAATTCAGGTGTCCGGTGAGGGCTACCCAAACTAAGGATAACAAAAGGTTAAGTAAAAAATTCTTAATCATTACTTAGCAAATTTATGGTTGAGAACTGCATCAATATAAGCAGATGGGTTCATCAGTTCGTGAGCTGTTTTTTGAACGATTTCATATACACTTTCCGCATTGAAACCGATGTATAAAGATACAAAAGACAAAGCGGTTACAGGTGCAACAAGGGCAAATTTTTTACCAAAATCCAAATTGGCAAAATGATCTATTTCTTCAGTAAGTGGTTTTGGAGATTCTTTCCAAAACACTTCCGTCCACATTTTGGCAATGACATAAAGCGTTACAAAACTTGCGAGGATAAATGCTGCTAACAAAAAATAATGTCCTGCTTTAAGCGATTCACCAAAAAACTGAATTTTAGGCCAAAATCCCGATAAAGGAGGAATCCCCACAAGAGAAAATAAAGCCACAGCAATTACAAAAGAAAGTTTAGGATAGTCTTTGCCTAATCCTCCTAAACGAGTCATATCAATAGTTTCGCGAATCTTTTGGATAATTCCCGTTATCATCAAAATATTACTTTTTACGATAACATCATGAACTAAGTAAAAGAGAACTCCAACCATTGCCAATTCGGTGTAAATCCCGATTCCCCCTATTAAATATCCTATATGGCAAACAATCAGATAAGAAATCAATCTTCGGATACTGCGTTTATTGATAACCCCCAATGCTCCTGTTATCATGGTCAGTATGGCAATAATGATAAATACAGGTTGTATAAACTCATCCGGTTTGAAAATAAGAGTAAAAACCCGTATCATGGCATATATCCCCATTTTAGTAAGTAATCCACCGAAAATGGCTGCAATGGCAGACGGAGGAGTATGATAAGATGAAGGTAACCAAAAGTACAGAGGAAAAACAGCCGATTTAATTCCAAATCCTATGAAAAATAACAAAGCAGTCACAGAAACCAAACCTCTGTGCTCAATTGCTGCTATTTTCAGAGATAAATCAGCCATATTCAGCGTTCCGGTGATTCCGTATAAAATTGCTACAGCAGTAAGGAAAATAGTAGAAGCCAGCATATTTAGCGTAACGTATTTAACTCCTCCTTCCATTTGCATTTTCTTTCCTCCCAGAGTTAATAATACGAATGATGATATAATTACCACCTCAAACCATACATAAAGATTGAAGATATCCCCTGTCAAGAAAGCTCCTAAAAGCCCCATAATCAGGAAGTGGAAAATAAAGAAGTAGCCGTATTTAATACGATTGACATGAAGTGCTGCAGTAGAATAAATTCCCACAGCAAGACTTATAATAGCGGTAAGCAATACCATTATTGAACTGAGCGAATCCGATACAAAAGTAATTCCGAAAGGAGCTTGCCAATTTCCTGCTTGAAGAATCAAATAACCTTCGTGCTGTGTAGTAATAAACAAACGGATACAAAGCAAAAAGGCAATACTGTTCCCTATAATACTAATGACTTTTTGGGCTTGTACTTTTTGCCAAAAGAATAGCAAAAGTATAGCCGTAATCATATGTACGAGTATCGGAGCAAGTATAAAATTTGTTATCATATATCTAAATCCTGAATATTCAACGAATCCAAATCATCAGAACCCGTTGTGGCATATACTTTTTTAAGCAAAATAATAGCGAAAGCCGTAAGAGCGAAGCTGATTACAATAGCTGTCAGAATAAGGGCTTGAGGCACAGGGTCTGCATAAGCATCCGCAAAAGAAGTTTCTTCTTCTCCTAAAATGGGAGGTTTTCCTTTGGTTAATCCCCCCATCAAAAAGATAAGAAGGTTTGCCCCATTTCCGAGAAGGAGTAATCCTAACAGTAATTTAACCATGCTTCTGCGAAGCATCAAAAAAATTCCTGCTGAATACAATATCCCAATCAACAATACTACCAGTAACTCCATAAAATCAAATTCAGATTACTTTAAGCTATTAACTTAAATCTATTTTGTTTAAACATTTTCTTTAATCGTAAATATAATAGTCAATGTAACTCCGATTACCACCAAATAAACTCCTAAATCGAAAAATAAAGCGGTTCCTACTGACCCGATAATAGCTATAGAAGAATCAAGCCAAAGACCTGTCAGAAAAGGTTTTCCGAAAAAGACCGGCAACAATCCGCTGAAAATTGACAACGAAGAGCCTATCGGAATCAGTGTCTTTGGAGAGAATTTAAACAATCTTAAAGTTTCTTTGGTTGTATGAGCAAACGAGTGCAATATAAAGGCAATCGATGCAATCAATCCTCCAACAAATCCTCCTCCCGGAAGGTAATGTCCTCTTAAAAGAACAAAAACCGAGAACATTAAAAGCAGCGGAATCAAGTAATTGGTCGCTGTTTTAAGGATAATCATATCCGATTTCGGATTTGCCGGATTAGGTTTATTCAATTTCTTCATTTCCTGCATTGTATTTTAATAAGCTAAATACTCCTAAAGCTGCGATAGCCAGCACAATACCTTCTACCATCGTATCAAACCCTCTGAAATCAACTAATATTACGTTAACTACGTTTTTCCCTTTACCTAACTTATATACGTTTTCAGCAAAGAACATACTGGTTTCTTTAGTTGCCGGACTTACTAAGGCTTGTAAAGCTATCACGGTGATTAATGCCCCGAAAGCAACCGAAACTATAGTATCTCTCAGTTTAACAGCTTTGCTTTTATATCCTAAAAACGGAGGTAATTTAAACAACACTAATACAAATAGGACTACGGTTAGCGTATCAATGGTAAATTGTGTCATTGCCAAATCAGGAGCTCCATAGAACACAAAAATTAAACAGATACAATATCCGATAATTCCTAAGCTTGCAATGGCTGTTAATCTTGATTTAGTAGTAATGGTAAAATAAATCGCAACAATAATCATTACAAAAATCGCCAGCTCATAAATTCTGAATCCCGACAAATCTTTGGTGTTTACCTCAATAGGAGTAGTGGTAAACAATCGATATCCGACCAGTAATGTCGAAAATATGATTATTGTCAGTAAATAACTTCTTAGATATCCGTTATGGAAAAACCGTGTATAGCGGAAAGCAAAACTTCGGATAAGCTCTCCAAATTTTTCAACAAGAGTTTTCGGAGCTACCGTATTAAATGTTTCTATAAACGAAAGAGATTTACCGTTATGTTTTTTTGCTAAAAATAAAATGAAACCAACAAGAATAGTAGCAATACTCAATAACAACACTAAACCGAATCCATGCCAAATTTTCAAATATAATTGACTTGGTGTTGTATTAACGCTGTTAAAAGCAGATCTTAGAATTCCCTCATCTGCCAATATAGGGAGCAATCCGAAAATTAAGGTTAAAGAACTTAAAATTACAACCGGAATCCATAGAAAAGAGCTTGGTTTTTTGACGTTTTGATATTTTTCAGGCAACTTGCCGATAAATGGTTTGATTCCTGCCATAAAGCCGGAACAAGCCAAGAATATATTCGTTAAAACAGCACCTCCGGTAATCCACATTGCCCATTTTGGGATATGTAATGTTGCTTCATAAATTAAATCTTTGCTGATAAAACCGAAAGTAAGTGGAACTCCTGCACTGGACAAAGCGGCTATAAGAGAGGCAAAAAACACCAACGGCATTACCTTACGAAGCCCTGAAATTTGCGAAATATCACGTGTGTGAACAGCGTGATCTACAATTCCCGTTGTAAGGAACAAGGCAGCTTTGTAAAGAGCGTGAACCAAAATAAAAGTAACCGCAGCATACAAAGCATATTGATTTCCGATTCCTAACAGAAAAACTATAATTCCGAGAGCAGAAATTGTGGAATAAGCCAAAATTCCCTTCATATCAGTACGGAAAATGCTATGAAAAGCAGCATAAAGCATAGTAATGCCCCCGACTATCATAAGTGTGTTATTCCACCAAAAACCATCACTTAAAACAGGAGAAAAACGTGCCAGCAAGTAAACACCTGCTTTTACCATTGTAGCCGAATGCAGATAAGCAGAAACAGGAGTCGGAGCTTGCATAGCTCCCGGAAGCCAAAAGTGAAACGGAAACTGAGCCGATTTGGTAAATGCTCCTCCGAAAATTAAGAATAAAATAAGCGGAAAAAGAGCATTATTTTGGATAACTTCTGACGATGAGAGTAATTCGGTTACAGAGTAGGTACCTGCAATACTGTATATCAGAATAAATCCCCCGAGCATAAAGAAACCACCTAAACCGGTAATTCCTAATGCGGTTAAAGCACTTTTTCGGGAGACTTCATCCTCATTGTTAAAACCGATAAGGAAAAATGAACTTATACTGGTGAGTTCCCAAAACACAAAAAGAGAAATCAGGTTATCAGACAGCACAAGCCCCAACATTGCTCCCATAAAAAGGGTTAAGTAACCATAAAAACGATTGAGGTAAGGGTGGTTTTTAAGGTAATATGAGGCATAAAAATAAACCAGTGAACCGATTCCCGTAATTAGCAAAGAAAAAAGAAGCGAAAGCCCGTCTATCTTGAGATTTAAGTTAATTCCCAATGAAGGAATCCATTTATAAGGTAAATAAATCTCATCTTCCAAATGAAGGAGAACCAGATAAACACAAAAATAAATAAAGAGCGAAACGGGAAGAAACCCTATAAATTTATAATGCTTTGGGCGAATATAATCTCCTGAAAAGAGAATCAGAAAAGCAACTATAAAAACAGACGTTAGTATTGCAAGCATTGGTTCTATTTCGAGTGAGTGTAAAAATACTAAAAATCTCAGAAAAGACAATAAAATTTATGCTTGATCTATCGGTTTTTTGAGACACAGAAAATTTTTTTTTTAAGAGTTTTTCCATTCTTCAATCCATGTATGAAGAGCATCAATCCAAAGTTCGTCTTCATTTAAACAAGGAATGGTAAGAAATTCTTTTCCTCCGTTAGTTAGAAAATCTTCTTTGGCTCTCATCCCGATTTCTTCGAGAGTTTCTAAGCAATCCGAAACGAAAGCAGGAGTTACTACAGCAATTTTTTTAATTCCGTTTTTAGCTAAATTATTAATTTCTTCATCAGTATAAGGGTCAAGCCATTTGTCCCCCGAAAGTCGGGACTGAAAAGTAATAAGCACTTTGTTTGGGTCTATATTCAAGTATTCTCTGACTTGTCTTGTAGTTTCAAAACAATGTGTACGATAGCAAAATTCTGAATCAGAAGAGTTGGGTTGACAGCAATAAACATCCTTTTCAAACTTTTTGTGAGTCCCCGGTTTTCCGGTTTTTCGGATATGTCTTTCAGGTACTCCGTGATAAGAGAAAATCAACTTTTCAAAATCAAAATTCCCTAAATGTTTTTTTATGGATTCCGATAAGGCTTTTACATATTCTTTTCGATTATAAAAAGCAGGGAAATGAGTGAACTTCATTTCTTTAAAGAGCTTTTTTTGGATGGTGTCTGCCAATTCAGTAATGGTTAAGGTTGTTGCCATAGCATATTGCGGATACAAAGGCATAACCAAAACATCAGTAACTCCTTTTTGATGTAATTCCGAAAGTCCTGTTTGGATGCTCGGTTTTCCGTAACGCATAGCTAAAGCAATAGGAATATCTGTTTTAGCCTGTATTTTTTTCTGTACTCTTTCAGACAGAACAATAAGCGGAGAACCTTCGTTCCACCAAATTTGCTGATAAGCTTCAGCCGATTTTTCAGCTCTATTTCTCAATCCGATAATAATTCCCCGAACTAAAAAAACACGCAACAAATACGGAACATCAATTACGTATTTATCCATTAAAAATTCATCTAAATAAGGCTTTACATCTTTAGGTGTGGGGCTGTCAGGTGAACCGAGATTGACTAAAAGGACTCCTTTCATTGATTACTGAATCGTGATTATTAAGAGAAATGTTTGTTTGTGAGGGCTAATTTTTATTTGCTTTTGCTTGTCAAATCGTCTATAAATTTGTTCTCTAAATTAAGAGCGTCGTTTTGAAACTGTTTTAATTTGGCAATTGTGGCAATTGCAGGAAAATCTTTAAAATAATACTCTAACCAATCTGCTTTTACCCCGTTTTTATCTATAACAGTTTCAGTATTTAAGTCTGATTTTATTTTTTCTTTTAGGCGATTGCTTTCGGTTAGAGTCAAAATATTTTCTCGATAAGTGTTGATGGTTTCAACCAATCGTTTGCCTTTTCCGTGCTCAAACAAAAGACTGTTTACTTCATCAATTTCTGAAAAATTGTCATTTTCTGATAGAGGTAGTTCGTGAATTATCTGATTTAGATTATCATAAAAGTCTTTTGTCAATTTGTCATACTCTAAGGCGATAGACTTTAGAGAATCGTTTTGAATTTCACCGATTTTATTTTTTACTTCGTGTTTTAAAACAAGAGACTGTTCATCTGTTTTTTGGATTATTTTCTGAAAAGCATCAGAAACAGAATTCTGTTTGCAAGAGCTCAGAAACAAAGTAAAAACAAAAAAAAAGATAATTTTTCCAGGTGAAAATATCATAATAAGGGGTTAGAGAGATATACTTGTCAAAAGTATTGATTTTTTCCCACACTGACAAACGAACAAAATCTTAAACACTAATGATTTCTGATTCGTGTAAAATTTCTTCTCTGCGTAATCTTAGCAGGATTTGAGCTACGGTAACCACATCTTTTTCGCAGTAGGTAATTATTCTGTCAATATCCTTTTCCACGTAGTAAACGTAGGCTACCTGACTACCGTCAATATCGTCTTTAGGTGAAGGAATATTTAAAACATTTGCTAATAGTCTTAAAGAAGTAAAATTTTTGTAATCCCCGAACTTCCATAGCTCCATAGTATCCAAATGCGGAATTTCCCAAGGTTTTTTGCCAAACAGATTCAGCTTGTTCGGAATTGGTAATCCGTGAATAATCATTCGTCTTGCAATAAACGGAAAGTCAAATTCTTTGGAATTATGTCCGCACAGTAAATGTTCAGGTTTGTTGAAATAATTATTAAGCAGGTTAGAAAAATCTTTCAGGATTTTAGGTTCATCTCCGAAAAAAGATGTAACTCTAAAATTTCGGATGTCATTCTTAAAAGTAAAATATCCGACAGAAATACAAATTATTTTGCCGAATTCAGCCCAAATTCCGGCTTTTTCGTAAAATTCTTCAGCAGTTTGTTCTTCCTTTCTTTGATATTTGGTTTTTGCATCAAAAAGTTCTTTTCTTTCGTCCGAAAGCATATTGAAATGCTCCTCTTCCGGAACAGTTTCAATATCCAAAAAAAGAATATTCTGTAAGTTGATTTTTTCGAGCATCTTTTTATGGTTCTTGTAACAAAGATAGAGTTTTGGGGTTTTATGACAAAATAACATTATAATATTGCGAAAAAGAAAGTAACAAGTAATAAATGTATATGAAAATGAGATTATAGATTTATTTTCTGATTTCGATTAAAAGACCTACTTTTGCACGACATAAAAAAATGAAAAAATGGCAACAAACAGAACTTTTACAATGATTAAACCCGATGCAGTAGAAAAAGGGTATATCGGAGGAATTTTAAATATGATTACTGAAGCGGGTTTCAGAATCGTGGCAATGAAGTTGACTCAACTTACTGTGGCTGATGCAAAAAAGTTTTATGAGGTTCATAAAGATCGTCCTTTTTATGGAGAATTGGTTGAATTTATGTCAAGAGGACCTATTGTAGCTGCTATCTTAGAAAAAGAAAATGCGGTTGAGGACTTTCGTAAATTAATTGGAGCTACTAACCCTGCTGAAGCAGCAGAAGGAACTATTCGTAAAAAATACGCTACTTCTGTAGGAGAAAATGCTGTACATGGTTCGGATAGCGATGAAAATGCAGCTATCGAAGCCGCTTTCCATTTTTCAGGAAGAGAAATGTTTTAATACCTAAACTAACTGAGTTTTGCTTTTCAGACTCTATGAAAAGCAAAACTTTTCTTCACTTCAAGTTCATTTCTGTTGAACATACCAAAACTAAGCTTCAAATCACTCTGAAATTAAATTAAAATGAACCAGACTACAAATACTATATTGATGATTCGTCCGGTAGCTTTCCGTATGAACGAACAAACGGCTGTAAATAACTATTACCAAAAGGTTTTAGACAATCTTTCTCCGAAAGATGCCAATAAGAGAGCACAGGAAGAATTTGATGCTTTTGTAGAGAAACTTCGTTCGGTTGGAGTTAATGTAATTGTTGTAGAAGACACACATATTCCTGATACTCCGGATAGTATTTTTCCGAACAACTGGATTTCATTTCACCAAAACGGAGATGTAATTCTGTATCCGATGTTTGCCGAAAACAGACGAGCAGAACGCAGAGAAGATATATTGGATATTATTGAAGAACAAGGTTTTTTAATCGAAAATGTAGCTGATTATACTTCTGCTGAAGAAGCTGATAAGTTTTTAGAAGGTACCGGAAGTATAGTATTGGACAGAGTGAATGCTAAGGCATATTGTGCTTTATCTCCGAGAGCAGACGAAGAATTGTTTATTGAGTTTTGTGAAGATCAAGATTTGGCGCCTATCATTTTTCATGCTTATCAAACCGTAAACGGAAAAAGAGAGTTGATTTATCACACTAATGTAATGATGTGTGTAGGAGAGAAGTTTGCGGTAATTTGTGCGGATTGTATTGATGATAAGCAAGAAAGAAAATTGGTTTTGGAATCTTTAAAATCAGACGGAAAAGAAGTTATTCTCATCACAGAAGACCAAGTAAACAATTTTGCCGGAAATATGCTTGAGGTAAAAGGCAAAGACAATAAGAGTTATTTGGTAATGAGCAAATCAGCTCATCAGAGCCTAACAAAAGATCAGATTTCCAAAATCGAAAAGTATTCAGAGATTTTATCTTCTTCTCTTGATGTAATTGAAGCTTGCGGAGGAGGGAGTGCCAGATGTATGATGGCAGAAGTATTCTTGCCGAGAGCTTAATAATTCAACGTAAAATGGCTTGGATTTTACTCATCATAGCAGGACTGTTTGAAGTTGCTTTTGCATCCTGTTTAGGGAAAGCAAAAGAAACCTCCGGAGCAGAATCGACGTATTGGTTTATAGGTTTTTTAGCTTGTTTGTCGGTGAGTATGACACTTCTGTACAAAGCCACTCAAACACTCCCAATAGGTACGGCTTATGCGGTGTGGACAGGTATAGGAGCTGTGGGAACGGTGCTTATCGGGATATTTGTTTTTAAAGAACCCGCTACATTTTGGAGAGTGTTTTTTATTTCCACTCTAATTGCTTCGATTATTGGGTTAAAGGCCGTTTCGTAGGTTTCTTGTAGTGGCGCAAATATTCTAAAATTTTAAAAAAGTCCGTTGAGCTCAGCATCTATTTTATTGATTATAGTTCCTAAATCTTCCGGATTATCTACAAAGTTGATGTGATCTACATCTATAATTAAGAGTTTCCCCTTGTTGTACCCCTGAATCCAAGCTTCATATCTTTCGTTAAGTCTTGACAGATAGTCAATTGAAATAGAATTTTCGTATTCTCTTCCTCTTTTGTGGATTTGCCCTACTAAGTTAGGAACGGAACTTCTTAAGTAAATCAATAAATCGGGAGCTTTTACCATAGTTTCCATAAGCTCGAAAAGCGAAACGTAATTTTGGAAATCTCGATGTGTCATAAGCCCCATATCGTGAAGGTTAGGAGCAAAAATATGAGCATCTTCATAAATGGTTCTGTCCTGAATTATTTTTTTTCCGCTTTGTCTGATTTGCAAGATTTGTCTAAAACGACTGTTCAGAAAGTAAATCTGGAGATTAAAACTCCAACGATCCATCTGATGATAAAAATCATCTAAATACGGATTGTCTACCACATCTTCATAGTGTGGTTCCCATTTGAAGTGTTTGGCTAAAAGTCCTGTAAGTGTGGTTTTTCCTGCTCCGATATTTCCTGCAACAGCTATATGCATTATGGTAAATTTATTTTGTAATTATATAAAACATTTTCTGCGAAAAAAGTCAAAAGCCCGTTTTTAAAATCGAATTTTTCAACCCTTTTCTCAAAAGAAAAAAGGTGTTCAGTTTTGTTTTTATCAGCTTGGTAAAGATACAAATTTCCGTTTGAGGTCAAAAGTATTTTTCCCGAATCGGTTATCAATATTTTTTCAAATTCAGGAATTTTTCCCGATAGTGTTACTTTTCCGTAATTGTCATACGTAAACATCTGATTATCTTCAGAAATTTGTGTCCAATAATTATAATGAGATTGATGATATTTAAAAGTGTTTTTAAAAGGCTGATTTATCGGATTTGTTTTTCGGTTCAAGTAGTCAAATAAAATCAACTGATTGCTCAAGTTATCATAAATCCAAAAGCGGTTTTGTGAAGCGACGGAACAGGTTTGAGCCACTAAATTAAATTCATTCAGGTTGATTTTTGCAATTTCCGAAAGTTGGTTGTCAAGTAAAATAACCTGATTAAATTCTTTGTAAAAGACCAGAATTTTCAAAGGATTTATCAAATCAACAGAATGGATTTCTCCTAAAGACAGGTTTTTATATTCCCATTTTTCGGAGTTTTTTTGTTTGTATAAAACATTGTTTTTGGAGTAATAATCATACCCTAAAATGTCTTTCCCGAAGTATTGGTCTGCCTTTATCCGAATCGAATCTACAAAAACAGTTTGGGTGTTTTGAGCCATAGTCAAAACAGAAAAGAAAAAACCGCAAACAACAAGAAAGTTTTTTAGCATCGGTTATGTTTTAGAGCAGATAATGTAATTTGAGTTGGTTAAAACCTTAAACCAAAAATAACCGATATTATTTCAACCTCCAAATTCTTTTTGAAAAGAAAAGTTTAAGAAGTTTAAATAAAAAACGGCTCAAACGCTTATATTTCAAAGGATTGAGCCGTTATAGTAGCGAAGACGGGAGTTGAACCCGTGACCTCAGGGTTATGAATCCTGCGCTCTAACCGACTGAGCTACCTCGCCATATTTGAAGAGCTATCTTCAATTGGGTTGCAAATTTAAGTTGTTTTTTTGAAGTACGCAAAACAAAAAATAAAAGTTTTTTAAAAAATGATTTTTTTTTACGGTTCATATTCTATATATTTCGGAAATTATTTTATGAAACTATGTCGGAGAAAATTAAATACGAAATGGAGTTCCCTATTACAGCGTCTCCACAATTGTTATATCAATATATTTCAACATCTTCGGGCTTAGCAGAATGGTTTGCGGATAATGTAAATTCGAGAGGAGAGATATTCACTTTTATTTGGGATGGAGAGGCTGAAAGGGCTAAAATTTCTACCAAAAAATCTTCGGAAAGGGTGAAGTTCCGTTGGATAGACGAGAACGACAACGAGACTAACTATTTTTTTGAGTTCAGAATTCAGGAAGACGAACTCACAAAAGACGTTTCGTTGGTTGTAACAGACTTTGCCGAAGAAGACGAGATTGAAGAAGCCAAACAATTATGGGAGTCTCAGATTGCAGATTTAAAATTGGTTTTGGGGTCTTCTTAAAACTCATTTATTTGGTATCTTTGCAGCACCTTCTTTATGGGTGCTTTTTTATTTTTTTAAAATGATAAACTTTAACGGTAATATAATAAATTCAAACCTTAATCAACTACATAATAATAGGGCTTTTTTGTTTGGTGATGCTGTTTTTGAAACTTTAAAGGTTGTAGGTAATAAAATTTTGTTTTTTGAAGACCATTATTTTAGGCTGATGTCTTCAATGCGAATTCTCAGAATGGAAATTCCGATGAACTTCACTATGGAATTCCTGGAAGAGCAAATACTCTCACTTATTTCACAAACAGAAAAAGCCTCTGCATATCGAGTTCGTTTCACGGTTTTTCGCGATTCAGAAGGGTTATATCTTCCAAACACTAATGATGTTGGTTATTTGATTAAGGTTAATTTGCTGGAGAACTCATTGTATACTATTTCGGAACAAATGTACGAAGTGGATTTATACAAAGATTTTTATGTTTCTAAACAACTTCTTTCTACCATAAAATCGACCAACAGAGTTTTGAATATTATGGGGAGTATTTTTGCTCATGAAAACGGATTGCAAAACTGTTTACTGTTAAATGATACTAAAAATATAGTAGAAGCTTTAAACAGCAATGTATTTATGTTGTTGGGAGGAAAGCTTATTACCCCTCCTGTTTCTGAAGGATGTATTGCGGGAATCTTCCGTAAACAAATTCTTGCCGAAGCTAAAAAAATGGAAGATATACAAGTGATAGAACAACCTATCTCTCCTTTTGACTTACAAAAGGCAGATGAACTTTTTATCACTAATGTTATAACGGGAATTCAGCCGATTACCAAATACCGTAAAAAAGAGTTTCAGAGTACTTTGGCTTTTGAATTACTGAATCGTATTAATGAGGGGATAAAAGTATCTTTATCGTAAAAGATAGAAGGTGGCTTTTCAATAAAAAAACTGTCTAAAATCCTTTTTTAGCTATTCAGACGAATTTGGAAAAAGAGAATTTTAGACAGTTTTTTTTTAAAAGAAATATTATTCTTGTGTTTCTTCTTGTTTTTGACCTCTTTGTTTGATTTCCATATCTTTAGAAACCACACCTTTGGCAACAAGCATATTGTACCAATTGATTATTTTTTTGATGTCAGAAGCGTAAACCCTTTCTGTGTCGTAATTCGGAACTACTTCTGCAAAATAAGCTTCTAATTTTTCTTTGTCTTCTTTATGAGAGATAGTTGGTTTGTTATCTTCTTTTTCTGCAATAGCTTTTAGGATTTCTGCAAGCGGTTTTTCACCGTCATAAGTGTAAACAGAAATTTCAGACAGCAAACTCACATTACTTTGTAATCCTACATTTATCTTTTTTCCGTCAGCTAATGATTCTGCTAAAAATCCTGAGCGGGTTTGCACTTTTAATTCATAAAGTCCCGGTTTTCCGGAAATGGCTAAAATCTTTTCTAAACTCATTTTTATTTAGTTAATAGTTAATAAGTTACTTGTCTAATTGTTGATTAAAAATAGAGGAGGAGGGTTATCTTCCTTTTTTAACGGCAAATTTCATTCTGTAATCTACACTGGTTTTGCCTTCCATTATGTTTTTGAGTTTCTTTTCGTTTAAACGTTTTTTGAAAGAAGAAATTTTATCGGTAAACAAAATTCCTTCAATATGGTCGTATTCGTGTTGAATAACACGAGCACGAAGTCCGTCATATTCTTCGGTATGTTTCTGGAAATTTTCGTCATAATACTCAATCGCTATTTTATCATGACGAGTTACATCTTCATGTATTCCGGGAATACTTAAACATCCTTCATTAAAAGCCCAAAGTCCGCCTTCTTCTTTGAGCATTTTAGCGTTGATAAATACTTTTTTGAAACCTTTGAGCTCTTCTTGTTCTTGTTTTGACAAATCATCATTTTCTGAAAAAGGTGTAGTATCAATAACAAACAAACGGATAGAAAGCCCGATTTGAGGTGCCGCCAAACCTACCCCATGTGCATTATACATGGTGTCAAACATGTTGGTGATAAGTTGGTTCAATTCGGGATAATCTTTGGAGATTTCTACTCCTTTCTTGCGCAATACCGCATCTCCGTATCCAATTATGGGTAAAATCATTCTTTTAAATTTAAAGTTGCAAAGATATAATTTATGATTTAAGATTGACGATTGTTGTTTGCAGATTTTATGCGTAAATTTACAGAACTTTTTTATTATTTGATTTCTAAGGATTACCTTTGTTTTTTTAGAGAAAATTATAATGCAACAGTTAACCGAACTAACAGCAATTTCCCCAATTGATGGGAGATACAGAAATAAAACCGAAAATCTTGCACCGTATTTTTCGGAAGAAGCTCTTATTCGATACAGGGTTTTAGTAGAAGTTGAATATTTTATTGCACTTTGTGAGCTTCCGCTTCCGCAACTCAAAGAGGTAAATCCAAATCTTTTTGAAGAGTTGCGAAATATTTACAAGAACTTTTCGAGTCAGGATGCCCTTCAAATTAAAGAAATTGAAAAAACAACCAATCATGATGTCAAAGCAGTGGAGTATTTTATTAAAAATGCTTTTGATCGATTGGCATTGTCACAGTATAAAGAATTTATCCATTTCGGATTAACCTCTCAGGATATTAACAATACAGCTATTCCTCTTTCAACTCGAGAGGCTTTTCAGGATGTGTATCTGAAAACTCTTGTACGGTTAGTTGCTCGACTGAAAGAGTTGAGCATTGAGTGGAAAGATGTTCCGATGCTTGCCAGAACTCACGGACAACCGGCTTCTCCAACTCGTTTAGGGAAAGAAATCGGAGTATTTGTAGAACGATTGGAAGAACAAATGCGTTTACTCTTCAACATTCCTTTTGCTGCAAAATTCGGAGGAGCAACAGGAAATTATAATGCTCATAAAGTTGCTTATCCGGACATAGATTGGAGAGCTTTCGGACAGGATTTTGTAGAGAAAAAATTAGGGCTTCATCATTCTTTCCCGACAACCCAAATAGAACATTATGATCATTTTGCAGCTTTTTGCGATGCTCTGAAACGCATAAACACCATAATCATTGACCTGAACCGAGATATTTGGACTTATATTTCAATGGATTACTTTAAGCAAAAAATAAAAGCCGGTGAAGTCGGAAGTTCGGCCATGCCTCATAAAGTGAATCCTATTGATTTTGAGAATTCTGAAGGGAATTTAGGTATAGCCAATGCTATTTTTGAGCATTTATCGGCTAAACTACCTATATCTCGACTTCAAAGAGATTTGACAGATAGTACCGTTTTACGAAATGTTGGTGTGCCTTTCGGACATACACTCATTGGCTTTGAAGCTACACTTAAAGGTCTGGATAAACTTCTGTTAAATGCAGATAAATTCAATGAAGATTTAGAGAAAAACTGGGCTGTGGTAGCAGAAGCCATTCAAACCATTTTACGTAGAGAAAATTATCCGAATCCGTACGAAGCTCTAAAAGAACTTACACGAACAAATACAACAATAGATAAAAATGCTATTCATAAATTTATAAAAGGACTTCAGGTTTCAGATAAAGTCAAAGAAGAATTGTTGCGAATCACTCCACAGAATTATTTGGGGATTGAAATTTAAGTTTTAGACTTCTTTGGTTTTTGAACAGTAGTGCTTAGGATATTTACCGGAATCCTAACTTTGTTTTACTCTTTTGATATGAGTAGCTTTTACATTCATATTCCCTTTTGCAGACAAGCTTGTCATTACTGCGACTTTCATTTTTCGACTTCTCTGAAAAAGAAAGACGAGATGATTCAAGCTTTGGCAAAAGAAATTGTTATGCGTAAGGATGAAGTTCAAGATGAAGTAGAAACTATCTATTTTGGAGGAGGAACACCTTCGGTATTGTCAACAGAAGAGCTTCGTTTTTTGATTGAGTTGGTTTATAAAAATTATAGAGTTATAACACAACCTGAAATTACCCTCGAAGCCAATCCGGACGATTTATCTGTACGCAAAATTAGAGAGCTTGCAAGTTTGCCTATCAATCGGTTGAGTATAGGAATACAATCTTTTTTTGAAGAAGATTTACAGTTGATGAATCGGGCTCATAATGCAACTCAAGCTAAACAATGTTTGGAAGAAGCCATTAAGTATTTTGACAATATTACCATAGATTTGATTTACGGGATTCCTAATATGTCGGATGAGAGGTGGCTTAAAAATATTGAAACGACTTTGAGTTTTGATATTCCTCACATTTCGAGTTATGCTTTGACAGTTGAACCCAAAACAGCACTCAAAAGGCTTATAGAAAAAGGAGAAATCCCTCAACCTAAAGAAGAATTCGCTGAGAGACATTTCTTTCTACTGGTTGAAACGCTTACAAAAAAGGGTTTTGTACATTATGAATTGTCAAATTTTGGCAAGGAAGGATATTTTTCTAAAAACAACACCGGTTATTGGTTAGGCAAAAAATATATCGGCATTGGTCCTTCTGCTCATAGTTATAACGGAACACACAGAAGTTGGAATATAACAAATAATTCTATCTACATCAAAGAAATCAATAACGGAAATCTTCCGAGTGAATCAGAAGAGTTGACAGTTTCTGACCGATATAATGAGTATGTAATGACAGGACTTCGGACGATCTGGGGAGTTTCGTTAGATAAAATAAAGGTTGATTTCGGGCAGGAATATTATGATTATTTAATAAAAGCTTCAGACAAACTTCTTGTCAACGGACTTTTGGAAAATAAAAACCATAAACTTATTGTAACCCCGCAAGGAAAGTTTTTAAGTGACGGAATTGCCAGTGAATTATTTAAAGTTTAGTTCTTTTTATTTTTCTTGTTCCCATGAAATCTGCATAGTAGTTCCTTTTCCGCTTTCGGAATATAGAACTTTTATTTTTCCGTTGTGATATTCTTCAACTATTCGTTTGGTAAGTGAGAGACCTAATCCCCAGCCTCGTTTTTTGGTTGTAAATCCCGGGTCAAAAATACGTTTAAACTCGTTTTTCGGAATGCCTTTTCCGTTGTCTTCCACTTTTATTTTGATGAACTTCGGTTCGTCTTCTATGCTTACATGAATTTTCCCTTTTCCTTTCATCGCATCCACCGAATTTTTTATCAAATTTTCGATAGTCCAGCTGTGTAAAACAGGGTTCAACATCAGATAAATCGGATAATCAGGAGTTGAGATGGTGAACTCTATATTGTTGGAAAAACGCGATTTCAGATACTCATAAGAGTTTTTAGTTACTTCGACTACATTAACTTTTTCCAATGCAGGTTCTGAACCTATTTTGGAAAAACGGTCAGCTATGGTTTGTAAGCGGATTACATCTTTTTCTATTTCAGATACAGTGGTTTCATCTACATTGTCAGAACGCAAAATCTCTATCCATCCTAAAAGAGAAGAAAGAGGAGTTCCGATTTGATGAGCCGTTTCTTTTGCCATTCCTGCCCAAAGCTTGTTTTGAGCAGAAACTTTATTAGTCTTAAAATAACTGGCAATCAGAGCTAAAAATAAGAAGATAATAAGTAAAAGAGCAAACGGATAATAAGTGAGTTTTACCAATAGGGGAGAATTTCCGTAATACAAATATTGATATTTTCCGGTATCATATTCAATAACAATCGGGTCGTTTTGATTTTTGAATCTTTCTAAGAGTTTTTCTTTATTTTTTTTGAACTCATCTTCGTCAATGTTTCCTTTATCAATAATGTTTCCGTGCATATCCGTAAGGATGAGCGGAATAGTGGTGTTTTTCGAAAAAATCTCAAGAACCAAAGGTAAATCTGCTCCGATTTCAGACGAATTGAGCGTTTTTTGAGCCTCTGCATAGAGTTCCATTTTGGTGCGTTCTTCTTCTTTTACTATTTGGAAAAACTGATATGTGTTCCACACAATAAGAGTTACCACCAAAAAAGCTCCGAAAATGAGAACCCACTTTAGAGTATTTCGTTTATCGGAAAACATAGCTTCACGGTTTCACATCCTTAAAATTCTCTACGAATTTTTGTTGAAATTTTTATTCTTTTTCCTTTTCATGTACAGAATGAAAAATACACAAAAGAATAATATTAAATAAGTTTTCATAGTTTCATATCATCAATAATCCGTTGGATTTTTTCGTTTAGATATTGTTCGGTTTCTTTTACTTTTTCAATGCTTTCCAAAGGTTCATTTACACTGAAGTAAAATTTTATTTTAGGTTCAGTCCCACTCGGACGTGCACAAATTTTACTTCCGTCTTCCAGGTAGTAAATAAGTACATTCGATTTCGGAATAGTTAAATCAAAAGTTTGGTTGTTCAACAAATCTTTTCCTTTGGAAATTTGATAGTCTTCTACACAAACTACACGTTGTCCTGCAATTTCAGTAAGAGGATTTTCTCTGAAATTTTTCATCATTTGTTTAATTTCATTAGCTCCGTCTATTCCTTTTTTGGTAAGGGAAATAAGGTGTTCTTTGTAGAAGGAAAAATCCATATACAGGTTTAGAAGTTCTCTGTACAATGAACTACCGGAAGCTTTTGCCTGTGCAGCGATTTCACATACCAAAAGTGTGGCTCCTACGGCATCTTTATCCCGAACAGAATCTCCAATCATAAATCCGAAACTTTCTTCTCCACCTCCTATAAACTTCTGATTTGGGAAGTCTTTGATGAATTTAGCAATCCATTTAAAGCCGGTTAGTCCGACCTTGCACTCTATTCCATAAGCTTCTGCTAAGTCAAGCATCATCGGAGTAGAAACTATAGTGGAGCCAATAAATTCATTTCCTGTGATTTTGCCTTGTCTTTTACGGTTTTCTAATAAGAAAGCTGTCATAACTACCATAGTTTGATTTCCGTTGAGCAAAATCATTTTTCCGTCTAAATCGCGAACAGCCACTCCTAATCGGTCAGAATCCGGGTCTGTACCAATAACAATATCTGCACCTATTTTTTCAGCCAGTTGCAAAGCCATGGTAAGAGCTTCAGGTTCCTCAGGATTTGGAGATTTTACTGTAGGAAAGTTCCCGTTCGGTTCGATTTGTTCTTTTACGATATTTACATCAGTAAAGCCTGCTCTTTCCAAAACATTCGGAATGAGCTTTATGGATGTTCCGTGAAGAGAAGTAAAAACAATTTTCAGATTTTCTTTATCCCTTTTGGGAGTCTGAAAATCTATATTTTCTAAAGTTGAGCGGATAAAAGCTTCGTCAACTTCTTTGTCAATATATTCAATAAGGTCAGGATTTGCCTCGAATTTTATATCTTCATAGTTCAGACTTTCTATAACTCTGATTATTTCTTCATCTTGGGGAGGTACAAGTTGTCCTCCGTCAGACCAATATACTTTGTATCCGTTGTATTCCGGAGGATTGTGCGAAGCGGTCAGTACAACTCCGGCTTGACATTTCAGATGTCTTACGGCAAAGGAAAGTTCCGGAGTAGGACGGAGTTCTGAGAATAAATATACCTTAATTCCGTTGGCTGAAAAAACATCGGCTACTATTTTGGCGAAGACATTACTGTTGTGTCTGCAATCGTATGCAATAGCTACTTTTATTTCGGTGTTTGGAAATGATTTTTTCAGGTAATCAGAAAGCCCTTGAGTGTTTTTGCCCAAAGTGTATTTATTGATTCGGTTGGTTCCTACTCCCATAATCCCACGCATTCCACCCGTTCCGAATTCTAAGTTTTTATAAAAACTGTCTTCCAGTCCTTTTGGGTCAGAAGTCATCATTTTTTTGATTTCTTCTTGAGTTTCTTGATCGAAAAATGGCGTGAGCCAAAGATTTACTTTGTCCAAAATATTTTGTGGTATGTGCATATTCATAATAATTGTAATGTGATTTTTAAAGGATGTGCAAATTACTAAAAAAAGAGTTTTAGTTGATGATGTCAATCGAATTGGCTTTTCCTAATCCGATAACTCTGTCGTAACGGTCAGTTGTTCCTTTGTAATAAACCAAGACATAATAATCATTTTCGGTTTGATAGAAGTTTCCGTCTAAGGCATCTTTTTGATTGACTTTACCTTTTTTGTCTGCCAAAACGTAATGGTAATTGATAAATCCTTGTTTAAGGAGTAAAGCTTTGGTGTAAACTCCTGTTTTAGGGTCATAATCCATTTTATACTCATCCGTAAGAGCATAGTTGTTAAACATTCCATTGATATATACATCATCGTTCCCGAAGTAAGAAGGAGCATTAAGCGTAAAATATACCCAAGTATAGTCAGCCTCAATATAAGGGTTGTATCTTCCGACAACTGTAGTGACAAAGTTTCCGTTTATATCA
Organism: uncultured Flavobacterium sp.; assembly: GCA_964629155.1. Lineage (GTDB taxonomy): Bacteria > Bacteroidota > Bacteroidia > Flavobacteriales > Flavobacteriaceae > Flavobacterium. The sequence continues at coordinate 23,547 of CAZVQI010000002.1, forward strand.
GGAAAGTAAGTATAAGGTTCGTTAGCACGAGAAAAATTAGGATATAAATGAGTGTTGTATAACTCTCCTGAAGTAACTGACATTACTGTATTATTACCTGCTCGTACATCTTTAGTTTCCAAATATAAAAATTCGTTAGAAGCATAAAAACTCGTTTCTTTATCGTATTTATAAATTAAATCTGTCCCGATAGTATATTGAGGTTTTATGTTTTTGATAGCTGTATTCCAAATGCCGTTTTGCATCAGTACTACTTTTACATTTTCATTAGGGTTTTGTAGCATCAGATTCCCCGGTTTTATCGAAAAATCCAAGTTATGCATAAAATTGATGTCTGCAACATTTCGTGAGCGTTTAATTTGTAGAGAAACTCCTACCGAGCTCTCGTAGATTACAAAACGTCTTGAAAAAATAAGTTCTCTTTGACTGTCAAAAATCTTAAGAATATAATTCCCTGAAAGCTTGATTTGACGAGTCTGACTGTTAGGAATAGAAAGTACGTAATGAGAATAACTCTGTAGGGTATTTTGCGAGTTTTCGTAATTCTGTATCCGTACATTATCCATTCCTTGTAAATATTCCATTTTTGAAAGAGAAGAAGGTTTCCAGTTGTAGTCGCAGTGAGTAATGGTATAAAAATAATCCTGTTCCGAAGCATATAAATCATCGAATCGAAACTGAAAAGATTCACCCATTCTGAAAATCGGAACTACATTCTGACCGTCTTGAACAAAAGATACTGTTTTTATATAAAAAGGAGGAGGAACTTCATTTTCTACTTGGGGAAATACAGAGAAGGAAAAGACCAAAAAGAAAATCAAAGTAAAAGGTATTTTTTTCATTTTATCGGTTTAAATCGTTCGGTAAAGTTAAAAAAGTTTTCGAAAACAAAGGCTTTTAAAGTTTGTTGTAAGCTAAAAACAGCCCGAAATGTTAAATATTGTATAATAAATTAGGTTAAAAATAGTTATAGCTTTTAATTTGTTAAACAACTTTTAAATACAACCCTATGAGAAAATTCAGTAAACTGTGGCTTTTCTTGTTAGCTTTGCCTTTTGCGGCAGTAGCCCAGGATTTTAAGTTAGACAGTAAAATTCCATTGGACCCGACTGTTCGTTCGGGAAAACTCAAAAACGGACTGACCTATTACATTAAACACAACAAAAAACCTGAAAACAAAGTTGATTTACGTTTAGTAATCAATGCAGGGTCTATTTTGGAAGATGATGACCAACAAGGTTTGGCTCACTTTATGGAACATATGTGTTTTAATGGAACCAAGAACTTCCCCAAAAACGAGTTGGTTGATTATTTACAAAGTATAGGAGTAAAATTCGGGCAACACCTCAATGCTTATACCAGCTTTGATGAAACAGTTTACTTTTTGCCTATCCCGGCAGACGATCCTGAAAAGTTAGACAAAGGGCTTTTAATTCTTGAAGACTGGGCTTTTAATACAATATTGACTCCTGAAGAAATTGACAAAGAAAGAGGTGTAGTTTTAGAAGAATATCGCATAGGGCTTGGAGCTCAAAGACGTATGATGGGGCAGTTTTTACCGAAAGTTATGTATCAATCTCATTACGCAAAACGTCTGCCAATCGGTCAAAAAGAAATTTTAGAGAACTTTAAACATGAAGCTTTAATTCGTTTTTATAAAGACTGGTATCGTCCGAATTTGATGAGCATAATTGTAGTTGGAGATATTGATGTAGATGCCATCGAAAAGAAAATTATAGCCAACTTTTCTAAATACAAAAATCCTAAAAAAGAAAGACCTCGTAAGACATATGATGTACCGAATCACAAAGAGACTTTTGTAGCAGTTGAAACAGATAGAGAAGCATCAAGCTCTGAAGTACAGTTGTATTATAAGGATAAAACCAACATTAAGCCTATAGTAACTGTTGGAGATTATAGAGAGAACTTAGTGAAAGGATTGTTCTCTTCTATGTTGAATAATCGTTTGAATGAACTCACTAACTCTCCGAATCCTCCGTTTACTTACGGATATACTTATCACGGTTCGACTTGGGCAAGAACAAAAGAAGCTTTTCAATCTTTTGCCATGACTCAAGAAGACAAACAACTTTCTGCACTTAATGTTTTGGTTCGTGAAAACGAAAGAGTAAGAAAATACGGATTTACTCAATCGGAATTAGAACGGACTAAAACAGAAATTTTAGCTTATTACGAAAAGTTCTATAATGACCGAGATAAAACCAATTCATCTTCGTTTGTGTCTCAATTTCAGTCGCACTTCTTAGAACAAACTCCGGCTCCGGGTATTGAGTGGGAATATAAGGCTCTTCAACACTTTTTGCCACAAATTACTTTAGAAGAAGTTAACAAGTTGATTAAAGATTATATCAAGGAAGAAAACCGCGTGGTAGTGCTTACCGGCCCTGAAAAAGACGGACTTGTAAAACCAACGGAAAAACAAGTACTGGAGGCTTTAAAGGTGAATGAAGATGAACTTACTCCTTATGAAGACTCTGAAATAGCCGAAAGCCTTGTAAGAGGAGAGATAAAACCCGGAAAAATTACTGCAAGAGAAACAAACGATAAGTTAGGGACCACAACACTAACACTTTCTAACGGAGCTAAAGTGGTTTATAAGAAAACAGATTTTAAAAATGATGAAATTGTTTTCAGTGCTGTAAGTTTCGGAGGTACCAATCTTTATTCGGATGAGGAATACCTGAAAACTCAATGGGCAAACTCTGCTTTGACAGAAGCAGGTTTTTCGGGACTTTCTAAAAATGATATAGAGAAGTTTATGAGCGGTAAAATAGCATCGGTATATCCGTTTATCGGGAATGTTACCGAAGGGTTGAGCGGAAGTGCCACTCCGAAAGACTTGGAATATTTATTCCAAATGGTTTATGCTTATTTTACGGATTTGAATTATGATACAGATGCTTTTGAGGGCTATAAACAAAAGCAATCTGCATTTTTTGATAATATGATGTCAAACCCGAATGTATATTTCCAAAAAGAATTCTACACATTTTTGATGCAGAACAATCCGAGATTTTCAGAGATTTTACCGGATGTTAAGGCTTGGGAAAGAACAGATTACAAATTGGCTTATGAAAAGTATAAAGAACGTTTTGCCGATGCGTCAGATTTTGTATTTTATTTTGTAGGAAATATTGACGAGAAAAAGCTGGAGAATTTCTCTGAGCAATATTTAGCTTCACTTCCGTCTTTGAACAGAAAAGACCCAATGAAAGATACAGGATACAGAATGATTTCGGGAGAACATAAAAAAGTAGTACATAAAGGTTCTGACCCGAAAAGTAATGTAAATATTATATTCTACGGAGACACGCAATACGACCCGAAAGAAGCTTTAGCCATGCAAGCATTGGGAGAAGTGTTGACTATCAAACTCATTGAGGAACTTCGCGAAAACGAAAGTGGAGTTTATGGAGCTTCGGCAAGAGGAAGCATGAACAAAATACCTTATGGTTCATATTCATTTAATATCAGCTTCCCTTGCGGACCGGAAAACGTAGAAAGCCTTATAGCTTCTGCACTTCGTGAATTGCAAAAAATTATTGATAACGGACCGGAAGAAAAAGATTTAGCCAAATTCAAAGAAGGAGAGTTGTTAGATTATAAAGAAGGAATCAAAACTAACAGATTCTGGTTAAACAATCTTCAGTCAGCTTATACTAACGGGAATGACCCTGAAAGAATACTTACTTTTGAAGAAAGAGTAAAATCTTTAACGGCAAAAGATGTTCAGGCAGTAGCTAAAAAATACACTAGCAAAGATAAAGTGATTGGAATATTGATGCCTGAATAAGAATTCTTAATTCATACTAAAAAGTCGGAAAAGAAATTTTCCGACTTTTTTATTTATTCTCGAATTGATTCAGATGATGTTGATACCTTTCCATAAGAGCTTCAAAGAGTAAAATACCTTGCTCTTTGTATCCGGCAGAAGAATAGTGGACACGATCTTTGGCGATAAAACCTTGTTTTATCAGTTTTGACATAGACTGGTTTCCTCCTAAAGCTCGATATAAATCCCAAACACTATAACGATTAACAAGCGAATTATTGATGATTTGACTTGAGTATGTTTCTACATAGTGATTTGGATATTTTCTCTTAAATAGCGATGGGGGAGGAGTAGTGAGTAATAGGGGAACATTCGGTTCTTTAGAGCGTAAAGTATTCAAAAATTCTTCTAACTGACTGTAAAAACATTGGTCACACAACTTGTCAAAAGCTTCGTTTGTGCCTAAAGAAATAATGATTAAATCAGGTTTCAATACATTTAACTGCTCAAAAAACAGAGGGTATTTGCTATAATCCGAATATTTAGCTCCGTTCACACCAATAGAATGATATAATACTCCGGTTTGATTGTTTTCTAATACGATTCCGTTTAGAGCAAAAATCTCATGTTCTTTATTTGGGGTAAGGTAGATTTTATCTGTGTTCTCTAAGTTTTGATATTCATAGTAATATTCGGATATAAAAGGAGTACTGTCCAACGGAATAAAATCGGTCATCTCAATTTTTTGAGGTTGCGTTTCTCCGGTCGGAATTTTAAGTGATGCACCGGCTCGAATAAGGTTATTTTTCAAACCATTTGCCTTTTTTATCTTGTCAACAGTGGTTTTGTATTGCTGTGCAATTCCCGAAAGGGTTTCTCCGCTTTTTATTTTATGAGTTATTGTTTTTGGGAGGTTAGATTTTAGAACAACAGTTTTAGAAGCATTAGCTAATTCAAAAAGAGTTTTATTTCCCGGAGTAATGATTTTCAGATGGTTAAAATGATAATTTTGATTTTGAACAGACAATTCAATTACAAAATCATTTTGGTTGGTAAAAAGTGCTATTCCGCTCAATCCGACAGGGCTTCCGTCATTAGGATATATATTTCGTAAGCTATTCCAATTTCCGTTAGAAGAAAAACGAACATTAGAACTTCCGTTAGTTTTAGCAAGTGAATATGGAAAAACAAATCCTAATCCGGCATTTCCGAAGCGTTCTTGAAATTTCTGACGTAGCATATCTGTCATCAAATCGGCTTGAATGTGTGAATCTCCTATGTGTACAATGTTTATTTTTCGATTCTGATGGAGTTCTAAATCGTTGAGCTTTTGCCAAAAAACTTCTAAAAATTCTGAATTGTAAATTCCTGAATTAGGAAACGAAGTATGAAGACTATCTAATGAAATCAGTTGTTGCTCTACAACCAACGAATCAATTTCGTTTACTTCCAAAGAATCGGTTTGAGCAAACGAAAACATTGAAACTAAAAGGGCAAAAAAACAGAATATTTTATTGGTCATTATTAGTGTTTTCTGAGTTCATAACGGTTTTAACAGATTTGTTTTGTTTGAATAGTTCGTATTCTTTTTTGAGCTCATCAAAAATAAATTGAGCTATTTTTTGTGAACCTTTAGTGTTAAAGTGTGTATAGTCTTTATTCCCTAAGGCAGGTTCTTCTTCAACCCATTTAACCATTGACCCTTCGCCTCCCATAAGTAAATAGAGATTGACAAATCCGGAACGAGTTTTTTCTGCATATCGTTGTTGAGTACTTACCAAAGGAACAACAGCCGAATCGGTTTTCATTTCCATTCCGTACTTTGTGGATTTATCAGCTGTAGAAACAATTAAAAATGAAGCATTCGGAAAGCAGATTCTCAGATGATTTATCACTCGGGTCATAGCTTTTTCGTACCATGAGTAATTTAAGTTTCCGTAATTTAATACATTAGTTCCGTAATGTAAAATGATTAAATCATATCCGCCTAACTCTTTGTCAAACTCATTCATAAATGAAGGATTGAGTAACGAAAGCGGTAATCCGGAGTTTCCTCTACTCGAAAAATTATCAACATACACTCCAAAATTATCACCTGAGTTGATTCCGTAAAAAGCTATTGAGTCGGCATGAACAAAATTTATTTTGAGACTTTTTAAGTTTTGGTCGGATAAACGGAGAGTATTAAGTGTTTTTTCTGCTTTTAGGGGTTTAATTACTCGAGTTGTATCTCCGTTATAAAAAAGTTCAAGATAAGCATTGTGGTTATCAGATTTCCCATAAAATAAAGTCGGATTATAAATTTCTGATACGTTTTTCTGATAGGAGGCTTTGTATTCAACCCAAGTAGAATTTAAAGAATCTGTAACAAAAAATACATGACCGTTTACCCCAAAAGGTTTAGTAGGCGTTTTTACGTTTACATAAGATTGTGCCTTCCAATTGTCGGAGTAAGAATGTTTTATGCTTCCTCTGGAAGCGGCCGATTCAGAAGTTATGGATACAAACCCGACCCCTTTCCCTCCGAATTCATCTTGAAAAAAACGTCTTAAATCTTGTACGATATAGTCTCCGTCTGTCATTGAATCTCCAAAATAACCAATACGGATTTTACCTTTTTTATCAGCTTCAAGAGCAGTTAATTTTTCAAAAAAACGAGTTAGATATTCGTGCGAGTGATTTTCTTTAAACCCTTCTGTTTCTTGTTTTGTCTCAATTTCAGCCACAACCGTATCAGTTTCTTGTTCTTGAACAGACGTGAGATTTTCTTCTTCCCGAAGAGCTTCCAACAACAAACTGTCAATAACCATATTAGCATTGTTTGTAGAAACTTCTGAAAAAATACGTTTTGGTAATACTTCTTTCAACCCCAAGAAAATTAAGGTTGCCAAAAGAATAATTAAAAAAGATTGTATGAAATATGATTTGTTCACTTAATGAAATTAGAGAGTAAAAATAGCAAAAAGTAGAGAGGTATTAGCCGTCTAAGGTTTAAGTTTTGTACTAAAGACAGATGCACAGATATTTTTAAAAAACCTGTGCATTTTTGTCTTTATTTTAAAATAGAAATGATTTGCTCTGCTAATTCCTTACTCATACGATTTTGAACCTCTATGGTTGATGCTCCAATATGTGGAGTAAGAGATATTTTAGGATGCATCAGAATTTGGACGGCAGGATGAGGTTCATTTTCAAAAACGTCTAATCCTGCAAAAGCAACTTTTCCGGAATCTATGTTTGTAACCAAAGCGACCTCATCGACAATACCTCCTGCAGAAGTGTTAATAATTCCTACTCCGTCTTTCATTTTTTCAAATTCATCTGCTCCTATCAGGTAGTCATTTTGATGTGGAGTATGAATTGAAATAAAATCTGATTGTGTTAAAACCTGGTCAAACGAAGTGGTTTCGATAGTAAAATCAATTTTTTGTCCATTAAAAAAATCAAGAGTTATTACAGCGTTTTTTACTGCTTTGTCAGCGGCAATCACATTCATTCCAAGTCCTACAGCAATTTTGGCAACCGCTTGTCCGATAAGTCCAAAACCGATAAGCCCCAACGTTTTACCACGAAGTTCTTTTCCTTGTTCGTACTCTGATTTTAAACGATTAAAGTATGAGTCCCCTTCCAAAGGCATACTTCGATTAGATTCCGTCAAAAAACGTACTCCCGAAAACAGATGAGCAAAAACTAATTCGGCCACGGCTTCTGCGGATGATTTAGGAGTATTTATGACATGAATTCCTTTAGATTGGGCATACTTTACATCAATGTTGTCCATATCCGTTCCACCTTTTCCTATAATTTTCAAAGTCGGACAATCATCAATAATTTCTTTACGTACTTTGGTGGCATTGCGAACAAGTAAGATAGAAATGTTGTGTTTGTTAATATAATTGGCAACTTGTTCTTGAGCTACTTTGGTAGTATTTACTTCAAAACCATTGTTTTCTAATAGTTGAATTCCTTCTGTAGAAATTCCGTCATTGGCTAATATTTTCATGTGTTTAATTTTAATAATTGAATTTAAGCTTGCAGTTACTCTACTCTAAAACTCTGCATGATCTGTTCAGCTATTTTTTCGTATTCTTCAAAATCTTTCTCGAGAGCCGTAAATGTCAAAGCATAGAGTTTAGAGTCTTTGATAATATAATGAATAAGATATTTTAAGGTTTCTCCGTAATTCGGAGCAGTAACAATCATTCTTTGATACTCTTTGTGTGGAGTTATTATTTTTTCAGACGAAATAACGGAGCCTTTTATTTGTAAAAATTCGCTTTTGGCAGAAACTTCAACATCTTTCAAAGTTTTTATTGAGTTGGGTAACGGATTGATGATAAGATTGATGTTTTCGGTAAAATCATCTCCCGTATCTAAATAAATATACAGAGAAACTTCATTTTGGTCATGTTCAATATACCAATCTTTATGAACTTTAATCGAATAATTGTCTTTTCGGATTTCTTGGAAATCCGAACTTTCCAGAACAATATCAGGTTGCACGGATACTCCGGACCTTACATTGTCTTTTTTGCACGAAGCACTCAAAATTCCGATAAAGAAGATAAGAATAAATTTAGGTTTCATAATGTCTTTTTACTTTTCGCATATTCTGCGAAATAATTATACTGTTCTTGTAAACTCCCTCATCACATCAACTAAAACCTGAACACCTTCTAAAGACATAGCATTATAGATAGAGGCACGATAATCGCCTACTGTTCGATGCCCGTTTAGTCCTGAAATACCGGCATTTTGCCAAAGATTATCAAAACGTTCGGTAAGAGATTTGTCTTTAAGAGCAAAAGTAACGTTCATTTTGCTTCGGTCTTCTTTTTTTGCTTTTCCTACAAAAAGAGGATTGTTGTCAATTTCGTTGTACAAAAGTTCTGCTTTTGCGTTATTTTGTTTTTCCAAAACAGTAATTCCTCCTTTTTCCTTAATCCATTTGAGAGTTAAAAGCGAGGTATAAACCGCAAAAACAGCAGGAGTGTTGTACATGCTTTCTCTAAGAATATGCTCTTTATAATCTAAAATACTTGGAATGGCTCTTCCTGTTTTTCCGAGAATATTTTCTTTTACAACTATCAGTGAAACTCCTGATGTACCTGCATTTTTTTGAGCACCTGCATAAATCAAATCAAATTTAGAAAAATCTAATACTCTCGAAAAAATATCTGAGCTCATATCGCAAACCAAAGGAACATTAAGTTTAGGAAACTCATGCATTTGAGTTCCGTAAACAGTATTGTTACTGGTACAGTGAAAATAATCCGAATCAGCAGAAACGGAGTAATTTTTTGGGATATAACTGTAATTTTCGTCTTTTGAAGAAGCAATAATTTCGGTATTTCCGAAAATTTTAGCTTGTTTAATGGCTCCTGAAGCCCATGTTCCGGTGTCTAAATACGAAGCTTTCCCGTTGATTTTCATTAAATTATACGGAACACGAAGAAACTCCATACTTGCACCACCTTGCAGGAATAAAGCCTGATAACCTTGATTTTTAAGTCCTAAAAGTTCTAAGGCCAAAGTGCGAGCTTCTTCAATAACAGCTACAAATTCTTTACTTCGATGAGATATTTCAATTAATGAAAGTCCGCTTCCGTTAAAATTCAGAACAGCCTCAGAAGCCTTTTGCAGAACCTCATACGGTAAAATTGCAGGACCGGCACTAAAATTATATTTTTTCATCTCATGAATTTGTAAGATACAAATTTCCGATTTCGACCTGAATTACACAAGATTCCATCAAAAACAAGTTGTAATTTTGTAAATTCGTTATTTAAAATTTAATCGTAAATGACATCTCATATCAATTACTTTCAATCGATTGTGGGGGCGGAGCGAGTTTTAGCAGATGAAGAAACCCTTATGCGGTGTGCTTCTGACCATACCGAAGATTTTATATTTAAACCTCAAGTTGTTTTGCAACCCGAAACTACCGGAGAAGTAAGTCAGATTCTGAAATATTGTAACGATAACAAAATCATTATTACTCCGAGAGGAGCAGGAACCGGATTAAGCGGTGGTGCATTGCCAATTTTTGGGAGTGTGGTTTTGGATATGAGAAGAATGAATAAAATATTGAAAATTGATACCGAAAATTTTCAGGTCATAACTGAACCCGGGGTAATTACCGAAGAGCTTCAGAATGCAGTAAAAGAATTAGGGTTGTATTATCCGGTTGATCCGGCAAGTAGAGGAAGTTGTTTTATTGGAGGTAACGTAGCCGAAAATTCGGGAGGAGCGAGAGCTGTAAAATACGGGGTAGTTAAAGATTATGTACTTAACCTTGAAGTTGTTTTGCCCAACGGAGACGTAATTTGGACAGGGGCAAATACCTTAAAAAATTCTACAGGATATAATCTTACTCAACTGATTGTAGGCTCAGAAGGTACTTTGGCTGTTATAACTAAAATAGTGTTGAAATTGTTACCTCATCCTCAAAAAGATTTACTGATTTTAGTTCCTTTCTACTCTGCTCATGAAGCTTGTCAAGCTGTAAACAAAATATTTTTGTCCGGTTTTACTCCTTCTGCTTTAGAGTTTATGGAACGTGATGCTATTTTGGTTTCACAGAAATTTTTGAATAACTATTCATTAAACATTCCTGATGATATTCAAGCTCATTTGTTGATTGAAGTAAACGGAAATGATGAAGAAGTCTTAATGCGAGAGATTGAAGGTATAGTAGCTGTTTTAGAGCAGTTCAGAACAGGTGAAATTTTATTTGCCGATACCGAAAAGACTAAAGAAGAACTTTGGAGGCTTCGGAGAGTAACAGGAGAGGCAGCCAAAGCAAGTTCTGTTTACAAAGAAGAAGATACAGTGGTGCCGAGAGCTAAATTACCGGAACTTTTGACGAAAGTAAAGGAATTAGGTAAAGAATACGGATTTGATTCTATCTGCTACGGTCATGCAGGAGACGGAAATTTACACGTAAATATTCTGAAAAACAATATGACGGATGAAGCTTGGAAAGGTAAACTTCCCGAAGCTATCCGAAAATTATTTGTTTATACAAAGCAACTTGGGGGAACTCTAAGCGGTGAGCACGGAATAGGATATGTTCAGAAAGATTATATGGATATTGCTTTTTCGGAAATTGAATTAGATTTGATGCGAAAAATCAAAAAAGTTTTTGACCCGAATAACATTCTGAATCCGGGAAAGATTTTTGATTAATGGGTTGATTGTGATGAGGGTATTTTGAGTTAAAGCATAAAAAATTTATTTCCGGTAAAGTGTTTAAAGAAAACAGCTCTGTCTTAACTTCTTTTTAACAACAAGTATATTTATATAAATCCTATCTTTATAGCTAATATTTTTTAAACTAAAATAGTAAAAAGATGAGAAAGATTATTATTGCAGCAACCGTATTTTTGACGGGAGCGTTAGGTTTTTCACAGGTTCAGACTCCTGCAGCGAGTCCGCTTGGAAAAGTTCATCAAACAGTAGGGCTTACAGAAGTTTCTGTTGAGTATTCCAGACCAAGTGCTAAAGGAAGGAATATTTTCGGAAATCTTGTGCCTTTTGGAAAAATATGGAGAACAGGAGCTAACAAAAACACGATTGTTTATTTTGGAGATGATGTAGTGATAGGAGGAAAAACATTAAAAAAGGGAGAGTATGCTCTGTTTGTAAGTCCAAAACCGGACGCTTGGGATGTATATTTTTATACAGACACCAATAACTGGGGAGTACCTGAGAAATGGAATGAAGAAAAAGTAGCTGCTAAAGTAACTGTAAAACCGATAACACTTTCAAATTTTGTTGAAACGTTTACCATTGGAATTAATGCTTTAGATAATGATTACGGACACCTTGAATTATCTTGGGAAAAAACTATGGTATCTGTAAAATTTGAAGTTCCTACTGCTAAAATTGCTCATGCAAGTATCAATAAAGCTTTAGCAGGTCCGGATCAAAACACATATTATCAAGCAGCTAATTACTACTATCAATCAGGAGCAGATATCAATCAGGCTTTAGAATGGATTAATAAAGCTGTTGAAATGGCAGGAAAAGAAGCTCCGTTTTGGTATTTACGCCTTAAATCACTTATTCAAGCAAAAGCAGGAGATAAAAAAGGAGCTATTGAAACTGCGCAACGTTCACTTGAAGCAGCTGAAAAAGCAGGTAATGCAGATTATATTAAGCTAAACAAAGATTCTATTTCTGAGTGGAGTAAATAAAATCTTATATCTTCCATAAAACAAAAAAGAGCCTTTTGAGGCTCTTTTTTTATTTGTTGGATTATAAATATTATCTTATTCCGTGCATTAGTTTTTTGAGTACAGGACTCAAGAGTATGGCTAATATTCCCATTGTAGCAGGGACTACCGTGAAAATCAAGAAAAAGACTCCGATGGAGTAAGTTTCCGAAATTTTGTCTATCATTCCTCCCATAACTCCGGCTGATTTTTGCCCTACTGCAATTGCTAAATACCAAACTCCAAACATAAATCCAATCATCCTCGGAGGTACAAGCTTACTTACATAAGAAAGTCCGAGAGGAGAAAGACAAAGCTCTCCCATGGTGTGGAAAAGATAAGCCAGAATTAAGAAAACCATACTTACAGAAGCTGTTTTAGCTCCTTGAGGAATTTCCCATGCCCCGAATGATAATATACCGAATCCTATAGCTAATAGAATCAACCCGAAGCCATATTTCATTCCGGCACTCGGATTATATTTGCTTTCCCACCATTTTGAAAATAAAGGAGCAAGAGATATGATGAAGAATGAGTTCAAAATACCAAACCAAGAAGCATCAATAGTACTTCCTTCTTCTGAAAACTTATTGTACAGTCTGAAAATTACAAAGAACCAAATTCCGATAAAAGCAATAGCTAAGAAGATGTTTGATAAACTTATTTTAGAAAAAGTTTGTCCAAATAATTTGAAAAGCACCCAAGTAATGATAATCAGAGGTACTGTGGTGAGTAAGCCATCTATAATTTTAAAAATTATTGCTGCAGAACCATCTAAGCTTCTGTTGGTATAAGCATCCGCAAAAATGGTCATAGACCCTAAAGATTGCTCAAAAGCCATAAAAAAGAATAAAGTAAATAATCCGCAGAAACACACGGCTATAATTCTGTCACGTGTTATTTTAGAATATCTCGAAATTCTTGAAATCAACAGTATAATAAATAAAATCAAACCAATAATTACTACAAAGTTGGTTCCGCTAAGATTACCTACTTTGAAAGGAAGAAGGTTAATATTTTCAATTTTTTCTAACGGGTCATTAAATACAAACAATAGTCCCCCGATAGCCGAGATAATAATCAGTGCATAGTCAAAAATAGTAAACGGGTTTCTCTTGTCATTATCTTCTTCTGTTTCATGTTTTTTAGCTAATTCTAATTTTTCTTTTGTTGGTTTTGTTCCGATTTCTCCAAAAATAGGTTTTGCTAACCAAAATTGTAAACAACCCAACATCATAAAAACTCCTGCAAGACCAAACCCCCAAGACCAACCGAAGTTTTCTCCCAAATATCCGCAAAGCATCATTCCAAAGAAAGCCCCTGCATTTACTCCCATATAGAATATGGTATAAGCCCCATCTTTTTTCTCGTCATGACCTTTATACATTTGTGAGATGATGGAAGTAATATTTGGTTTAAAAAATCCTGTTCCGATTACCAAAAGAGCCAAGCCAAGGTAAAAGGTGCCTTTGGTTTCCAAAGCCATAAAGGCGTGCCCTAAGGTCATAACTACACAACCAATAACCACAGCAACCCTATAACCTGTAATTTTATCAGCTACATATCCTCCGATAAGAGGAGTAAGGTAAAGCAAAGAACCATACGTTCCGATAAGAGCCAGAGCATTTTCTCTTGACCAGTCCCATCCCGGGTTAATTCCTGTAAGGGGAGCCGTAAGGAATAAAATCAATAACATTTTCATTCCGTAGAACGAGAAGCGCTCCCACATTTCGGTAAAAAACAAAACAAATAGTCCGGAAGGGTGTCCTAATACTTTTGATTTAAAGATATCAGAGTTGTTGGTAGTTTCTGTAGTCATAGAATTTGTATTTTGTAGTTTGAGTTGCGAAAGATAATCAAAATTTTAGCATAGGACAAAACTAAGCCCCTTCCTTAACCGAAAACTGTGATTCGTAAAGGTTTTTGTAAACTCCGTTTTTGTTTTTAAGAAGTTGTTTGTGTGTGCCTTTTTCTACAATTTGACCTTTGTCCATTACAATGATTTGGTCTGCATTCATAATGGTTGTGAGCCTGTGAGCAATAATGATGGAAGTTCGATTTTGGGTCAGTTTATCGGTTGCATTTTGAATAAGTTCCTCCGAATAACTATCAATTGAAGAGGTGGCTTCGTCTAAAATCAATATACTCGGATTACTTACATAAGCTCTTAAAAAGGCAATTAATTGACGTTGCCCGGAAGAGAGCATTACCCCTCTTTCTTTGACGTTATAGTCATATCCTCCCGGAAGTTCCATAATGAAGTCATGTAATCCGATTTGCTTTGAGGCTTTGATTACTTCTTCTCTTGAAATCTCAGGATTATAAAGAGTAATGTTGTTATAAATAGTATCTGCAAATAAGAACACGTCCTGCAGCACGACCGAAATTTGTTTGCGTAAGCTACCCAGGTCATATTGTTTTATATTAATTCCGTCAATTAATATCTCTCCGTTGTTGATTTCATAAAATCGGTTCAAAAGATTGATGATTGTGGTCTTTCCGGCTCCTGTACTCCCCACAATAGCTAAAGTTTCTCCTTTTTGAATAGTAAGATTTATTCCTTTTAAGACTTCTTCATCTTCTTTGTATCCGAAACGAACGTCTTTAAATTCAATGTTTCCTTCGAAAGAATTAACTTTAATATTTCCGTTTTGTTGGGCTAAATCAGTTTCCAAAACATCAAATACGCGATTAGCCGCAATCATTCCCATTTGCATCTCGTTGAATTTATCCGCAATCTGACGAAGAGGGTTGAATAACATTCCGACAAGCATTGTATAGGTTACCAAATCTCCCATTGTAGTACTTCCGCCTTGAATGATATTACCTGCTCCGTACCAAATAACAACCCCAAGAGTTATGCTGGAAACAATATCAGCAACAGGAAAGAAAACAGAGTTGTATAATACGTTCTTAAGCCAAGCTTTTCGGTGTTTATTGTTGATTTCTTTAAATTTTTCGTATTCGATTTGTTCTCTTGAAAAAAGCTGTACAATCTTCATCCCTGTTAATCGTTCTTGTACGAATGTGTTTAGGTTAGCCACTTGAGTCCGAACTTCTTCAAAAGCTCCCTTCATTTTTTTTTGGAAAATTCGGGTCGCCACAAGTAGAATAGGCATAGCTATTAGTACAATCAGAGTTAGCTTCCAATTCATATACAGCATAAAAATGATGGCAACACTCATTTTCATCAGGTCACTTATAATCATAAATAACCCTTGACTGAAGATCCGAGCAATAGATTCTATATCAAAAACCGAACGAGTAACTAATTGTCCGACAGCAGTATTGTCAAAATATTTCATACGGAAGTTGATAATATGGCTAAACAATTTATCGCGTAAATCTTTGACAATATCTTGTCCGAGCCAATTTGCCCAATAGACAAAATAAAACTGAGAAAGTACTTCCATAAGTAATACAAATAACATTAAGGTAATGTAAATCAACAGTCCGTATTGGTCTTTTGGTTCAATATACTCATCAACGGTTTGTTTGAGTAAATATGGGCGAAGAGCAGCAAAAACAGAAAGAGAAATAGACCATACAATAATGGCATTGAATCTCCATTTGTAAGGCTTTGTAAATACCATTATTCGGCTGAATACTTCTCTGTTATTTCGTGATTTCATGCTGTTAATTGTGTTTGTTTTTTGTTTTTTTCTGTTCCAAAAATGGATATTCTATTTTGGTTAAATAGAGCCCGTGAGCCGGAACAGAAAAGCCGGCTTTACATCTGTTTTTACTTTTTATAATTTCTTCAAACTGCTCAATTGAAGTTTTGTGTAATCCTACTCCAATAAGTGTTCCGACAATAGCTCTGACCATGTTTCGCAAAAAGCGGTCAGCAGAGATAGTAAAAATCAAGTGATTTTCTTCTTTTCTCCAGAAGGCCTCGTATATTTTGCAATTATAAGTAAACACATCAGTATTTGATTTAGAGAAACACTCAAAGTCAGTATATTTAAACAAAACTTCACAAGCTTTGTTCATTTGTTCTATATCTAAATCTTTGTAAAAATACCAACTAAAATCGTTTTTAAACACATCTTTGAATAAGTGGATATGATATTCATAAGTTCTTCGAGTGGCATCAAAACGAGCGTGAGCCTCATCATCTACACGAAAAACATCAAAAACAGCTATATCTTTCGGGAGAAAAGAATTAAGTTTTTTGACTAATTCCTTAGAATTGATTTCAGCGTTAAAATCAAAATGAGCGTACATTTCTTTGGCATGTACTCCACTATCGGTACGACCTGCACCTACAATTTCTATTTCGGATTTCAGTAGTAATGATAAGGCTTTGGTGAGTTCTCCTTGTACAGAAATTGCATTAGGTTGTCTCTGCCAACCGTGATAATGTTTTCCGAAATATGAAAAATGAATAAAATATCTCAATCTTACAAAATCAAAGTCACAAATTTACAATAAAATCAAATACATTTGATTGTTAAATCTGTTAGATGATTTGTTAAGTTGCTTTCGGGAAAAAGAAAAACCCGATGGAATCGGGTTTTTTATTGAGAATTTTCTTGTTTTAAACTTTATTGAATTAGTTTAATAAGAATATGTATCCTACACTAATTGATATCAAAAAGTCGTTATTTTTATTTTCAGAATAAACTTGACGGTCAGGGTTTAATCCTTCTATCCAGTCTGAAAAGAATTGCTGTCCTCTGATATCAAAAAAGAGATCGCCGTCTTTTGAAACTTTATATCTAGTTCCTATACTTCCCACAAAAGAAAAAGTATTTCCGGCTTCATTGGTGAAACCGTCCATAAATTTCACAGGAGTAGTAAACGGATTACCCATAGGTCCTAAATCCGATTTAACTTCAGGAGTGTAATAGTTGTATTGCCCTCCTAAGCTGATATACGGACTAAATGTCCCCTCGCTATAGTTAAAACTTACTAAGTCTAAAGGGAACCAAACTAATTCTACCCCTAAGTTTACTATAGATGTAGAACCATGCATGGCTCTAAGTTGTTTTGACAAAAGAGAAGTATTCCCTGGATCTACATATTTACCGTAATGTTGAAAGTTAGCTTTAGTGTATGAAATTTCTGCTTTAACCTTAAAATGTTCAGAAAAATAACCCCCTCGGTTGTAAGAGAAATCTGCAAAATAAACTAAACCAAAGTTAAAACCTGTGTTTCCGGTATTTGACTTAAAATCTTTATTTTCACCATAATCAGACTGGACTGCAACAAATCCGGCAGTGATTCCTAGTTCATGAGTTATATCGAAAGGTCTGTACTGAGAAAAAGAAATATTTAAGCAGCCAAACACAAAAATTACTGATAGTATTAGTCTTTTTTTCATTATAATCTGTAGCTTTTAGTTCTTTTAACTTGGCAAATATATACAAAAACATTAATATTTTTAATAAAATACCAAAAATTAAATTTTTACTAAAATTATCTTGGTTGAAATTTATTTCTTAGAGAGTTTTATAACTTAAAAATTAGTTATTTACTGGTAGCGTTCAATAAAATATAAAAATCTTAAAAAGATAAATTCCTGTTTAAATCAATTACAAAGCTTAAAAAACAAAAAATATGATTTTCCTTGCTTTGTGAGAAAGTTTTATTTGGGTACTTTTGTTGTTATATTAAACACTAATGTGTTACTAATGACAAAGAAGCCTATAAAAAAGAAATCGTTAAGAAATCGCTTGTTTAACAAAAACAGGTTGGTGTTACTTAATGAAGATACCTTTGAGGAAAGATTTTCTTTAAGACTAAACTTAATGAATGTTTTTGTGTTGCTTACAGTAGTATCTATTATAATGCTTACACTTACTACTTATGTAATTGCATTTACTTCTTTAAGAGAATATATCCCCGGCTATTCATCACCTCAGCTTAACAAACAAGTTATGGAGTTAACCATAAAGTCTGATTCACTTCAGAATGTTTTGAAACAAAATAATGCCTATATGGAATCCATACGTAAAGTGTTGATGGGGGAAATGGAACCTTTGGCTTTAAATAAAGATTCTTTAAGAACCACAAATATTGAGCGTATTTCTGAAGCTGATTTTATTCCGTCAAAAGAAGATTCTATTTTGAGAAATGAAGTAGCTGCTGAAGACAAATACAATTTATTTGAAAAAGCGGAACATAAAGTAGATTTAGTGTTGTTTTCTCCTGCACAGGGGCTTATTACTACCGGATTCGATGCAAAAGAAAAGCATTATGCCGTAGATATTGCTTTAGCTTCGGGAACACCTATAAAGACTATAGCAAACGGAACGGTTCTTTTTGCAGACTGGACTCCAACCAATGGAAATGTGATTATTGTTAATCATGCCGAGGGGATTATGTCGGTTTATAAACATTGTCAAACACTTACTAAGTCTCAAGGAGATATAGTACGTTCAGGAGAAGTAATTGCTACAGCAGGAAATACAGGGACACAATCTACAGGAGTACACCTACATTTTGAACTTTGGAAAAACGGTCATCCTGTTGACCCAACTCATTTTATTGATTTTGAATAATGTCTGTTAAAAGTTTTCTCTCAACAATAGTAGCTAAAATAGTGGTAATTCAGACAAAAAAATGGTCTGAAAACCCTGTGCAAACACAAAAGAGAATTTTCCGACAACTTATTGCAAACGCTAAAAATACAGCTTTCGGGAGAGAGCACAATTTTGACAAAATTACCTCCTACGAAGATTTCGCAAAAAATGTTCCTGTTCGGGATTATGAGGGCATAAAACCATATATTGAAAGAATCATAAAAGGAGAAAAAGACGTACTTTGGA
Organism: uncultured Flavobacterium sp.; assembly: GCA_964629155.1. GTDB lineage: Bacteria > Bacteroidota > Bacteroidia > Flavobacteriales > Flavobacteriaceae > Flavobacterium. The sequence goes on from CAZVQI010000002.1 coordinate 42,329, forward strand.
GAGGAAAACCTTTATATTTTGCTAAAACTTCAGGAACAACATCCGGAGCGAAATATATTCCGCTTACCAAAGAATCAATGCCTACACATATTGCTGCTGCTCGAAATGCAATTTTACATTATATTTACCAAACAGGCAAAACAGATTTTGTTGACGGGAAAATGATTTTTCTGCAAGGAAGTCCGGAGTTAGAAGAAAAAAACGGAATCAAATTCGGAAGACTTTCGGGAATTGTCGCTCATTATGTTCCTATGTATTTACAAAAGAACAGGCTACCCTCTTATAAAACCAATTGCATTGAAGATTGGGAAGCTAAACTTGAAGCAATTATTGAAGAGACATTACCGGAAAAAATGACTCTTATTTCGGGAATTCCGCCTTGGGTACAAATGTATTTCGAAAAAATTCAGGAAAAAACAGGAAAATCCATTGGTGAGGTGTTTAGGCATTTCAAATTGTTTATTTATGGAGGTGTAAATTTTGAACCGTATCGAGCTAAATTTGAGAGTTTGATAGGTAAAAAGATAGACAGTATCGAATTATTTCCTGCTTCAGAAGGTTTTTTTGCTTATCAAGACAGACAAGATGAAAAAGGAATGTTACTTCTTTTAAACTCGGGAATTTTCTATGAGTTTATAAAAGCAGATGATTTTTTCAATAAAAATCCTAAACGTTATACCATAGGTGAGGTTGAACTCGGAGTAAATTATGTAATGATTATTTCAACCAATGCGGGACTTTGGGCTTATAATATTGGAGATATGGTTGAATTTGTTTCAATAAAGCCCTATAGGATTATTGTTTCCGGAAGGATTAAGCATTTTATTTCGGCTTTTGGAGAACATGTGATTGGAAAAGAAGTTGAATATGCTTTACAAAAAGCTATGGAGGGAACAAATGTGTCTGTTAATGAATTTACTGTAGCTCCACAAGTGAATCCTGAAAGCGGATTGCCATATCATCAGTGGTTTATTGAATTTGAAAATCAACCGGAAAATATAGAAGAATTTGCCCTGAAAATTGATGATGAAATGCGAAAGCAAAATACGTATTATGATGATTTGATTTCAGGAAATATTTTGAGAAGATTAGTAATAACAAAAGTCCCTCCACACGGATTTCAAAATTATATGAAATCTCAAGGAAAATTAGGAGGACAAAACAAAGTCCCTCGACTTTCTAATGACCGTAAAATAGCAGATGAATTAGAGAAGTTGATTTTCTCAAGAGGAATTTAAACCTTTAAAACTGAAAATAAATTTTACAGAGGAATCCATAGTAAAGAAATATTTATTTGTACCTTTGTCCTATATTATATTTATTATTATAATTATGAATACGTTGTCGATATTCTTAGGAATGATTGGAACTCCTCAAATAATTGTTATTGTTTTGGTGATTTTGCTTTTGTTCGGAGGTAAGAAAATTCCTGAACTGATGAGAGGTTTAGGAAGCGGAATCAAAGAATTTAAAGACGCTGCCAAAGGGGAAGACACACCTCCAAAAAACAGTAAAGACGAAAAACAGGAATAAATAATATTCAATCGGATTTTTATTCTTTAATTTTAACTTCATTAAATCTCACAGCTTTTTCAAAAAGCCTGTGAGATTTTGTGTTTTGTAATTAAACTTGAATACTTTTGTTAGTAATTCGTCATAAACAAAAATGCTAATGCTTCTAAGTCAACTTAAAAAAGGAGAAAAAGCAGTGATCAAACAGTTTGATGTACAATTAATTCCTTTAAAACTTGTAGAGTTGGGTTGTTTACCTGATAATGAGGTAGAACTTTTACAGATTGCACCTTTGGGATGCCCGTATTACTTCATTATAAATGACACTCGGGTGGCTATCCGAAAAGAAACTGCAAAACAAATCGAAGTTGAAAAACTGTAAAAATTCTATGAGTAATTCTATTCATATTGCTTTGGCAGGAAATCCGAATACCGGAAAAACCTCTTTGTTTAATACACTTACCGGTTTACATCAAAAAACAGGAAACTATCCGGGTATTACAGTTGATAAAAAACAAGGTTCTTTTCATTTAGAATACGGGCAAAAAGTAAATGTTATTGATCTGCCCGGGACTTATAGCTTGAATCCTACTTCGGTTGACGAGAGTGTGGCTACAAAATATCTTTTGCAAAATACCCCCGACCTTGTAGTGGTGGTGGCAGAAATTGAAAATGTTAAGAGAAATCTGCTTTTGTTTACTCAAATAAAGGATTTAGGACTTCCGACATTATTAGTTATCAATATGGAAGACCAAATGCAAAAAAAGGGGATTTCAATCGAGATTGAAAAGTTAGAAAAGCAATTAGATACAAAGATAATCCTGACAAGCACTCGAAAAAACAAGGGAATTTCCGAATTAAAAAGTGCCATTGCCCGATATGAAGATTTTTCCCGACGAACAATTTATTCTGAGGACGCTTCTTTGTATAAAAAATGGCTTTCAGAGACTTACGAAATAGGCTTTCAAGAAATTGAAGACAAAAAAAGACAATCTGAAATTAGAAAAGAACAACATCAGGAAACGGTTAAAAGATATCGGTTTATTGCAGAAGTTCTTAAGAATAACTATTCAATTGATAAATCAAGAGCAACGGATTTTGACTCAAAGTTAGACAAAATCCTGACTCATAAAGTTTTCGGATATTTGATTTTTTTAGGGTTGTTACTGTTGATGTTTCAGGCAATTTTCACTTGGTCAGCTCCTTTTATGGATTTTATTGATGATGGATTTGCAGCTGTTTCAGAATATGTTTCAGGGCTTTTACCTGACGGAAAACTCAACGACTTAATAAGTCAAGGAATAATACCCGGAATAGGAGGGGTAGTGATTTTTGTACCTCAAATAGCCATTTTATTTTTATTTATAGCTTTTTTGGAAGAAACCGGATATATGTCGCGAGTGGTTTTCTTGATGGATAAAGTAATGCGAAAATTCGGGTTGAGCGGAAAAAGTGTAGTGTCTTTAATCTCCGGAAATGCCTGTGCAATTCCTGCTATTATGGCTACCCGAAATATTGAAGATTGGAAAGAACGCCTTATTACTATTTTAGTTACTCCTTTTACAGTTTGTTCAGCACGATTGCCGGTTTATACTATACTTATTGCCTTGATTATTCCTGAAAAAACAGTATTTGGGGTTATTAATGCTCAGGCTTTAGCCCTTTTAGGAATGTATCTTTTGGGAGTAATCTTTGCTTTGATTTCTTCGATGATTTTGAATAGAATTATCAAAATGAGAAGCAAATCATATTTTGTGATTGAAATGCCTTCATACAAATTGCCATTGTTCAAGAATATATTTTATACAGTGGTTGAAAAAACCAAAACTTTTGTTTTTAATGCCGGAAAAATCATTTTAGCCGTGTCTGTTATTCTTTGGTTTTTAGCTTCCCATGGAGGTGATAAATTTGACCAAGCAGAAGAAATTGTAAGTGCTCGATTCACAAACAGCAATAAATCTCCCCAAGAACTTGAAGCCGAAATAGCTTCATTTCAAATAGAAAATTCTTATATAGGGATGATGGGTAAAACAATAGAACCTATTATAAAACCACTTGGTTATGACTGGAAAATAGGTATTGCTATCATTACCTCATTTGCAGCTCGAGAGGTTTTTGTAGGGACATTGGCTACCATATATAGCGTTGAAAATCCGGAAGATGAAGGTACGGTTAAGCATAGAATGGAAATGGCTACTTTTTCTGATAGCGGGAAAAAAGTCTTTACTTTGGCAACAGGAGTTTCATTACTATTGTTTTATGCGGTGGCTTTGCAATGTGTGGCTACTGTAGCTACTGTAAGAAAAGAAACAAACTCTTGGAAATGGACATTGATACAATTGACCGGAATGACAATTTTGGCTTATTTGTTAGCTTTGACAGGATACACGATTTTTGTTTAATATATTTTTGGACTTTTCCGGAGGAAAACTTAATCCAAAAAATGATATTGTCAAATCTTAAAAAATAAGTATTTTTACGAAATAAAATTTTGAAAAATGAGTGCGGAAAAAGAAGCAAAGATGAAGGCGTTACAACTTACGCTTGATAAGCTGGATAAAACTTACGGGAAAGGAACCGTAATGAAATTAGGAGATAAAGCAGTTGAAGAAGTAGATACTATTCCTTCAGGGTCATTGGGATTAGATTTGGCTCTGGGAGTAAACGGGTATCCGAGAGGGAGAATAATTGAAATTTATGGACCTGAATCATCAGGAAAAACTACTTTGACACTTCATGCTATTGCAGAAGCCCAAAAATCAGGTGGTATAGCAGCTTTTATTGATGCTGAGCATGCTTTTGATAGAAATTATGCTAAAAAGTTAGGGGTTAATGTAGACGAACTTATTATTTCTCAACCTGACAATGGAGAACAAGCCTTGGAAATAGCAGAGAATCTTATTCGTTCGGGAGCAATTGACGTAGTAGTGATAGATTCGGTTGCTGCTCTTACTCCTAAAAGTGAAATTGAGGGAGAAATGGGGGATTCTAAAATGGGATTACACGCTCGTTTGATGTCTCAAGCTCTCCGAAAATTGACTGGAGCTATCAGTAAAACTAACTGTACGGTATTTTTTATAAACCAACTGCGAGATAAAATAGGAGTAATGTTTGGAAATCCCGAAACTACAACAGGAGGAAATGCTCTTAAATTTTATGCTTCGGTTCGTATAGATATTAGAAAATCAACATCCATTAAGGATGGAGAAAATGTAATAGGAAACAGAGCAAAAGTAAAAATTATTAAAAACAAGGTAGCTCCTCCTTTCAAAACAGCAGAATTTGATATTATGTATGGAGAAGGAGTTTCAAAAACAGGAGAAATTCTTGATTTGGGGGTAGATTTTGAAATTATTAAAAAAAGTGGTTCTTGGTTTAGTTATGGTGATACTAAATTAGGACAAGGAAGAGATGCTGTAAAGCAAATCCTTAAGGATAATCCCGAACTGATGGAAGAACTTGAGGAGAAAATCAAGGAAAAAATGAAAGAGAGAGAGCAATAAATACAAACCCGAATTTTCGGGTTTTTTCTTTTTTAAAGAGTTGAATGATAATTTATAAAAAAAGAATTAAACATGAGCAAAGAGCAAAAGTTACAAGCAATGTCTCGTCTTTTAGATATTATGGATGATTTGAGAGAAAAATGTCCATGGGATAAAAAGCAAACACTACAATCACTCCGCTATCTCACTATTGAAGAAACGTATGAATTAGGAGATGCTATTATTGAAAATAATATGGAGGAGATAAAAAAAGAATTAGGTGATTTGCTTTTACACATTGTTTTTTATTCAAAGATAGGCTCAGAAACTGGAGATTTTGATTTTGCAGATGTTGCTAATGGAATTTGCGAAAAACTTATTCACAGACACCCTCACATTTACGGAGATGTAAAAGTTGAAAATGAAGAAGATGTGAAACGAAACTGGGAGAAACTCAAATTGAAAGAAGGTCGTAAATCTGTTTTAGAGGGGGTGCCTAAAGGCCTTCCGGCTATGGTTAAAGCTAATAGAATTCAGGAAAAAGTAAAAGCAGTTGGTTTTGATTGGGAAGAACCGAATCAAGTTTGGGAGAAAGTTCAAGAAGAAATAAATGAACTCCAAAATGAAATAAAAAACAAAAATCACGAAAAAATCCAGCAGGAATTTGGAGATGTTTTGTTTTCTATGATTAATTATGCTCGTTTTTTAAATGTAAATCCTGAAGATGCTCTTGAGCAAACCAACCAAAAATTCATCAAAAGATTTAAGTATCTCGAAGAAAAATCTCTCGAGATTGGAAAACCTTTATCGGAGATGACTTTAGCAGAAATGGATATATATTGGAACGAAGCTAAAAAGCTATAATCTTCTCGTTTTTACAATTATTTTCCAAAAGTAAATAAACGTTTATACCAAGGAGATTTTTCTTTTTCTATACCATAACCGTATCCATAACCATAACCATATCCATATCCATAACCTTTTCTCGAATAAGTATCATTTAAAAGAGCAGACATATTCGGTAGTTTTTTCTCTAAGTACAATTTTTGAGGGAAATGAAGCAGACGCTTATCTAGATAATTTTCTCGGATTACATATATAAATGCGTCTGCATTTTGGGCAATAAGTAAGGTGTCTGTTACTAAACTTACAGGTGCTGTATCTACTACAATATAATCAAATTGTGTTTTAAGATACGAGAACATTTCAGTTACTTTGGTACTCATCAAGAGTTCTGCAGGGTTTGGAGGAATAATTCCCGGAGGAATAACGTAAAATTCTTTATAACCTTCTTGTTTTACAATTATAGAGTCTATATCAATATCATTTGAAGCTAAATAGGAAGTAAGTCCTTTAGGTGGTGTTTTCAGATAATCAGAAAATTTTGGATTACGAATATCCATACCTATAAGTAATGTCTTCTTACCCGATAGAGCAAAGGTTCCTGCAAGATTAATAGCTATAAAAGTTTTTCCTTCTTTTGGAAGAGTTGAAGTTACAAAAATTGTTTTTGCTTGTCCCTCAGGAACTTGACTTAGTATAAATTCCATGTTGGTTCTAATTATTCTTAAAGCCTCTGCTGACCCCGAACGACTGGAAGGCTTTATAATTTCTTCATTAGACTCCGAGTGAGGAACATCTCCTAAGAAAGGTATTGTTAAAAGTTTTTCAACATCCAAACGACTTTTAACTTTAGTATCCATTAAGTTTATAAGATATATAATAGCAAAAGGAATAAGTATTCCCAAAATAAAAGCGGCTATATATATTATTTTTCCTTTTGGAGAAACAGGAGTGTCTAAAGTTTGAGCAGAATCTATAATTTTTGCATTAGGAGCCATTGCAACCAAAGAAATTTCAGTTTCTTCTCTTTTTTGAAGAAGGTATAAATAGAGTGCGTCTTTTATTCCTTGTCGTCTTCCAATACCTTTGAATTCTTTTTCTAAGGTAGGAATAGTATTTATCCTACCACTCAAATTTCCCCTTTGTTTACTGATTTCAGACCGTGTTATAAGTAGATTTGATTTTAATTGTACCAAATTACCTCGAATAGCTTTTTTATAAGCTTCTATTTGTTGATCAAGTTGTTTTATTTTGTGGTTTTCCGGACCGGCACTTTGAGCTAAATTATTTCTACGTAATACTTGACGATTGTGTTCATCAATTGCAGTAGCTAATGCCGGATCAGAAGTAAGAGGGTCCAACATAGGAAAAGTTTTACCTGTTGTATCTTCATCTATAAATCCAGTAATTACATTATCAATAATTTCTATTTGGTTATTGATATCAATATATTTTTTTTCAAATTCACTGGCATTTTCAACCCATACTTTGGCCTCTGTAATTATATCAGTAACATGATTTTTTTTCTTGAATTTTTCCGCCTCTCCTTCTACCTCCTCTAATTCTTCGGCTAATACAGATAATCTTTTAGAAAGGAAGTCTAATGTATTTTCTGAAATAAAACGTCTGTCAGCAATACCTTCAGAGTTATATAATTCAATAAGAGTGTTGAGGTAATCTTCTGCTTTTTGTCTATTAGAATGAAGTACAGTAAGCTCTAAAACACTAGTGTATTTTCCTAACAGGCGAATTTGTAACTGATTTCTATATGCTTGAGCAACTTTTTTTACAGATTCAATTATTATGGAAATACTGAATTGGTCATTTGAAAAATTTTCTTCAACTTTATTGAGTACAAACTTTCCTAAATTGTTTACTAATGTATCTCCATATTTGTATTCCCCTATTTTTTTTTCTTGAAAAGAAAGAAGAAAGGTGTTGTTGTTAATTCCTTCTACTTCAAACTTTAAAGAACCTATAAGTTTTGATTCATCACTTAACTCAATAATGTCAATATTAATAGGTGATTTTTTGTATAAATCAAAAGACTTAATTTTTCCGTCTTTATAATATAATATATTTAGATTTAGTTTTTCAATGACTTTCTCGGAGAGTGTTCTGGAACGCAGAATTTCCATTTCGTTTTCTGCATTATCTTTAGTTCCTTTTAGTACTCCTAAATCAGAAAAGAAAGACAACTCATTAGCTGTTCCTCCTCTGTAATCATCTTTTAGCATAATAACAGAAGCTGCTTGATAAATGGGGGTAGAGTATCTTAAGTAGAGGTGGGCTCCGACTAGCATTAAAATGATAGCTAAAACAAACCATCTCCAATGAACAAGATAAAGCTCTACTTGTTCTCTTAAATTTAGGCTTTCTGTTTTATCGTCGTCAAAAAAATTGTCTTGAGAATTATTATTCATAGTTAAAATTATCTTGTTATTACAACAATTACAGATATTACGGATGTTAAAACAGATAGAGCGGACAACATTACCGAAATATTAGGCCCTACAGCAGAAGAATTGATTCTGGTTTTGTTAGGCTCAACATATACAATATCGTTTGGGGTCAAATAGTAAAATTCGGAATTTATAAAATCAGGAGTAGTAATATCAACTCTATTAGAGGTGATTTTACCTTCTTTTTCTCTTATAATCAATATATTATCTCTTCTGCCGTAAATGGTTAAATCTCCTGACATACTTAAAGCTTGTAAAAGAGTTACTCTTTCGGTGTTTATACTATGAGTACCAGGTCTATTAACCTCACCTTGAACAGATATTTTAAAATTAAGAAGACGCATGTTTATTGTAGCGTCAGAAATATAGGGTTTAATAGTTTCCGTAAGAATTTCTACAGCTTGGGACTTTGTAAGTCCTCCTAATTTAATTTTTCCAATAATAGGAAAAACAATAAACCCTTCTTTATCTATAAGGTAAGTTTGTAATCGAGTATTTGTATTTGACGATTCATCGGTAGGTTGAAAGCCTATCATTTTAGGGTTAAAATCGATTGAAAGTTCCGGATGTTGAGAGTTTACAATAATACTAAGTAAGTCATCAGGTTGTAATATGGGTTCATAGGAAGCAGAAATTTGTGTTTGATGGTTGTCAACGTCAAGAAGGTAGACAATTTTTTTTCTGGAAGCACAAGAACTTAGAATCAATGAGGTCAATAAGAAAGTAAAAACAGAAAGTTTTTTTATATAATTTTTCATTATTATTGTTTTCGCTAAATTAAAATGACTAAATATAAAGTGCACAAAAGTAATTTTTTCTGTAATAAGTTCTAAATAATTTATTTAATAAAGCAAGGTGGGTTAATATAAATTTAATTTATCCTGTCTAATTCCTGATAAATAGAATTCATGCTTTTAAACTCAGGAACTATATTTTTCATCATCATTACTACTTCTTCTTTCTCGAAAGCAGCTGCTTTCGAGATTAATTGGTCAATTTTAGCAACTAAAATATCATAGTCCTCACAATGTTCTTTCGCAATCATTATTTTTTCATGATAAGTATTCATTGTTTTGGCAGAATCGTTTAGGAGCTCTTCATAGAGTTTTTCCCCTTTTCGTAATCCTATTATTTTTATTTCAATATCTTTTTCAGGTACAAATCCCGCTAACTTAATCATTTTTCTGGCCAAATCAATAATCTTGACAGGTTTTCCCATATCAAAAATGTAGATTTCTCCACCTTCTCCCATCGCCCCTGCTTCAAGTACCAATTGGCATGCTTCAGGAATAGTCATAAAATATCGTATGATATCAGGATGGGTAATAGTTACAGGTCCTCCTTCTTCTATTTGTTTAGAAAATAGCGGAACAACAGAGCCGTTAGATCCTAATACATTTCCGAAACGGGTAGTTATATATTTAGTGAGAGGTTTTTTGTTTTCTGCTTTTAGTTTAAAAAATAGAGATTGGACATATTTTTCTGCAATCCTTTTAGATGCCCCCATTACATTACTCGGATTAACAGCTTTATCGGTAGAAACCATCACGAATTTACTCACATTATATTTGTGAGCTAAATCAGCTATTATTTTTGTTCCTAATACATTTGTGTATATAGCTTGGCATGGAGCTTCTTCCATCAAAGGAACATGTTTGTAAGCTGCCGCATGATACACAACATCAGGTAAGTGTTCACTAAAAATTTTTTCCATTATGTTTTGATGTCGTATATCTGCAATAACCGGACATATTTTATTAGAAGAAAAATCTGTTTTGGATATTTCTAAGCACAAGTTATGTAGAGGGGTTTCCGCCTGGTCTAATATGATTACTTTTTTAGGCGAAAAATTCAAAACTTGCCACACTATTTCGCTTCCGATAGAACCTGCTCCTCCTGTGATAAGTATTGTTTTACCTTTTAATTGGTTTGAAATACCATTATTATCAAGTACAATAGGTTTTCTTTCTAATAAATCTTGAATTTGAAAACTCTTTATCTTTTTCGAGATTTCTTTTTGATTTTCCCAATCCGTAATAAAAGGAACCGAATAAACTTTGTAATTGTATTCCAAGCAATTTTCAACAATAGAGACTTGCGCTTCTTTCGGCAAAGATTTGTCTGCAATAATTAAAGCTTCTGCTCCATTGGCTCGCATTATTACAGATACTTTTTTGTTATGGAAAAATATAGGAAGGTCTAAAATTCTTTTTGAAGTAGTTTTTTGACTGTATTTGTCTATAAAACCTACTAATTTAAAACGAGAAGGGGTTTCTGAACGCAATGCATTAGCTACAGAAATTGCATTGGCATCAACCCCATATATCATTACTCTGACTTGGTTTTTATTTCCGTTGTCAGCAATATATTTATCATAGGCTTGCTTTACAATTAATCTATAAATAAATAATCCTGAAAAAGAAAAACCTATATTTATAATTAGTCCTATAGTTGAAAATATGTAGCTTTTTTCAATCAAAAAGAAAATAGCATTTACACACAAAAAAATGATAAATGTAGCTGTTTGAGAAAAAAGAATTTTAAAAGCATCAACATAAGAAGAATATCTTACAATCCCTGAATATATTCTGAAAACTCTAAAAAATAATAAATTGGTAAATATATATAAGACCACACCTTCTACTGTATAATTTGGAAGTATATAGTATTCACCAAATTGTTTTAAAATGATGTAAGTCAAAAAAGCCGATAGGCATATAATAAAAATATCTATGCACAAAATAATCCAACGAGGTAAGTAACCGAGATTTTTTAGAGTGGTACTCAGTTTTTCCCCATAAAAGTGTAAAATATTTCTTGAATGTTCTTTTCTGATGTTTTTTTTCATAAAAACAGTTTGTCATTTAGACTTACTCAACGAAGATAGAGATTTTTTTAAGAAAAACTAAAAAAACTGGTTAAAAACCAAAGAGATTCTTTCTTTGTCTTTATCGGATAAATTAGAGCCGGAAGGTAGGCATAATCCTTTTTGGAATAAAGTTTCAGAAATCGTATTTCCGTAATATGGAAACTTTTCAAAAACAGGTTGTAAATGCATAGGTTTCCATAGAGGGCGACTTTCTATATTTTCTTTTTCTAAAAGTAATCTTAATTTTTCTCGAGATCCATATGAGTCCATAACAATACAAGACAACCAGTGATTAGAGTAAAAATCATTGTTTGGCTCAGAGTGTACCATTATGTTATTAATATTCTCAAAATATTTTGAATAAAAATCATGCATAGCTCTTCTTAAAGCAATATGCTGTTCTAATACTTCCATTTGACCTCTTCCAACTCCGGCACAAATATTACTCATTCGATAATTATATCCTATTTCGCTATGTTGATAATGAGGGGCATTATCTCTTGCTTGAGTGGACAAAAAAACGGCTTTATCTTTAAGTTCTTTAGAATGAGTAACAATAGCTCCACCTCCTGAAGTTGTTATTATTTTATTTCCGTTGAATGAAAGTGTACCGATATCTCCTATTGTTCCACATTTTTGCCCTTTGTAAGAACTGCCTAATGCTTCTGCAGCATCTTCGAGAATAGGAATTTCATATTTGTTAGAAATTTCTCTTATTTCATCAACTTTAAAGGGCATTCCGTATAAATGAACTGCAATAATGGCTTTTGGTTTTTTACCTTTTGCTATACGATCTTTTATAGCATCTTCTAAAGCGGTAGGGCACATATTCCATGTGTCCGGTTCGCTATCTACAAAAATGGGAATTGCTCCAAGATATACAATAGGGTTGGCCGAAGCAGAAAAAGTCATACTTTGGCAGATTACTTCATCGTCTTTTTTTACACCTAAAAGAATAAGTCCCAAATGTAGAGCTGCTGTACCTGAACTTAGGGCAGCAACAAACACGTTGTTTTGTAAATAGTTTTTTAAATCTTCTTCAAACCCATTCACATTAGGTCCTAAAGGAGCCACCCAATTGCTGTCAAAAGCTTCTTGGACATATTTTTGCTCACCTCCTCCGAGGTGAGGAGAGGAGAGCCATATCTTATTATTCACAGGATTGTAATTTTTTCGCAAATGTATAACATTTTTATGAATAAATCTCTTTGTTAAGTTTTACTTTGAGAGGGTTTGTTTAAATTTTCTTTTTTTATGAAAAGATGATTCAATTTAAGTTTGTTGTTAACGTTTTTTAAAGAAGATTGTATAGGAAAAAGTGAAGGAAAATTGAGAGGGTGAATAAAAATAAATTTATAAGTTTTGTTATGTGAGTAAACTCAATATTATAGAGGAATTTTATGTATTTTTGCAAATACAAATAGGATACGTTACGAATAATGCTTAAGCAAAATTTACAACTCAAACTTTCACAGAAGCTATCTCCTCAACAGATTCAGCTGATGAAACTCATACAGCTGCCTACACAGGCATTTGAGCAAAGATTAAAAGAGGAAATGATAGAGAATCCCGCATTGGAAATGGGGAAGGAGGATGAGTTTGAAACTTCCGAGTATGATACACCGGAGGATAATTATGATGACTATGAAAGTGACAGGATTGAAGCGGAAGACATTAATATTGATGAATATTTAAGCAATGATGAAACTCCCGAGTATAAACTCCACAGTAATAATTATAGTAGTGATGACGAAGAAAGAGAAATTCCAATTGTGGCTCAAGTGAGTTTTCATCAGGATTTACTCAATCAATTGAATACCTTTATTTTATCTGATGCTGAAAGAGAAATTGCTGAATTTTTGGTAGGGAGTATAGATGATGTAGGATATATTAGACGTTCGGTTCAGGATTTGGTTGATGATATGGCTTTTACACAAGGGATTTATACAGATGAAGCAACTGTTGAAAAAATATTGCAAATAGTTCAAGAGTTAGAACCGGCCGGAGTTGGAGCCAGAGATTTGCAAGAATGTTTACTTTTACAGTTAAAGCGGAAAACCCCTACAGATTCTGTTGAATTGGCTCTTGATATTATAGAAAATCAATTTGACGCTTTTACTAAAAAACACTACGATAAGCTACTTCAAAAATATGGAGTATCTCAAGAGCAACTCAGAAAAGCTATTGATGAAATTGAACGGTTGAATCCAAAGCCGGGAGGTTCTTATGCCGGAGGAAGTAAAATTGCAGAACATATAGTTCCTGATTTTACCATCCGAATTGTAGATGGAGAGTTAGAACTTTCGTTAAACGGAAGAAATGTGCCTTCTTTGCACATCTCTAAAGATTATCAGGAAATGCTTCAGACTTATAAAGATTCTAAAGATAAGTCCAGTACGCAGAAAGATGCAGTTCAATTTATCAAACAAAAACTCGATTCTGCTAAATGGTTTATTGATGCTATAAAACAACGGCAAGAAACGCTTTTAATTACTATGAATGCCATTATGCAATATCAAAGAGAATATTTTTTAGAAGGTGATGAAACAAAATTAAAACCGATGATTCTCAAAGATATTGCAGATATGATAGGTTTTGATATTTCTACGGTTTCCAGAGTAGCAAATAGTAAATATGTAGAAACACCGTATGGAACTAAACTTCTTAAAGACTTCTTTTCGGAATCTATGAAAAATGACCAAGGAGAAGATGTTTCTACTATTGAGATTAAAAAAATTCTACAAAACGTAATTGAAGAAGAGGATAAACAAAAGCCATACCCGGATGATAAATTAGCGGAAATTTTAAAAGAAAGAGGTTACCCGATTGCACGAAGAACTGTTGCAAAATATAGAGAGCAACTTGATATTCCGGTGGCAAGAATGAGAAAGAAAATATAAATTCTGAATGATTTTTGAAAAAACAGCCTAACAAATTTTCTTTTTGAGACCAAATTACGATATATTTGTAGCTTGAACAATTTACAGAGTATGAATATGAAATTTATAGTATCAAGTTCTCTTTTACTAAAGCAGTTACAGGTGCTGAGCGGTGTTGTAAACAGTAATAACACAATTCCTATTTTAGATCATTTTTTATTTGAACTCAATAATAAAGAACTTACAGTTACAGCTTCTGACCTTGAAACAACTATGTCAGCTGTATTAGAAATTGACTCTGATACGGAAGGAAGTATTGCTGTACCTGCACGTTTACTTTTAGAGACACTTAAAACTTTTGCCGAACAACCACTTACATTTACAGTTGAAGACAACAATACGATTGAAATCAGTTCTTCTTCAGGAAAGTATGTTTTGGCTTATGCTAATGCAGAAGAGTTTCCTAAGGCAATTTCATTACAAGACGCTTCTAAAACGGTTGTTCCCGCAGAGGTTTTAGCTACAGCTATCAGCAAAACTATCTTTGCTACAGGAAACGATGATTTGCGTCCTGTAATGTCGGGGGTTTTCTTTCAATTTACACCTGACGGACTTATTTTTGTAGCTACGGATGCTCATAAATTAGTGAAATATTCTCGCACGGATGTCAAGGCTGACCAAACAGCGGAATTTATTATGCCTAAAAAACCGCTGAATATTTTGAAAAATATTTTAGCCGTATCAGATGCAGAGGTTACGGTTGAATACAATGAATCAAATGCTGTTTTCTCTTTTGATAACTACACATTGACGTGTCGTTTGATTGACGGAAAATATCCGAACTACGAGGCAGTAATTCCAAAAGAAAATCCTAATAAACTTCTGATAAACAGAACTCTGTTTTTGAATTCTGTTCGAAGAATCTCTATCTTTTCAAGTAAAACTACTCATCAAATTCGCTTGAAAATGGCGGGAACAGAATTGAATATTTCGGCAGAGGATTTGGATTATTCAAATAAAGCCAATGAAAGACTAACTTGTGATTATCAAGGAGATGATCTGGAAATAGGCTTTAATTCTCGATTCTTGTCAGAGATGTTAACCAATTTGGCAAGCGATGAAATTTCTCTTGAGATGTCTTTACCGAACAGAGCCGGAGTACTTACTCCTGTTGATGGTTTGAGTGACGGGGAAACAATTACGATGCTTGTTATGCCTGTAATGCTAAATAATTAAAAATTAGCTACAATATCATCAGGTTACATCCTCTGATATCGGAGTTGTCAAAACGCCCTAAAACTTCAAAACTACCGTTATTGTGTTTTTTGCCTAAATCTTGAGTAGCAATAAAGCTGCACGAGTTGATATTGGCTAAGTCAATGACGTTAATACCGCCTGTTTTGTTAGTTTTTACATAGCTAAAAGGGTCTTCGGTGTCTCTTATCAGAATTTGCATCCAAGAGGGTGTTTCAAAAAATCCGTTTCCGGTGGAATAAGCTTGAGATAAAAGCTCAGTCATTCCGTATTCGGAATGAATAGCAGAAACACCAAATCCATTTCGGAGGATTTGGTGTAAATCTTCTCGAATTATTTCTTTCCTTTTGCCCTTCATTCCTCCTGTTTCCATAATAATTGTGTTTTTTAGGTTGAATTTTTGTCTTTCTACCAAATCCAAAAGGGCATAAGTAATTCCTATTAATAATACGTTTTGTCCTGAATTGTCAAGAGCAATGAGTTTTTCGGAAAGTTCATTGTAATTATGTAAATAAAAACCACTTTCAGCATGGTTACTTTTCTTAATTAAATCTTCTACCATATATATCAGCGAAGAACCTGTTCTTTCTAAATAGGAAGGGAGTAAAGCCAAAACCACATAATTTTCTATATTTCCATAAAATGTAGAAAAACCTTGCAGATAAGACTGCTCGTATATTGAAACATCAGTTACCAAGTGAGAACTGGTGTTCTGTGAAGTTGTTCCGCTGCTGGTAAAAATAATTTCTATCGGTTTTTTAGAAGAAAGGATTTGGTGAGATTTAAAAAATTCAATGGGTAAAAATGGGATTGTTTCCAGCGTTTTTACCTGAGTTATATCGGTTTTTAATAAATCACAAAATTGGCGATAAACAGTGTTGTTTTCGTATTGAAAACGAAAAATTTTAAGAGCTGTTTTTGTAAACTCTTTGTTGTTTTTTATCGAAAAAATATCCTCTGCATTCATACAGCAAAGATAGTTTTTTGTATTGGCTTTTTGAGAATCTGATAAAGCAAATAATTTATCTTATTCGGTTGAATTCTTGTTATTTAGAATGAATAAAAATTACATTTTGTTATTTGCTAATTATAAGTGTTTTTTTGCCATATTGACAATCGTACGTATATTTGTGGAATTTAGAATTTATTGTAATGGAATCTACACAAATTGATTTTATCCCTATACTAATGCAGATAGGTTTAGC
>CAZVQI010000003.1:0-40400 GCA_964629155.1 uncultured Flavobacterium sp.
AAAACACTTACTTTTAATTTACCTTTAGCTAAATAATGTTTATTTACGTCTGTTATTTCGTATTCTCCTCGTGCCGAAGGTTTGATGTTCTTGGCAATTTCTACCACTTCATTGTCATAAAAATACAATCCCGGAACTGCATAATTCGATTTGGGATTTTTAGGTTTTTCTTCTATTGAAATAGCCTTTTTATTTTGATCAAATTCTACTACTCCGTATCGTTCAGGATCATTAACCGGGTAAGCAAAAACAATTCCCCCGTCCGGATCTGCCGAGGCTCTTAAGAGTTTAGACATCCCACTTCCATAAAAAATATTATCCCCCAGTACTAAAGCTACCTTATCTTTACCAATAAATTTTTCTCCAATTACAAATGCTTGAGCTAATCCATTAGGTTCCGGCTGTTCTGCATACTCAAATCTACAACCGATTTGAGAACCATCTCCTAATAGCTTTTTGAAATGAGGTAAATCATGTGGGGTGGAAATAATCAAAATTTTTCTAATTCCTGCCAACATCAATGTCGATAATGGATAATAAATCATTGGTTTATCATAAACAGGCATTAATTGTTTACTGACAGCCAATGTTAGCGGATGTAGTCTGGTTCCTGAACCTCCGGCAAGTATAATCCCTTTCATTTTATTCGTATTGCTTTTTGTAGTAATTCATATATTCCCCTGAAGTTACATTCTTCAGCCATTTTTCATTTTTCAAATACCAATCTATGGTTTGGGCTAATCCTTGTTCAAAGGTAACAGTAGGTTTCCAACCCAAGTCTCTATTTATTTTTGTTGCATCAATCGCATATCGCTTATCATGCCCGGGACGGTCTTTTACATAAGTAATCAATTTTTCTGATTCTCCTTCTACTCTACCCAATTTAGCATCCATCAATTTACACAAGAGTTTTACCAAATCAATGTTTTTCCACTCGTTAAAACCTCCTATATTATAGGTTTCTTTGTTTTTTCCTTTATGGAAAACTAAATCGATGGCTAAAGCATGATCTTTCACAAACAACCAATCACGTGTATAATTTCCGTCTCCGTAAACCGGAAGTGGTTTATTATTGATAATGTTATTTATAAAAAGGGGAATTAATTTTTCGGGAAACTGATTAGCTCCATAATTGTTTGAACAATTTGATATAACAAAAGGTAACCCATAAGTTTCACCATAAGCTCTCACAAAATGATCTGAAGATGCTTTAGATGCTGAATATGGTGAATTTGGACTATAAGGTGTTGTCTCTACAAAAAATCCTTCTTCTCCTAAACTTCCATAAACTTCATCTGTACTTATGTGATAAAAACGTTTTCCTTCAAAACTGTCTCTCCAAATTTTTCTGCTGGAGTTCAACAAGTTCATTGTTCCTATAACATTAGTTTTAACAAAAGCCAATGGGTCTGTAATTGACCTATCTACATGTGATTCTGCTGCTAAATGGATGATTCCGTCAAACCGGTGTTTCTCAAAAATAGCATCTATAAAACTCGCATCTGTTATATCTCCCTTTATAAATGTATAGTTTGAAGCATTTTCAATATCTGAAATATTTTCAAGATTCCCTGCATAGGTCAAGGCATCCAAATTATAAATATGATATTCCGGATACTTGGTTACAAATAACCTTACCACGTGAGATCCTATAAATCCCGCCCCTCCTGTTATAAGTATCTTTTTCATTTTGATTGTATTGTATTTACATTTGAGCTGTACCTTCCATATAAAATCATACAGCCAAAACACTCTAATTTATTAATTCCCAATCCCTTGATATATAAACCCTATTTCTTCTAATTTCTTTTTATCCAAAATATTTCTCCCGTCAAAAATAAAAGCAGGTTTCAGCATTGAATCATAGATTCTTTTCCAGTCATAAGTTTTAAACTCATCCCATTCAGTTAATATAGCAACAGCATGAGCTTTTTCAATTGCTTTATACGGGTCTCCTACTACCTTCAATCGCTCCTTATTTTCCTCTGATGAACGAGAGTTTAAATAATCTAAATCAAAATATATTTGATGCTCAGCTACTTTAGGGTCATAAACATAGATATTGGCATGCTCATTCAGTAAGTTATCTGCCACATATATTGCTGCCGATTCTCTTGTATCATTAGTATCTTTTTTAAATGCCCATCCTAAAAATGCAATTTTCTTATCTGAAACAGTATTGTACAGTTTTTTCACAATATTTCGCGAAAATCGATTCTTTTGATGGTCATTCATCTTAATAACCTGTTCCCAATATTCAGCAACTTCATCAAGCCCATATGACTTAGAAATATAAACCAAATTCAAAATGTCCTTTTGAAAACATGAACCTCCGAATCCTACAGAAGCTTTTAAAAATTTATTTCCTATTCTTGAGTCCATTCCGATAGCTCTTGCTACTTCTGATACATCTGCTTCGGTTTTTTCACATAATTCCGAAATAGCATTTATAGAAGAAACCCTTTGTGCCAAAAACGCATTAGCTGTAAGTTTTGATAACTCGGAAGACCAAACATTAGTTGTTAAAATCTTTTCTCTATCAACCCATTGGGCATAAATATCAACCAGGGCTTGAATAGCTTTATTTCCTTCTTCACTCGAAGTGTCTCCTCCTATCAATACTCTATCGGGATTTAACAAATCCTGAACGGCTGTACCTTCAGCCAAAAATTCCGGATTAGATAAAATTTGGAATTTTACACCATTTCCTGTGTTGTACAAAATATCTTTAATAGCACTTGCCGTACGCACCGGAAGTGTTGATTTTTCAACAATGATTTTGTCTGAAGTTGATAATGATGCTATTTGCCTTGCAGCCAATTCAATGTATTTTAAGTCCGCTGCCATTCCTTTTCCTTCTCCGTAAGTCTTGGTTGGAGTGTTCACTGAAATAAAAATCATATCAGCTTCAATAATCCCTTTTTCTATATCTGTCGAAAAAAACAAATTTTTTCCTCTTGCCTGCTGAACAATATCACTCAATCCAGGTTCATAAATCGGAATTTTGGTTACATCAGCATTATTCCAATCATTAATTCTCTTTTCGTTTAAATCTACTACTGTAACTTTTATGTCCGGACATTTATATGCCAAAACACTCATTGTTGGTCCTCCTACATACCCGGCTCCGATACAGCATATATTTTTAACTTTCATACTATGTGTGTTATAAATTACTAATTATTATTTTAGATTTTGCCAATACCATTTTACAGCCTCTTTTAACCCCTCTCTCATTGAATATTTAGGATTATAATTCAATAATTTTCTTGCTTTATCTATACTTGCCAATGAATGTGGAATATCTCCTATACGATTAGGACCGTGAATGGCTTCAATGTTAGCTATTTCCGGGTCATATTCAGATAAAAACTCTTTTAAATAATTTACTAAATCATTTAAAGTTGTCCTATCTCCAAAAGCTGTATTATATACGGTATTAACTGCTTCGAGGTTATCTGTAGTCATTGCTAATTCATTCATCTGAATTACATTATCAATATAGGTGAAATCTCTGGAATAGTTTCCATCCCCATTAATAACAGGACTCTCGTGATTGATAAACTTCTTCACAAAAAGAGGTATTACAGCCGCATAAGCTCCGTTAGGATCTTGTTTGCGTCCAAAAACATTAAAATATCTTAACCCAATAGTTTCAATACCATATATTTTACTGAAAACATCAGCATAGAGCTCATTAACATACTTAGTAATTGCATAAGGAGAGAGTGGTTTCCCAATTATATTTTCTACTTTTGGTAAACTCTCTGAATCACCGTAAGTAGAGGAACTTGCCGCATATACAAACCTTTTAATTCCTGCATCTCTGGCAGCAACTAACATATTTAAAAAGCCTGAAACGTTAGTTTCATTACTAGTAATCGGATCTTTTACCGAGCGTGGTACTGAACCTAAAGCTGCTTGATGCAAAACATAAGTAGCTCCTTCCACGGCTTTTTGACAATCTTCTATTTTACGAATATCTCCTTCTATTAATTCGAAATCCGGATTCGAAAATAGAGACTCTATGTTATGTTTATACCCTGTAGCAAAATTATCAAGACACGTAACTTTATATCCTTTTGATAAAAAATACTCACACAAATTAGAGCCTATAAAACCTGCTCCTCCTGTAATCAATATCTTTTGCTTCATTATCTTCTAAAAATATTTTTTAATTTATTTATAAAAGATTGTTTTTTAGGTTGTTCATAATAGCCTGATGATTCTCCATACTCTCCATAACCGTAACCATAGCCATAACCGTAACCATAGTTATAACCATAACCATACTTAGCTTTATTTTCAAAACCATTAAGTAGCAAACTCAAATTAGTAAACTCTCCGTTTTTTTGCTTTTCATTAGGTATTGAAAGCATTGATTTTTTAGTAACATTTTGCCTTACAATATATAAAACCGCATCACAATAAGGAGCTAACTCCATCGCATCAGAAACTAAACCAACAGGAGGTGTATCTAAAATAATATAATCGTATCTATGATGAAGTTCTTCAAGCATTGTCGCCATATTTTCACTCATAATAAGTTCAGATGGATTTGGAGGAACAGGACCGGCAACAATAATGTCTAAATATGGAATATGTGTATGCTGAATAATCTCGTCTAAAGACTTTTGCCCTATCAAATAATTTACACAGCCTATATCCTTATTAATTTGAAAGTCATCCGACATTTTTGGCTTTCTTAAATCTAACCCGACAACAACAGTCTTCTTTTCACTTAAAGCAAAAACAGTTGCTAAATTTATTGAACAAAATGTTTTTCCTTCTCCCCCAACAGAAGAAGTAATCATTACCGTTTTTGAACCTGTAATATTTTTCTTCTTGTATAAAAATTGTAAAGAAGACCTTACTGCTCTAAATGATTCTGCTAAGGCTGATTTGGGGTGTTCATAAACCGTTAAATTAGAATCGCCTCGTTTTTTAGGTAAAACCCCAATAGTAGAAACTTTTGATAATCGAGCTACATCCTCAGAATTACGAACACTATTATCTAAAATGGAGCTAACAAGTAGAATAAAAACAGGTAATAATATTCCCAAAAGTACTGCTATTACATAATTTATAGCTGTTTTTGGCCCCACTAACCCTTTACCTACGTCTTTTGCTGTATCTATAAAATGTACATCAGATAAATTGGCAGCCTTCATTATCTCCGCTTCACTTCTTTTTGTAAGAAAGATGTTTAGAAATTGTTGCTCTAAGTTATATTTTCTAACAATTTCCATTTGATCTTGTTTTTCAAAAGGTAATTTTTTAATGCTATTTTCTATACTTGAAATTTTAGAATTAATCAATCCTAAATCATATTCAAGAGCAGCTTTAGCTGAAGCTATGTTTTCTAGTAATACTAATTTTCTTGATTCCATCTCAGAATCAAGTTGTTTAAATGTATTCTCATTCTTAATTCCAAAAGCTATTTTTGATCTTTGTACAGAAAGTTCTACAAGTCTTGATACATTATCAAAAATATTCTTATCTTCAATTCCTGCAACTGTAGGAGCAGGAAGTTCGGAATAATCAACACTGTTAAGGAGATATTGTTCTAAAGATTTATAATATTGAATTTTTCTTAATACTGTTTCTTTCTCTACATCATACTGCGTTAAACGAGACATAAGAAGTCCTTCACCTTGTTCGGAAAGCACATAAGCATCTTTATCTCTCATAAAATCCTTCATCGCCTCTGATGTTTTCAAATTCTCACTCTGCATTTTAGCCAAAGTGCTATCTATAAAACGAATGGTATTTACAGCGAATTGATTTTTACTTCTCAACTGATTTTCTCTAAGTATGTTGACAGTAGTATTTAAATACTCAACTAATCTTTGTTTATTTGTTCCTTCTAACTCAAGCTTTAAAATAGACCCACTGGATTTATTTACATTAGTAACTAATATCTTAGAATAATGCGAGACAACATTATTAAAATTATTAAACCTAACATAATATTGTTTTCCTTTATAATTTAAATGACTATCTTTCAATTCAACTTTCCAATTTAAAAAAGGAAGATTAACAACTTGACCTATTTTGTACTTCTTAGAAAAGGTAGCCTTTTCTACATTCATTGAAGAAGTTAGATTTGACAAATAGGTAAATGTTTTCACTTGCTCTTCTTCAAAAACAATAGTCAGTTGATACTCGTTTTCATTTAAAAATTTTATTTCAATAAGATGGTCAGCTATCTGTGGTTTTGATTTATCAATATCAACGTAAAAAGGAACTCGTCCATAAGCATCTACATAATTATACTTGTCTTTTACGAGATAATCTATATAATACTCTAATTGCTCCACAACCTGCTCATTATGATGTCTAGACCTCAATATAGCAGTTATCGTCTGAACTTTTTCTGAAACTCCTCCCCATTGAAATATTAGACTAGTATTTGATGTTAACAATGGGCTTGTTTCTTCTCTTACCACAATTAGAGCGTCTAATGCATAAATTTTTTCTTTTCGTATATTAATTTGATAGGCTATAAACAAAAAGAGTAAAATACACCCAAGAATCCAACGCCAATAACCAATAACTTTTAAAAAAAAACCTTTAAAATCAAACATTGTTTGACTTTCCTTAAACGAGAAATCTTTTAAATCTATCATTTCTTACTCTTATTGTAATCTTCCTATTAAAACAATTGTTGTCATCAAAAGCGAAAGGCTGGTTATAATTGTTGACATAGTCTGCGTTCCTGTCGTTCCTGTTCCCCAGGATTTTTGAGGGAGAGGTTTCACATAAATAACGTCATTCGGTTGAATATAATAATAAGGGGATTCCATAATTCTTCTATCTGTTAAATCAACCGTATAAATCTCTGAACCGTGAGGAAGTCTTCTAATTATATTTATTTCCCGTCTGTCTCCAACTGTCGTAATGTCTCCGGCAGCTGCTATTGCTTCCATTATAGTTACTCTCTCTTGAAATAAAACCTGAGTACCTGTGTTTTTAACTTCTCCGTTTACAGTAAAACGAAAACCGGCCAATTTAACATCTACAAAAAGATTAACATTTTCTGTATAATGATCTTCTCTTAATTTTTCTTCTATTTTCAAGCGAATCTCATCAGTTGTAAAACCTAAAGCATTAACTTCTCCTATTAAAGGAATTCTAATATTTCCGTGTTCATCTACTATATATGAGTTAAAATAAATTCCTCCTCCTTGATTTATGTTTGCATTTGACTGATTTCCTAATCGGAAAAGAGGACTTAATTTATCATCAGGAATATCAGATCTTACTTCTATTCTCAATTGATCTCCTATTTGTACTCTGTAGGGTTTAAAAGCTTCTGCTTGAACATTTTGTTGTGACGATTTTTCTTTCTCTTGTAGGTAAACTAATTTCTTAGTAGGAACACAAGAAGATAGAAAAACTAAAAAAAGAATAGCTATGATATTTTTCTTCATAAAATTATTAAAGGTTCATCATTTTTCAAGCTACAAATATATATCTTTTTTCGATTCTGAAAGAGTTTTTTAAACTTACAGCGAAGTTTCAAAAGGAATTCTTTTTTGGATACTTCTTCCTAAAGTAATTTCATCAGCATATTCTAACTCATCTCCAACTGCAATTCCCCTTGCTATAGTTGAAAAAATCACATTATAATCTTTAAGCTGTTTATAGATATAAAAATTAGTAGTATCTCCTTCCATTGTAGGGCTTAAAGCAAAAATAATTTCGGATATTTCCTCTGATTTTACTCTCTCAATCAATGAAGAAATTGACAAGTTAGATGGCCCTATGCCATCAATAGGAGATATTTTTCCTCCTAACACATGATATACACCCTTATATTGCCCTGTATTTTCTATAGCCATTACATCTCTTACATCTTCAACCACACAAACAATATGATGATGTCGATTCAAATTCGAACATACCTCACAAATATCAGCATCCGATATATTATGACACTTTTTACAAAAAATTATGTTTTGAGTAACATCAATTAAAGAAGTAGCTAAAATTTCCGTTTGCTCTTTAGGCTGCCTGAGTAAATGCAAAACCAAACGCAATGCGGTTCTTTTACCAATTCCCGGTAATTGCGACATTTCATGAACCGCTTTCTCTAATAATTTTGAAGAAAATTCCATGCTACAAATTTATAAAAAGTATTATGTGTTCCTATATATTGCCTTTGATATTAAAATCCGTATTTTAGCACAAATTATCGTATCTAACTATGAATTTAATAACCGGAGGAACAGGACTTGTAGGAGCACACTTATTGCTCTTTTTACTTGAAAGAGGTGAAAGCGTTCGGGCAATCTTCAGAAACGAAAACAGCATTAACAAAACCAGAGACTTATTCAAATATTATCAAAAAACCGATTTATTTCCAAAAATAGAATGGATTAAAGCTGACATTAATGACATCCCTGCTTTAGAAAAAGCTTTTGAAAGTATATCTTACGTGTATCATTGTGCTGCTTATGTCTCTTTATCTTCTTCTGACGATAAAATGTATAAAATAAACATCGAAGGAACTGCTAATATGGTCAACCTTTCGATTGATTATAAAGTAAAAAAATTCTGTTATGTAAGCTCAATTGCCGCTTTAGGAAGTCCTGAAAAGCCTAACCTAATTATTACCGAAAATACACAATGGAATTCCTACGCTAATAATGGAGATTATGCTATTTCGAAATATGGGGGAGAAATGGAAGTCTTTAGAGGTTCTCAAGAAGGATTGGATACAGTTATAGTAAACCCCGGAATAATTTTAGGCCCTGAATTTTTAGACCACGGAAGTGCGCGATTTTTCAGAAAAGTGAAAAACGGCATGCTTTTTTATACTAAGGGTAAAACAGGCTTCGTTGCAGTTACAGATGTCGTAAAAGCGATGTATTTGTTGATGAAAAGTGATATCAAATCAGAAAAATACATTTTAGTTGGAGAAAATATGTCTTTTGAAGAATTTCTTTCAAAAATAGCTGTTTCAGTTCGGGCTAAAAAACCGAGATTTTATGTGAGTCCGAAAATGACAAATCTTGCTTCAAAAGTAGATTGGTTGCTTTCTATCTTATTTTTCAGGGAAAGAAAATTTACTAAATCAATGAGTGAAGCTGCACATTCTCAAACTATTTTTTCTAATCAAAAAATCAAGGATGATTTAAATTTTGAATTCACAGATATTACACAGTACATCAATATACTTGGAACGCAAGAAAAAATATAACCAATGGAAAATATAAGTGTTCAGCAAATGATTTATAATCAAATAAATCATTTTCTTAATAAATCAAGTGATAAAAACGGACAGATTTCATACACCACAGTAATTGAAATCGCCTCTTGGACAGGAGCTTACATAATTCGTCAGAGACACATTCAAAACGGGAATATCTCAGAAGAGGAAATACAATTAGTTCTAGGTAACATAGGTAACTTCTGCAAAGAAAGTTTTGGAGATGATTTTACTCAAGAAGACTTCGATTCTGTAAAATCCAAAACATTAACACTCCTCCAAAATCCAACTTTTGACGCGGATTCAACAGAGTACTTCAAGCTGTTTTACAAGTAATTTATCACTTCTGTATATTTCACTCAAAACATCGTAAGTATGAAGCAATTTTTAAAAAACTTATGGTTTTTACCCATCATACTGATTTCTTTTTCAAGTTGGGGACAAATCGAGTTAAACACACAAGAGGTTAAAAAAATCATACAAAACTCATGGGTTCAGACCGGTGCAGATACGCCCGAAACATATATACCTCTTCTGAAAAATAAAAGAGTAGGAATCTTAACTAACCAAACAGGAGTTTTAAAAGAACTGGCTGTTTCAGAAAAAGAAATTTTGAGAGAAACTTCTTTAACCCAAAATAGCACCGAAAAGGAAAAAATGATTGATGTCAAAATAGAACTGAAACATTTAGTTGATTTTCTTATTGAAAGTGGAATTAATCTTCAAAAAATATATGCTCCCGAGCATGGATTCCGAGGAACAGCCGATGCGGGAGAGCTTATCAAAGACGGAAAAGATGTCAAAACCGGACTTCCAATAATCTCTCTTTACGGAAATAACAAAAAACCAACTAAAGAACAGCTTTTGGGAGTTGACATAATGGTTTTTGACCTACAAGATGTAGGAGCAAGATTTTATACTTATATTTCTTCTTTACATTATTTGATGGAAGCCTGTGCAGAAAACAATATTCCCTTGATTGTTTTGGACAGACCCAACCCCAACGGCAACATAATTGACGGACCAACCTTAGAACCTGAAAATAAAAGCTTTGTCGGTATGCATCCGATTCCTGTACTTCACGGAATGACCATCGGAGAATATGCCCAAATGATAAATGGTGAAAAATGGCTTAAAGATGGTATTCAATGTGATTTGACCATTATCAAATGTGTAAATTACAAACGTGATATGGCTTATAGTTTACCTGTCCCGCCCTCTCCTAACCTCCCGAACGATAAAGCTATAAACCTCTATGCTAGTCTGTGTTTTTTTGAAGGTACAAATGTAAGTGTCGGAAGAGGAACAGATAAACAATTCCAGATTTTCGGTTCTCCTTTTCTGAAAAACATGGATTTTTCCTTTACTCCAAAACCAAACTTAGGTGCAAAAGACCCGTTACATAACGGAAAAGAATGTTTTGGAAGAGATTTATCTGAAGTAAAAAATCTAGAACGATTAGAACTAAAATGGCTGATCGAAGCTTATAATAATACCGAAGACAAAAGTAAATTCTTTAATAATTTCTTCGTGAAATTAGCAGGAACAAAAAAACTCCAACAACAACTGGAAGAAGGATTATCTGAAGAAGAAATTCGAAAAACATGGGAAGATGACTTACAGAAATTCAAAGAAATCCGAAAAAAATATTTGATTTATGAATAATTCACACAACCTTTTAATATTATTTTTCGTCTACAGATAGATAAAAACTAAACAATATGCACAAAAAACTTACTTTACTACTCTTTATCAGTTGTTTTATCAGCCAATCCCAAATTAAAGGAAAAATAACTGACGTGTACGGAAATCCGATTCCTTATGTGAGTGTTTTAATTGAAAATACTTATATCGGAACTTCATCAAATGAAAACGGAGATTATCAACTTGATGTTAAAGAAAAAGGAAGTTACACAATTATTTTCAGGAGCTTAGCCTTCAAAACACAAAAAGTTTCCGTAACGGTAGATTTATTTCCTTTTGTTCAAAATGTATCTTTAGAAGATGAGACCTATTTGGTAGACGAAATTGTAATTACAAGTACAGAAGATCCTGCCTTAGAAATTATCAGAAATGCCATTAAAAACAAAAAAATCAACTCTGAAAATACTGACAAATACACAGCTGATTTTTACTCTAAAGGAATTTTTAAAGTAAAAGATCTACCCGAAAAGATTTTAGGACAAAAAATAGAATTAGAAGATATGGAACTGGGGCTTGATTCCACCCGCTCAGGAATCTTATATCTGTCCGAAACCATCTCTAAAATCACTGTTCAAAGACCCAATAAACTGAAAGAGCACATCATTGCTTCAAAAGTAAGTGGGGATGACAAAGGATTCAGTTATAACACTGCAGAAGGAACAGAATTTGATTTTTATGACAACTATATCGACTTTGGTGTAAAGATGATTTCTCCTATCGCAGATAATGCTTTCAGCTATTACAAATATAAGCTGGACAATACTTTTTATGACGAAAACGATAATTTGGTTAACAAAATCAAAGTTATTGCAAAAAGAGATAAAGAACCTGTTTTTGAAGGATTTATATATATAGTTGAAGACAATTATGCTATTTATGGAGTAGAACTTAACATAAAAGGTTACCGAATGAATCAACCTTTTTTAGATAATTTATTGCTTACTCAAACTTACGGATACAATTCACTGAATGGGAAGTGGACAAAAAACTTACAAACCTTTGATTTTGAAGCAGGAGTTTTCGGAATCAAGTTCCAGGGTAGGTTTACCCACGTTTTCAGCAATTATGAATTTGTTGAAAGTTTTGAAAGAAAGACCTTTACACGAGAAATCATATCTTTTGACAAAGAAGCTAACAAAAAAGATGATTCGTTTTGGAATAATTTCAGACCGGTTCCTTTAACCGGTGAGGAAATTGCGGATTATATCAAAAAAGACAGTATTCAAACCTTACGGAACTCAAAAGTATATTTAGACTCTTTAGACCGGAAACATAACAAATTTAAGATTGAAGACTTATTGTTCGGATATACTTATAGAAATTCATACAAAAAGTGGAGCATTTCGTATGACGGAATTTCAAGTTTAATTTCCACCTCATTCAATACTGTTCAGGGTTGGAGCTTCAAATCCGGCATACATTTTTCTAAAAATAACGAAGAAAAAGGAAGTTATACCAGCATCGGAACAAAATTCAACTACGGATTGTCCGATGAAAGACTTCGTGTTAACGGATGGTTCTCTCATCAATTTAATAAATATAACTATGCTACTATACATTTAAGCGGAGGGAGTCGGGTAACGCAATTCAACAGTAATGAGCCGATTAGCCCACTTATAAACTCCGTAAGTACCTTATTCTTCAAGAATAACTATATGAAAATCTATAATGAAGAATTTGCCCGAATATTGTACGGACAAGAAATTGTAAACGGGCTTTATATGAGTGGATCTTTAGAATATTCTAACAGAAAAGCCTTGTTTAATACCACCAATTACTCGATAGTTACAAGAGATAAAGAATTTTTATCCAACAATCCTCTGAATCCGAATGATGATACCACCCCTGCCTTTAACGAACATCATATTTATAAAGCTAATATCGGAGCGAGAATTCGCTTTGGTCAAAAGTATATTTCTCGCCCTGATGCGAAATGGAATTATCCGAATGAAGATTATCCAACTATACTTTTGAACTATCAAAAAGGATTTTCAGCCAGCCAAGATAATTTAGATTATGATTTAGTTGCTGCTCGCATTACGCATAGTAAAACCTTCGGAAACAAAGGAACTTTAGCCGGAAACATTAAAGTCGGGAAATTCTTCGGAGCGGATGACATTTCATTTATTGATTACAAACACTTTAATGGAAATCAAACTCATGTATCAGGAGGAAGTTGGTACCTTAATCAATTCCATTTATTACCTTACTATTCTCACAGCACTAATGACAGCTATTCAGAGATGCATTTTGAACATCAATTCAAAGGTTTTATTATGAATAAAATTCCGTTACTGAACAAATTGCAATGGTCTTTGAATATTGGTTATCACAATATTAGCATTCCTGATACCACTCCATACAATGAGTTTTCTGTCGGGTTTGACAATATCGGTATCGGAAAATTCAGAATGTTGCGCTTTGATTATGTCAGAGCTTACAACGGGTCAGCTTTTTACACAGACGGAATTATGATTGGATTAAAATTCTTGAATATGTTTTAATTTAAACAAAAAAGGAAGCTTAGCAGCTTCCTTTTTTATCATGACGTTTTTGTGTTTTATTCTAAAGTAAATGTAATACTAACATTAACACTAACTTCCATCTCTCCTATTGCTAATGTTTCTTGAGCGCCATTACCGGCTATAGAATCGGCTTCCATCATTACAGATTTGTATGCAACCGGATAATATATAGGTTGAGAATTGTCTGAAACGATAATTGCTTTACCTACTTTTTGTCCTAAAGCTCTTGCAAAATCTTGAGCTTTTTGTCTTGCATCTTTAACTGCTAATGTTCTTGCTTCCGATTTTATTCTTTCTAATTGAGAAGATTGAAAATTAACCGAATTTATTCTATTTACACCTGCTTTTATCAATTCACTCATTAAGGTTTCATACTGAGTCAAATCTTTCAAGAAGATATTTATTGTTTGATTAGCTACAAAATAATCTTCTTTTTTATTGTAATCATAGCTAGGATAAAGGGAAACTCTTTGAGTCTTAATATCATTTTGGTTAATTTTAGTGGTTTTCAAATACTTTATTACCTTATCTACAATTCGATCATTATCACTTTTTACCTTTGAAGATTCTTTTCCTTTAGTTTCTACTGCTATGGAAATCATAGCCTGGTCAGGGATTACTTTTACTTTTCCTTCTCCGGTAACAGATATTTGTGGCTGAATAAATTTCTCTTGAGCCGTCATAGCGACTGTAGTCATAACAGTCAGAATTAAAATTATTTTTTTCATTGTAAAGTTTTTTTAATTTAACAAATCCTGAAATCTCAAATGGTATGCCATTTTAACCAAGAATAAAGAAATTATTCTTGAGACATAATTTTTTCTGTTACAAAAAACTTCTTATTATTTACTTTAATAGAAGTATTCTTTTTCTTCTTCACTTTATAAAATTGAGGTTTATTAGTCGGATTCAAACGAATGATTTGTCCGTTGATAACTATCTCTATAGGCATTTCAAAATTCTCGACATCTGTTTTCCAATAATAATTAAATCCCTTTTTAGATGTTTCAATTATCAATTCCGGTAAATTCGTATAATATAAATATTGCCGGAAAACAGGTCTAAGATTGACTCCACTTTGAGTTGTGAAAAATTCAATCACATCATTAGCCTCAATTATTTGATATTTAAAGTGATTAGAATAGTCTAAAATCATTTCCCACCACTTTTCATCGTTATTTACAATATGTCGAATGGTGTTGAGCATTAAAGCACCTTTGTAGTACATATCTGTATTTTTAGACTTAAAATTTACTCCAAACTGTCCTACAATCGGTTTTCGGTTTTCAACCATCGCTCTTTGACCATTGATATATTGCATAGCTTTTTCGTAACCCCATCTACACTCCACATACACAGCCTCTGAATAGGTTGTAAATGATTCATGAATCCACATATCAGCTATGTCTTTTGAAGTAATGGAGTTTCCGAACCATTCATGACCGGTTTCGTGTACAATAATATAATCAAACAACTTCCCTACTCCGCTTCCGGAAGTGTCTACACCTAAATATCCTTTAGTATATCGATTTCCGTAAGCTATCGCACTTTGATGTTCCATTCCGAGATATGATGTTTCAACTAACTTAAATCCATCTTCTACAAAAGGATATCTTCCAAATTTTTGCTGAAAACATTCTAACATCGGTTTTACATCATCCTGAAAGTGTTTTTTTGCTCTCTCTTCATTTTCACGTAAAACCCAATAATCTATATCCACATCACCTAACTTATCCGAAAAATTGACATAATCTCCAATATTTAATGTTACATTGTAATTATTTATCGGGTTTTTCACTTCCCAAATCCATTGACGTTGATTGTCTTTTTGGGTTAAATCGGCAAAATATCTTCCGTTACTTACAGCTACTAAACCATCAGGAACAGTTACAAAAACAGATACTCCATTATCAGGCTCATCAGTTTGAGAATCTTTACAAGGATACCATAAACTTGCTCCTGTTCCTTGTACAGCTACTCCAACAAACGGTTTTCCGTTAGTATCTTTTTTCCAAACAAATCCTCCATCCCACGGAGCATTTTTGGCTTCTTTTGGTTTACCTGAATAATAAAAGAAAATATCTACTTCATCATCTTTTTTTAATTCGTGGTCAAATTCCACAAAAACAGCATCGTATTCTCGCTTATAAGAAAGCTTGTTAAAAATAAATTTGGAGTCTGTCTCTTTGAGGTTTACAATACTATCAATCTTCATGTTTTCAAACAAATCCAATTGAATTCGTTTAGTATTTTCGACAACCTTAAAAGAAATAGTAGTTAATCCTGTAATAAATTTATTTTCAACATCTACAGAAACATCTATAACATATTTCTGTACATCAAAACAAGTGCGTTCAAAAGGTAGTCCTCCTCGTAGAGAGTCTCTTTTAGTAAAGGTCTGAGAAAAAGCAATTTGGGCAAGTAATAATAAACTAAAAGTTAATGTTTTTTTCATATTTTTGTTTTCAGCTTGTTGAATTGAGATGCAAAGAAACAAAAAAAAGTGTCCGTTTTGTGACACTTTTTCCTCTGAAAATACATTTAGATTATTTTACTTTTGATGTATGTACTGCTAAATCTACCAACTTAGCTGCATAACCGTATTCGTTATCATACCAAGCTACAATTTTGTAAAAAGTAGAGTTCAAAGCTATCCCGGCTTTAGCATCAACCACACACGTATGTATATCACTTACAAAATCCTGTGAAACTACATCATCTTCAGTTACAGCTAAAACTTCTTTTAGATGACCTTCAGACGCTCTTTTAAGAGCTGTTATTATATCCTCATAGGTTGTTTCAGTAGCAAGTTTTACAGTCAAATCTACTACCGATACATCAGCCGTAGGCACTCTAAAAGCCATTCCGGTAAGTTTTCCTTTCAGTTCAGGAATAACTTTGGTAACTGCTGCTGCTGCTCCCGTACTGGCAGGAATGATATTTCCTAAAACTGAGCGACCACCTCTAAAATCTTTTTTAGATGGTCCGTCCACTACCATTTGTGAAGCTGTAGCCGCATGAACAGTGGTCATCAATCCCTCTACAATTCCAAACTCATCGTTCAAAATTTTTGCCAATGGAGCCAAACAATTGGTTGTACAAGAAGCATTAGAAATAATGATATCTTTTGCTGTAATCTTATCTTCATTTACTCCTACTACAAACATTGGAGCATCCTTAGAAGGAGCAGAAATAATTACCTTTTTAGCTCCTGCTTTGATATGCGTTCCTGCTTTTTCAAGTGTAGTAAAAATTCCGGTACAATCTAATATAATTTCTGCTCCTACTTCGTCCCACTTAAGTAATGACGGGTCTTTTTCAGAAGTTACTCTAATTGGCTTTCCGTTAACTATAAGTTTTCCGCCTTCTACTCCTACTTCTCCGTCAAATCTTCCGTGAACCGAATCGTATTTTAAAAGATATGCCAAATGCTCTACTTCTAACAAATCATTAACCGCAACTACTTCAATATCGTCTCTTTTTACTATTTGTCTTAAAGCTAATCTACCAATTCGACCAAATCCGTTAATTCCAATTTTAATCATATTTACCTAATTTAAATTTATAAATCGAAAACATTTGTTTTTTGTTGCTTTCTAACTAAACACTCATTATATCCGAAACCCTGATGAGTTCTTCATCAATTCCAGAATAACCTTTTATGGCTTTTTCCAGCGGTGTGAGCTCTACTTTATCATTGATAAGCCCCACCATATAGCCGGATTTTCCTTCCATCAAAGTTTCAACAGCTTTCACCCCAAAACGACTTGCCAAAACTCTATCAAAACAAGAGGGGGCTCCTCCTCTCTGTAAATGCCCTAAAACAGAAACCCTTACATCATATTCGGGCATATTTTTTTCAACGTAGTCTTTCAGTTCCATTACATTTTTACCCGTAGTATTCTCTCCTTCTGCGACTACCACGATAGTTGATGTCTTTCCTGATTCTTTACTTCTTTTCAAAGATTCCAATAATCTTTCTAAACCAAGATTTTCTTCTGGAATCAAAATTTCCTCTGCTCCTGCTCCAATTCCTGCATTCAGAGCAATATGTCCTGCATCTCGCCCCATTACTTCAACAAAAAATAAACGATTATGAGAATGAGCCGTATCTCGGATTTTGTCAATAGCTTCAACTACTGTATTCAGAGCCGTATCATAACCTAAAGTATGACTCGTTCCATAAATATCATTATCAATAGTACCCGGAATACCAATTACAGGAACACCAAACTCTTTGCTGAAAACCATAGCTCCGGTAAAACTTCCGTCTCCTCCTATCACTACCAAAGCATCTATTTCATGACGTTGCATATTATTGAAGGCTATCTTCCTTCCTTCTGCAGTCATGAAATCTTTAGAGCGTGCAGACTTCAAAATAGTTCCACCTCGGTTAATGATATTTTTCACGCTTCGAGCTCCCATTTCTTTAAAATCTCCTTCAATCAGCCCTTGATAGCCTCTATAAATTCCCACACAACCAATGTTATAATAAGCACATGTCCTTACCACAGAACGAATTGCTGCATTCATTCCCGGAGCATCTCCTCCGGAAGTTAAAACACCTATTTTTTTTACTCCTATCATGGTATGTTATTTATGTAAAATTACGATTTTAAAAACGATTTTCATAATAAGTATAATACTTTTAAGAGAAAAATAAGACAGGAAAAATTTTAGTATTTTATTGGGATAAATTTTCGTTACTTTTGTCTTTCATCAAATTAAAATAACATGTCTCAATCCGATTGTATTACGTTTCAAAATTCAGGTTATTTTTCAAAAATAATGGTTGATTATCTGAATCAATCCGAAAGTTTAAAACCTTATTACAATCACTTCCCTACTTTAGATAACTTCAAACTTCAGATTGAGGAAAAGAAAAATTTCAGTTTAAAAAACAGAGAAGTTTTAGTTCAATCACTTCTGAATCAATATAAAAACTTTACAATCTCCGAGCTTACCCAACAAAATATAGAATCACTCAAAAATAGCAATACCTTTACCATAACAACCGGGCATCAGCTTAATCTCTTTACCGGACATCTTTATTTTTTGTATAAAATTGTTTCGGTTATCAATTTGAGTAGAGACCTAAAAGAAAAATACCCTGACTGTAATTTTGTTCCGGTATTTTGGATGGCTACCGAGGATCATGATTTTGAAGAAATCAATCATTTTTACCTTTACGGAGAAAAAATTTGTTGGAGCAAAAAAACTGAGGGAGCTGTCGGGGAATTGGATACACAAGGTTTAGAAGAAATTTTTAAAGATTTTTCAAACAAAATCGGTACTTCAAAAAATGCAGAATACCTAAAACAATTATTTGAAAATGCCTATTTGAAACACAATAATCTCTCCAATGCTACACGATACTTAGTCAACGAACTATTTTCCGAATATGGTTTAGTTATTTTGGACGGAAACGATAAAAACTTAAAAAACCTTTTTATCCCATACATAAAGGACGAACTTTTAAATCAAGTTTCTTTCAAAAAAGTATCCGAAACTATTGAAAACTTTCAATATCCCGTTCAGGTCAATCCAAGAGAGATTAATTTATTTTATTTGGACAAAAACCTGCGTGAACGAATTATAAAAGAGAATAATACTTACGTTGTCAATAATACAAACTTACGTTTTTCGGAAAACGAAATTCTTGAACTTACCGACCGACATCCTGAAAAATTCAGTCCGAACGTGATTATGCGTCCATTGTATCAAGAGGTTATTTTACCAAATTTATGCTATACAGGAGGAGGTGGAGAGTTGGCTTATTGGCTCGAACTAAAATCATTCTTTGAGACTGTAAAAGTTCCGTTTCCTATACTTTTACTGCGTAATTCCGTGCTTTTGGTTACAGAAAAGCAAAATAAAAAACGAGAAAAATTAAACCTTTCTTTTTCGGATTTATTTGAAAAACAACCTCTTTTGGTTAATCGGAAGGCAAGAGAGTTTTCTGAAACAAATATAGATTTCACGACTCTCAAAAAACAATTGGAGTATCAATTTGAGATACTTAAACAAGCTGTACAAAAAACTGATAAATCTTTTTCAGGAGCAGTAACCGCACAAGAGAAAAAACAAATAAAAGGATTAGAAAACCTCGAGAAACGCTTATTAAAAGCTAATAAAAAATATTTTTCTGACAAGTTGGAGCGAATCATTGAATTACAAAATGAACTTTTTCCTAATCAAACCTTACAAGAAAGAATCGGAAATTTTGCAGAATACTATGAATATTATGGTAAAGCTCTCATCCGCAGACTGTTTGAAGAACAAAAACCTTTAGAACAAAAATTTAATATTATAGTTTTTTGAGCTATACCAACTAAGTCAAAAAACTAACAGAAAAATCTGTTAGTTTTTTGTTAAATTAAAATTATACTATTTTCTTGAAATTCCTCTTGAAATAACGATTTTCTGAATTTCAGAAGTTCCTTCATAGATTTGAGTAATCTTAGCATCACGCATCATACGCTCTACGTGATATTCTCTCACATAACCGTTTCCTCCGTGAATCTGAACTGCTTCGGTTGTAACTTCCATAGCCGTTGTAGAAGCAAATAATTTTGCCATAGCACCTGAAATGGAAATGTCTTTTCCTTCATCTTTTTCAGCAGCAGCTTTAAAACAAAGCATTCGGGCAGCAGAAATTTTAGTTGCCATATCTGCTAATTTGAAAGCAACTGCTTGATGATGAATAATCTCTTTTCCGAAAGCTTTGCGTTCTTGAGCATATTTTAAAGCTAATTCGTAAGCTCCTTGAGCAATTCCAAGTGCTTGTGAAGCAATTCCTATACGACCTCCGTTAAGCACTGCCATTGCAAAATTAAATCCGAAACCATCTTCTCCTATACGATTTTCTTTCGGTACTTTTACATCAGTAAACATTAATGAATGTGTATCAGAACCACGAATACCCATTTTTTGTTCTTTAGGTCCTATTTCAAATCCTTCCCAACCTTTTTCTACTATAAAGGCATTAATTCCTTTATGACCTTTTTCAGGGTGTGTTTGAGCTATTACAATATAGGTAGAAGCTGTAGAACCATTGGTTATCCAGTTTTTAGTTCCGTTTAGCAAATAATAATCTCCCATATCTTTGGCTGTCGTTTTTTGAGAGGTAGCATCGCTTCCCGCTTCCGGTTCAGACAAACAGAAAGCTCCGATTACCTGACCAGAAGCCAAAGGAACTAAATATTTTTGTTTTTGTTCTTCGTTACAGTATTTCTCTAATCCGGCACAAACCAAAGAATTGTTTACAGACATTATCACAGCAGCAGATGCATCTACTTTTGCGATTTCTTCCATAGCTAAAACATATGATACGCTGTCTAAACCACTACCTCCATATTTTGGGTCAACCATCATCCCCAAAAATCCAAGCTCTGCCATTTTCTTTACTTGTTCTGTCGGGAAAATAGAGTGTTCATCACGCTCGATGACTCCCGATAACAACTCTTGTTGTGCAAAATCACGAGCTGCTTGTTGTATCATTAGCTGCTCTTCCGTAAGATTAAAATTCATAGTCTTATTTTTTATATTTTGTATTTTTAATGTTGTATATTGAGTATGAACTGTTTCAACAGATGTTTACTTTCCAAAAGTACTGTTTTGTTAATAAAAATCAAAAAAGAAACATATCAATCTTCAAACTTTATGGATAACCAACTCAAATATTTTAAAATTCAAGAATTTATATTGAAAAATTTTATTTAAAAGCCCTGAAAATATCGTTTCCGTTAGCAAACAACACTAATGCAATCAAAATAAAGAAACCGACCATTTGAGCTTTTTCAAGGAATTTTTCGCTTGGTTTTCTTCGAGTAATCATTTCGTAAAGTACAAACATCACATGTCCTCCGTCAAGAGCCGGAATAGGAAGTAAATTCATTATTCCGAGCATAATCGAAAGGAATGCTGTTACATTCCAAAAATATTCCCAAGACCAAACATCAGGAAAGACATTAAATATAGCATAAAATCCTCCTACTCCTTTATAAGCTTCAGTCTTCGGATTGATGATTTTCTTTAACTGATTCCAATAGCTTGAAAAACGTTCTGTTGTTTTTTCTATACCTTTCGGAACAGATTCAAAAAATCCGTATTGAACTTTTTCTACGTTATAAATCCCAAGTTTTTCCAAATCCGAAATACCGATAATACCAGGTCTTACACCTAATAAACCTTCTTCACTTACCTGAAGTTCAACTGATTCTTCTTTTTCGTTACGTACAATAGTTGCCCTAACCGTTTTGCCTTTTAAGGATTTAAGCAGTTCGGAAGCTTGGTCAAAATACTGAATTTTATTACCATCTATATCTAAAATTCTGTCCTTAACCTGAAGTGTATTTACATTAGGAGATTCGGGTTGAATTTCAGATATAATAAACGGAACACGTAAATAAAGTAGTGATTTTTTATTTTCATCAACAACTTGACCAATAAGATTTTTAGGTAATTCAATAGTCGTTTGAGTTCCGTTTCTGTCCACAACTACCTGATTACTCAACATAATTTTTTCAGGTAATTCAAAAAAACTCACTACTTCTTTACCATCAACCGAAATAATTTTATCTCCGGTTTTAAGTCCCGCTTGTTCCAAAATAGGGTTGGTAATCCAAATTCCGTCTTTTACGTCAGAATTTTTAATATCCAGCTCTCCGTAAAACCAAACTACCCCTATGTAAATAACAAAAGCCAAAATAAAGTTTACGATTACACCTCCGAGCATTATAATCAATCTTTGCCAAGCAGGTTTCGAGCGAAACTCCCAAGGCTGTGGCTCTTGTTTGAGTTGCTCTGTATCCATACTCTCATCTACCATTCCGGCAATTTTTACATATCCCCCGAGTGGCAACCAACCTATTCCATACACGGTTTCTCCTATTTTCTTTTTGAATAAAGAAAATTTAATATCAAAAAAGAGGTAAAATTTTTCGACTCTGGCTTTGAAAAGTTTAGCAGGAATAAAATGTCCTAATTCGTGTAGAACAATAAGTAAGGATAAACTCAATAAAAATTGAGAGAGCTTTATTACAATTTCCATTAAAAAGAACTCTATTTTATAATTTAGACAGGTGCAAATATAGCCCTTTTAGTTGTAATGTAGAAAGGCAAAAGTTGTATTTTTTTTATAAATCGTTATAACAGAAAAGCATAACTAAAAAAGTAGGAAAAAACTACTTTAACCTTTAGTTTTCCAATATTAGGTTATAAAAAAAAGCACCAACTTTCGTTGATGCTTTTAAGTTTTTATAATTACACAGAAATTATTTCACTACTAATTTTCTTGTAGCTGTTTTTCCTTCTTCTGTAACTTTAATGATATAAACACCTGCATTAAGGTTTACATTAACAGTACCGTTTGAAGTTATAGTGTTCACTACTTGTTTTCCTAGTACGTCAAAAATAGCTACTGATTTCTCAATGCTGTTGTTTGAAGTTACATAAAGAGTGTTTCCAGAAAGTGGGTTCGGATATACAGAAAGACCAGCGATGTTGTTGTCTTTTACAGAAGCTGTTCCGTCAGAAAGAACTACGTTATCGATATATAAATCGCTACTGTTAGAGTAGTTTCTGAAAGAAGCTCTTAGAACAGTTGCACCAGCTGGAGCTGCACTTGAAGTAATAGTTACTTGAGTCCATTCTCCTACAGGAGTTTCAATGAATGTTGATGATTGGAAAGGATCACCTTCTGCTGGAGTCACTGAAGAACTTCCATCTCCACTTCCATTTCTCCATTGTCCCCAAAATCTAAATCTTGCTGAATCTCCTCCCATTTTATACCAAAAAGTTACAGTATATTCTGTCCCAGGTGTAACTTCGATATCAGCTAGTCCTACTTGGTAGTTACCAGATGAAGGGCTTGCAATTTTCACAGAAACATCTCCGTCTGCAGCATCTCCTGTAACTTTTGCAATAGTGCCGTTAGTTAATAAATCATGGTTCATAAACCAACCTTCAGGAGCTGTTGTTGCATCTGGCCAGTTTTCTAAACTACCGTTTGTGTTTAGTGGAGTTTGTGCCAAAGCAACACTCCCGATTAAAGCTAAAGCTAAAGTGTAAAATTTTTTCATATTTTTTATTTTTATTTTATGGGACAAAGTTATAAAAAATACTTTAAATAAAGTGCATCTAAAGTGAAATAACATTTTTTTAATATCAGATTTACTTGGATTCTTGTAAAATTTCCTCTTTTCTAATTAAAGTTTTTACAGTATTACTTCCCTAATCTATCCTTGACATACTCAACTTTGGTTTTACCATGAGGTGTTGGTTTTCCGTTTTCATCAAGATTTACCATAATAATTTGGTCAACCGTAATAATGGTTTCGTGGGTCATTTTATTGCGAACTTCACTTCTCAAAGTAATTGAAGTATTACCAAATTTTACTACTTCAATTCCGATTTCTACTATATCTCCTTGTTTAGCAGAAGCCATAAAGTTTATTTCAGACATATATTTGGTAACAATCTTCGGATTCTCTAACTGCACAATAGTATATAAAGCAGCTTCTTCATCTATCCAAGCCAATAACCTACCTCCGAAAAGTGTTCCGTTGGCATTCAAATCTTCGGGTTTAACCCATTTTCTGCTATGAAATTTCATAAGGTGATGTTTAATATTTCAAAATAGAATACGTGTTGAAGTTTTTTATTTTTTCTCTTCCACTTAAAAACTCCAATTCCATCAAAAAATTGAGCTGAATGACATTTCCTCCTAATTTTTCGACTAATTCAGTTACAGCTTTTATGGTTCCTCCCGTAGCCAATACATCATCGTGAATCAATATATTTTCACCTTTTTTAATAGAATCGGTATGAATCTCTAAAATATCCGTTCCATATTCGAGTTCATACGAAGCAGACACTGTATTAAACGGAAGTTTTCCCTTTTTTCGGACAGGAATAAATCCGGCGTTAAGCTCTTGAGCCAATAATATACCAAAGAAAAAACCTCTGCTTTCTACCCCTACCACCTTGTCAATTTTGGTTTCAGGAAGATTGTCAATAAATTGCCTTAAAACCTCTTTTCGAGCTTCACTGCTATTCAGTAGAGGTGTAATATCCTTAAAAATAATTCCCTTTTTTGGAAAATCCGGTATATCTCTAATATAAGTCTTTATCATCTCCTTTATTTTTTTACATCAATTTTCCGATACTGTTTTGATAAAAATACCACTTTTCGGAACATTATCAAAAGTATGAAAAAATAAACAAAATAGGTTACGGTATGTGCCATTACCAATCCTTCCGTACCATAAGTATTCATCAGATAATTGCTTGAAAAATAAAGCACTGTAATAGAAAATACTTCTGTGGACAGAAAAGCTATCGTCATCTTTTTAGCATAAAACTGATAACCCAAAATAAGTGAACAAACTTTAAAGAAATCTCCTACTAATTGCCACAAAAACAAATCAGAAAGCACTAAAAATCGGTCGGAGTAAATCAGTGCAATAAAAAAATCTTTCAATAAATACAGAATTAATCCTCCTGCTACAAACATAGGGACTACACTTTTGTAATAATCCACAAATACCGATTGAGTTTGTTTATCTGATTCGGATTGAGAAAGTTTAGGGAAAAAATAAACCGTCAGCAAAGTTGAAACAAATATCATATAAAAATTAGCCAGCCTATTCATCGCCTCCCAATTTCCTGCATTTTCAATCCCAACCGCATCTATGGCATTAGTTCTGATTTTTAAACAAATAAGCGGATAACAAAAAGCTGATACAAAAGCCATCAATGAATATTCTGACAAATTTCTGACTACTGTAGAATCATATATTCCTTTTTTTATATATCGCTTTAAATCGAGTGATCTTGAAATCCAAAACCAACTGACAACAAACAAAATTGCAGGAACAAATGCCATAGCCAATAAAGCTCCATGTATTCCGAATTGCAAAACCATAAAAACAGTAAATACAAAACCGAGCAGATTACTTACAATATTGATGTAAATAACTTTTTTGAACTCTGATAAACCATTGATTATTGCTATCAAGAAAATATTAAGTGCAAAAAGCGGAATGGTTAAAGCTGTTACCCGAAACACAATCGAAAAATCATACTCCTTTCCAAAAATCATTGTATTCCAATAATCTGAAAAGAAAAAAAGCGGAATAGCTATCAGAAAAGAAATGCCTAAAAGCGTCCAAAAAACAGTTGAAATGATTCTCCGAAGATCTTCTTCGCTTTTGTTATACTGTGCTACATATTTGACAATCCCATTGTTAAATCCTAAAACCGAAACAGTTTCTAACGAAGTTATAAAGTTTCGTAAATTTCCGAGCAAAGCAACGCCACTCGGTCCTAAAATCTTGGCTACAACTGAAGTAGATACAAGTCCCGTAACTATACGAATCAAAACACTTACACTGTTTATCGAAGTGATTTTGAATACCGGATTTTGAAATATAGACCTTATCAGCTTCAAAATTGTTGAATTATTAAATTAGTTTGGTTCTTAAGCTCAATTAATAATTATT
The DNA here is from genome assembly GCA_964629155.1 of uncultured Flavobacterium sp. Lineage (GTDB taxonomy): Bacteria > Bacteroidota > Bacteroidia > Flavobacteriales > Flavobacteriaceae > Flavobacterium. The sequence goes on from CAZVQI010000003.1 coordinate 25,947, forward strand.
CAAAATCTTAATAACTTCCGAAACTTCTTCATCTGTCAAAACAGGACTTATTGGGATGCTTAAAACTTCTTTGTGAATTTTTTCGGTTATTGGAAGTGATAAAGGAGAAAACCTCCTCATCGCTGGTTGTTTATGAGGGGCAATCGGATAATGAATAAGTGTTTCTATATTATTTTTCAATAAATATTGTCGTAGATCCTCTCTATCTTCGGTTCTGATGACAAATAAATGAAAAACATGGTTTTCTGAACCGTCATAATAAGGAAGTATGATTTTTTTGTTCCGGATTTCAGACAAATAGCGTTGTGCTATTTGTCTTCTTTTTTGGTTATGTTGGTCCAAATCCTTGAGCTTTATGTATAAAAAAGCAGCTTGAATTTCATCTAAACGGGAATTCAAGCCTATAAATTGATTCTCATATTTTTTTTGAGAGCCATAATTGCGTAAAGAAACCAATATTTGAGTTAATTCGTCATCATTAGTTGTAATAGCTCCTGCATCACCTAACGCACCCAAATTTTTACCCGGATAAAAACTAAACCCCGCAGCATCAGACAAATTTCCGGCTTTTCTCTCTTTAAAAGCTCCATGAGCCTGTGCTGCATCTTCAATTACTAATAAATTGTATTTTTGAGCAATTTGATTTATGGCTTCCATATCGCAAAGCTGTCCGTACAAGTGTACAGGTAAAATAGCTTTGGTCTTAGGAGTAATATGTTTTTCTATTTCGTTCGGATTAAGGTTGTAGGTTTCAATATGAGGTTCTATTAAAATAGGAATTAAATCATTCTGCAAAATCGCAATAATCGAAGCGATGTAGGTATTAGCGGGTACAATAACTTCATCTCCTTTTTTCAGTTTTCCGAGTTCTTTATAAGCTCTGAAAATTAATACTAAAGCATCTAAACCATTTGCCACCCCAACACAATGCTTTGTACCACAATACAATGCAAACTCTTTTTCAAATTGTTTTACACTTTCACCCAAAATGTACCATCCTTTATCTAAAAACTGTCGGAATTTCTGCTGAAATTCTACCTCATAAGGTTGGTTTATTTTATGTAAATCAAGAAATTTTATCATGTTCTAAATTAAATCTAACTCATAAAAATCTTGAACCACTGTTTGGGCTCCAAAGCTTTCTTTCCAATACGACAACCCTTCATTTAATACTCTTCCGTTATTTTCATTTGAAATGCCAAAGTCAAAATATCTCTTTTCTGAAGCATATTTTTTAATTAAATAATCATACAGAAAATCAAGACTTGCGAGCTTACTTCGGTGTGCATTACTTCCTATATATTGAGAATGAGCCACGTTTTTTGTTTCAAAAATAGTTGTTCCGGCTACTATTTTTCCTTCATAGTAAACATTAAATTGTTTAATATTATCAGGAAAACGAGAATGTAAAAGTTTTATTTCATCAAGTGAATGAACCGGATTTGTATTGTGTTTTTCCCGTAATGTCGGAATTAGAATTTCATTCCAAAAATCTGTGAAATCCGTTGTTTGACGAACCTCTAACTTAAATTTTTCAGCCTTTCTTATATTCTTCAATCTACTGGGTAATATTGCTATCGGACTACTGTAATCTATAACAGAAAGTGTATCTCTCCTGACGAGTTTGGCATTTTTCAAAAATAAAGCGTATAACAGCTCGTCAGAAAAATAATCAGGATAAATACTCGGAAGAGCTTTAAACCAAACTTTTTTAAAATTATTAGCTTGCAAAAAACGTGTAATACTTTCAAAAACATTTAAGAACTCACTAAGTTTCAGTTTTGGGTCTATTACCACTCCTCCATAAGTCAACCCTTGGTGAGAGTAAAATTCCGTAGCGGATTTATTTGCCGGAACTACTGCCTTAAGTGTGTCATCTTCAAACACCAAAAGAGAAAAATCCTCAAAACGGTCTTTGTGATACTCCATAAAATTACGATGAAAAAGGAACGTTGCATTTTTAGCTTCCGCTATAAAATTGTTCCATAACATGAAATCTTCCGGAGTGTATTTTCTGACAATGTACTCTTTCACAAAGACGGAATTTAAAAAGTAAAAATACTATTTTTTAATTACAAGTTTCAATACCAAATAAATATTTGCAGAATAGAACACCTACTTAAACTAAAATTAAAAATAAATTCAATAAATATTTGGTTATAAATTATTTATTTCGGTTATAAAAACTTTTTTATTTAAGTAAATAATTTATGATATCATTTTGATGAATTCATCTTCAGACAAAATAGGAATTCCTAAGTTAGTAGCCTTTTCAAGTTTAGCAGGTCCCATATCTGCTCCTGCTACTACATAATCCGTTTTAGAAGATATGGAGCTCCCCACCTTTCCTCCATGATCTTCAATGGTCTGTTTAATGCCGTCTCTCGAAAAATGTTCAAACTTACCTGAAACTACAATAGTCTTTCCTTGCAAAACATTACTTACTTGAGTATTTACCTTTTCATCCAACTCCAATTGAATTCCGTAATTCTTTAATCTATTGATAAGTATTCTGTTTTCTGTATTGCCGAAAAAATCAACCACACTTTGAGCTATTCGCTCTCCAATTTCATCAACCATCATCAAATCAAGCAATGTTGCATTAGCTAAAGCCTCAATATTTTTATAATATTTAGCCAATTTTTTTGCTACTGTCTCTCCTACATAACGAATACCCAAAGCATAAAGTACTCTCTCAAACGGAACTTTTTTAGAACTTTCAATTCCGTTTATCAGATTTTCAGCTGATTTTTCGGCCATACGCTCAAGCGGAATAATTTGCTCTTTTTTCAGTTCGTACAAATCCGCATAATCTTTTATAAGTCCGGCATTATATAACAAAGTGACTGTTTCTCCTCCCAGTCCTTCAATATCCATTGCTTTTCGGCTGATATAATGCTGAATACGACCAATAATTTGCGGAGGACAACCATAATAATTCGGGCAGTAATGTTGAGCTTCTCCTTCTTTTCGTTCAAGAGGTGTATTACATTCCGGACAATATTCTATATACTGTACAGGAACGGAATCCGCTTGTCTTTGAGTTAAATCAACTCCTACTATTTTCGGAATGATTTCTCCTCCTTTTTCTACAAAAACCATATCTCCGATTCGTACATCTAACTTTTCAATTTGGTCTGCATTGTGTAATGAAGCACGTTTTACGATGGTTCCGGCCAATTGAACAGGTTCCAGATTAGCTACCGGAGTGATTGCTCCTGTCCTTCCTACCTGATACGAAATAGAATTCAATCGAGTTGAGGCTTGTTCTGTTTGAAATTTATATGCTATTGCCCAACGAGGTGATTTTGCCGTATATCCTAATTCTTCTTGATAGTGAAAATCATTGACTTTAATTACCACCCCGTCCGTTTCATACGGAAGATTGTGTCTTTCCTTACTCCAATGGTCTATAAAAGCAAAAACCTCTTCCATGTTTTTCGCTAAAACAGACTCGGTAGGAACCTTAAATCCTAAATCTCTTGCCTTTTGCAGACTGTCAAAATGAGTTTCTATACCAAAATTTCCCATTAAATTATATACCAAACATTCCAAAGGACGTTTGGCCACCAGAGTACTATCCTGCAATTTCAAGCTTCCTGAAGCAGTATTTCTGGGGTTAGAATAGGGAGTTTCTCCCATTTCAACAAGTTCTTGGTTCATTTTTTCAAAGCCTTTCAACGGAAGGATAATTTCGCCTCTGACTTCGAATTCTTGAGTATAGTTTTCTTTAAGCTTTAACGGAACTGACTTTATAGTCTTAATATTATTAGTTACTTCATCTCCCTGAAAACCGTCTCCCCTTGTTACTGCTCGTTTTAACTTTCCGTTTTTGTAAGTAATACTTATGGATGCTCCGTCGTATTTAAGTTCACAGGTATATTCTAACGGAACATCTCCTAAAATTCTTTGGATTCTTTTTTCCCACTCCAGCAATTCTTCTTTAGAATATGAATTATCTAAAGAATACATTCTATTTTTATGCTGAACTGTCGGAAAGTTTTTAGTTATACTTCCTCCCACGCGCTGTGTAGGAGAATTTTCATCGAAAAATTCAGGATGTTGCTCTTCTAATTGTTGAAGTAGTTTTAGCTTTTGGTCAAATTCATAATCAGAAATAACCGGATTGTCTAATACATAATAATTGTAATTGTGCTGCTCTAATTCTGCTCGTAAACTTTCGATGAGTTGTTTTGCTTCCATTGCTTTGGGTTTGAGAATACAAATATAAAATTTATTTAACCTCCGATTTACAGACAATGAGGATTTATATAAACTAAAAAACTGAGCCTTTCTTCGAATCGAAGAAAGGCTCAAAATTATCAGTATAAAAACAGGAAGGTATTTATTTCATTTCGACAAATAATCCTTCGTCTGTTTTATTTACGACAAGAATTCCTCTCGAAGTAAGGGATTTTATGGTTGCATCCCATTTCTTTCCGCTAAGTCCTGTTTGATTTTTTACATCCGAAAGCAATTGTTTTCCTCCTTTTTCAACAATGTTATAAACTATTTTTTCTTCCTCGGTCATTTCAGGAGCTTTTTTCTCCGGTTTCATTTGTGGAAAGAAAAGTACTTCTTGAATAGAAGGATTGTTTGTCAAAAACATAACAAGTCTGTCCATCCCTATTCCCAAACCGGACGTTGGTGGCATACCATACTCCAAAGCTCTCAAGAAGTCATGGTCAATATACATAGCTTCGTCGTCGCCTTTTTCGGAAAGACGTAATTGTTCTTCAAAGCGTTGTCTTTGGTCAATAGGGTCATTTAACTCCGAATAAGCATTGGCAATCTCTTTTCCGCAAACCATAAGCTCAAAGCGTTCGGTAAGTTCCGGATTGTTTCGGTGTTCTTTGGTTAGAGGACTCATCGCTTTAGGATAATCTGTAATAAAAGTAGGTTGAATGAAGTGACCTTCACATTTTTCTCCGAAAATTTCGTCAATTATTTTTCCTTTACCCATAGTTTCATCAACCTGAATACCCATAGCGAGTGCTGCGACTCTGAGCTCTTCTTCAGTCTTTCCGGAGATGTCAAAGCCGGTAAATTGTTTGATAGCATCTGTCATCGTGATGCGTTTATATGGAGCTTTGAAATCTACCTCGTGTTCGCCAAACTTAACTTTGGTGGTTCCGTTTACTTGAAGAGCACAATATTCTAAAAGCTGCTCGGTGAACTCCATCATCCAGTTGTAGTCTTTATAAGCCACATAAATTTCCATGGCAGTAAATTCAGGATTATGAGTTCTGTCCATACCCTCGTTGCGGAAATTTTTCGAAAATTCATAAACCCCGTCAAAACCACCTACAATAAGTCTTTTCAAATATAGCTCATTGGCAATTCTGAGATATAAAGGAATGTCTAAAGCGTTATGATGAGTGATAAATGGTCGTGCAGCTGCTCCTCCCGGAATAGATTGCAAGATAGGAGTTTCAACTTCCATATAACCTCTTTCGTTGAAGAAGGTTCTCATAGCATTGAAAAGCTTCGTACGCTTCACAAAAACTTCCTTTACATGTGGATTCACTACTAAGTCCACATAACGCATACGATAACGCAATTCCGGATCTACAAAAGCATCATGCACATTTCCTTCAGAGTCAATTTTAGGTAGCGGAAGCGGACGCAAAGCCTTACTAAGCAACTTAAAGTTATGAACTCGAACCGATTTTTCTCCTACTTGTGTTAAAAACAGCTTTCCTTCAACCCCTAAGAAGTCTCCGAGATCTATCAGTCTTTTGAAAACTTCGTTATAAAGTGTTTTATCTTCACCCGGACAGATTTCGTCTCTGTTAAGATAGAGTTGAATTCTTCCCTCGCTATCTTGTAATTCGGCAAAAGAAGCTTTCCCTTGAATACGGAAGCTCATAATACGCCCTGCCAAGATAACCTTTCGTCCTTCAGAAAAATTTTCCTTAATCTGTTTTGTGGTTTCACTTACAGGATAAAGTTCAGCAGGATAAGGGTTTATTCCTAACTCCTTTAATTTTGCTAATTTTTCTCTACGGATGATTTCTTGTTCTGACAGTTGCATAAAAGGTTAAATTAATAAAAGTGCAAAGGTAATATTTTTGTTTAAGGTTTTAAAGTTCAAAGTATAAGGTTTTTCTAAACACTTAAAAATAAAAAAACAACCAAGTCTGAAATTGGTTGTTTTCTTATAAATATATGTTTAATTTTTTTAAATATTATGACATTTCTATCATTTTATGATAATCCATACTCCTGAAAGCATCTTCTTCCGTACTTTTGATTCCCAAAGCTTTATAGATATAATAAAAAGTAGATAAAATTTCCGGTTTGCCGTCAATCAAAGCTACATCGTGCTCAAAATGAGCGGAAGGTTTTCCGTCTCTTGTTGAAATAGTCCATCCGTCATTAAGCTGACGAACATTTCTTGTCCCCATATTAATCATTGGCTCAATAGCAATAACCATTCCTTCAATAAACTTTTTTCCTCTTCCTCTTTTTCCATAGTTTGGAATTTCAGGATCTTCGTGCATTTTTCGACCTACTCCATGTCCTACCAGTTCACGAACCACACTATACCCACGATCTTCACAATATTTTTGAATAGCACTGCCAATATCCTCTACCCTATTTCCTATACGAAATTGATCAATTCCAACATAAAGTGATTCTTTGGTCGTTTTTAACAGATGTTTTTTATCTTCTGAAACCTCTGCTACTTCAAACGTATAGGCGTGATCTCCATAAAATCCGTGGACAATAGCCCCACAATCAACAGAAACAATGTCACCACTTTGAAGCGGTCGGTTGGTCGGAAGTCCGTGAACGACTTGCTCGTTTACACTGGTCAATAAAGTTGAAGGACAATCATACAGACCTAAAAATCCGGGAATACCTCCGTGATCTCTTATAAATTGTTCTGCTAAGTTGTCAAGATGCAGGGTGGTTACACCTTCTTTTATTTCGGTAGCCAACATTCCTAAGGTTTTAGAAACCAAAAGAGCGGCTTCTCTCATCAATTCTATTTCTTCTCTGGTTTTTGGAATAATCATCAAGTAAAAATTTGTGCAAAAGTAGTAAAATCCGAAAAATAATTTATTACATGGTTAAAGCCTTATTATTAATATTCAAAAATCTTATTCATAAGAACAAAATCTGCCAAAACTATAGCTGTCATTGCCTCCACAATAGGAACAGCCCTCGGAACGACACAAGCATCATGTCGCCCTCTACCCAACATTTCTACTACATTTCCTTTTGAATCTATAGTAGTTTGACTTTGTAACAAAGTAGCCACCGGTTTAAAAGCTACCCTGAAATATATATCCATTCCGTTAGAAATACCTCCTTGAATTCCTCCGGAAAGATTGGTTTTTGTAGAACCGTCAGGATTAAATAAATCATTATGCTGAGAGCCTTTCATTCTTGCTCCGCAAAAACCGCTTCCGTATTCAAATCCTTTTACAGCATTTATGGAAAGCATCGCTTTGCCCAAAACAGCATGTAATTTATCAAAAACAGGTTCTCCGAGCCCCATCGGCACATTCTGAACCACACAAGTTACCGTGCCTCCGACAGTGTCACCTTGCTTTTTAATTTGTTTTAAATACTCCTCCATTTTTTGAGCACTTTCCGTGTCAGGGCATCGAATATCATTAGCTTCTGTAAGCGAAAAATCCAAAGCTTGATAAGGTTTGTCTATAAAAACTTCTCCCACACTTGAAACGAAAGCATTAATCTTTATATTGGGAATAAGTTGTTTAGCGACTGCTCCTCCTACTACCCAATTAGCAGTTTCACGAGCAGAGCTTCTCCCTCCTCCTCTATAATCACGGATTCCGTACTTTTTATCATAGGTAAAATCTGCATGTGAGGGTCTGTAAAAATCTTTTATGTGGAAATAATCTTGCGATTTTTGGTCTTGATTAAGAATAATAAAGCCTATGGGAGCTCCCGTTGTTTTTCCTTCAAAAATTCCACTTAAAAATTCAACCTTATCGTTTTCTTTTCGTTGGGTTACCAATTTTGATTGTCCTGGTTTGCGCCTGTCAAGTTCTTTTTGAATAGCTTCAAAATCGAGTTCTAACCCGCTTGGACAACCATCAATTATTCCTCCCAACGCTCTTCCGTGAGATTCCCCAAAGGTAGTGAGTCTGAATATTTTACCGAATGTATTTGCCATTATTCTACCATTTGAGGCTTAGGCAAATAGAAAGCTTTATCAACTGCTTCAAGTTCAAAAGTTCCGTCATTATTCAGGTAATAACGAATCAATACTTGTCCGCCTAAAGAAGCATTGTCAAAATCTGCCAAAATCCATCTGTGATTTAAAAATTCCATTCTGCTAATGACAAACGGGTCATCAGGAGAATCAAAACCTACTAAAGAATTTCCTTCTTTTAAATGATTTAATTCCAGAATAGAATCTCTTATTTTTTCGATATTATGGTCAGCAAAATATCTTTCTACATAATCCTGAGCCAGTCCATTTCCATTTAACGTATAATGCGACATTTCAAACAATTTTATTTCAAGCGAGTCAATAACAGCCTGTTTGTCTGCCGATTTTCGTTCTACATTCTGAATGCTCTCTGCTTCGTATTTTGCCTTTTTGGTAAAATACATATAAGTAAACACATTCAACAATACCGAAAAAATAAACAAATACAGATAAATTCTCTTCATAGCACAGATTTACATTTAGACTTACAAATTTAATCAAAACTTGTAAATTCATCACCTAATTTGTGAGACGGATTACATTTTTAGCCTGTACTATATGTCTTTTGTTGTGATAAATCATAAATCTGAAGGTATCTCCTAACTTGAATTTTATCAAGCTAGTGATACTAATACCGGTTTTAACTTTATTCAGGCTTATGGCTTGAGATTTTTCTAATAACTCAATGGTTTTAAGCTGTTGATTAATAAACATCTCTATAACTCTCTTATCCAATCTGCTATGTATAGGATTCATCTTTTTGAAGGTTTTCATCTTATTCAATTTTTCTTTAGGAAGCATACTTTGAGCAAAATAATTCCCAAAATAACCGCTTTTGAAAACTTCTTCAAATTTAGAGGTAGATTGTTTAATTCGTTTTTCTATCTCAGGTAAGTAAAAATTTCCGTAAAGATTAAGATGTTCCAAACATTCTAATACACTCCAACTATCATTTGAGTTTCTACGATTTAATTCTTCGTCTGTTTTATCTTGCAAAGATTCTGCGAACTCTATATGCCCTGCGGTCAGTTTAATCAATTCGCCTATTAACTGTTCTGATTGTATCTTCATATCTTTTTTAGGGCAAATTTCGGAGTTAACCAACAAAAAAATCTTGATTTAACTCAAGATTTTTTTAAGCGAGATAATGTTTCGGGAATCATTCGTAAATAATTAGCAATGTGTTTTTTAGGGATTTCCTGAAATAATCTCGGACTTCGTTTTAGAACCCTTTCGTATCGTTCTTTGGCTGAGCTAACCAGTAAATCTTTTTCTCTTTCGATTTGCTGTAAAATCAAATCCTCTAATATCTTAATCCAAATCTTCCGGAAATCCGGATTGGCATTCATAAAATCAATAAAAGTCTTTTTGGAGATGACTTTAACTTTGGTTTTTTTTAAAGCCTGTATATAAAAATCCGAAGGACTTTCTGTAATAAAAGAGTCCAACGAAACAATTAGATTGTCTTTATAGCCAAAACGAATAATTCGCTCTTCTGATTTATCAAGAACAAATATCCGTAAACTCCCTTCTTCTACCCAATAAATATTAGTATCTATACTTCCTGCTGTCTTTAAAAAAGAATTGCGATACAGGGTTACTGTTTTTTCTACCAAATTGTTGCTTTCGATAATATGTAATACTTCGGATTGGTTCATTCTCTAAATTTCGACAACCAAATTATCGTAGCTTAAAAATACGTTTTTAGGAAGTTTTTTCTGTACTTCTTCGTGAAAACCAAGCATCGGGCCAATATGTGTAAGGTAAGCTCTTTCAGGTTTAACTCTTTCTATAAACTCTAATGCCTCTTTCAGATTAAAATGCAACTCGTGAGGAGCTTCACAAAGAGCGTTAATTACTAAAACCTTAGCTCCTCTTATTTTTTCTTCTTCTTTTTTATCAATAGTTTTAGCGTCTGTTATATAGACAAAATCTTTAATTCGAAATCCGAAAATAGGGAGTTTTCCATGCATTACATTTATCGGAATTACCTCTGTATTTCCGATGGTAAAATTTTGATTCTCTTTAATAATAAACGGTTCTACCTCAGGAGCTCCGGGATAACGGTCTTTAACTCTAAAAATATACTCATAACGATTTCGGAGAGACTCCAATACTCGTTCATGAAGATAAATAGGAATTTTCCCTTGTGTGTGACAAAACGGACGAATATCGTCTAATCCGGCTGTATGGTCTGCGTGTTCATGAGTAAATAGAATTCCGTCTAATTTCGTGCAACCGCTTGTAAGCATTTGCTGTCTGAAATCAGGTCCGCAATCTATTACATACGAATAATTATCCCAGGTTACCCAAACCGACACACGTAATCTTTTGTCTTTTAAATCTTTACTTAAACAAACAGGATGTTGACTCCCTATGATAGGAATTCCCTGTGATGTGCCTGTACCCAAAAAATATACTTTCAAAACTTAAGCTTTCTGAAAACCACACAAATTTATAATTATTCATTTAGAAAAATAGGGTAATTTCGTAACTTTGTATATTATTTTTTAAGCTAAACTTATGGTAGAAGATGAAATTGTCCTAAAGGGGGACAGAAAAATAGAGACTATCCCCTCTATAGAAGATAAAGCACTTCGCATCAATTTAAACAATGACATTTACGGAACATTTGCTGAAATCGGAGCCGGTCAGGAAACTGTAAGACACTTTTTCAGAGCCGGAGGTTCTTCAAAAACTATTGCAAAGGCGATGTCTGCTTATGACAAAGACTTTAGCGATGCTATTTACGGAGCAGAAGAAGACGGACGATACGTAACCGAATCTCGTCTAAAAAAAATGCTCGCACATGAGATAAAACTTATCGAACAACGTTTAGACAGAGTAAAACACCCGAACAAACTATTTTTTAGCTATGCCAATACGGTTGCTACAATTGACTTTGCTAAACAGTTTAAAGGTCATGGTTGGGTGGGAATCAGGTATCAAATTGAACCCGACCAAGAATACAACGAAATTATTCTCCACATTCGCTTTAAGGAGAATGATGTTCACTTACAACAAGAGACCTTAGGTATTTTGGGAGTAAATTTGATTTATGGAGCATTCTATAAATACAACAAACCTAAAAAACTACTTAAATACCTGTATGACCACTTACATAAAGACCAGTTAGAAATTGATACTATCAACTTTTCCGGTCCTTTATTCAAAGATGTAGATAACAGGCTTATGAGCTTACAGCTCGTAAAGAACGGAATGACCGAAGCGGTTATGTTCAGCCCGGAAGCCCGAAACATCTTACCGGCTAATGCTCTATATCGCAAGAATATTTTGGCTCTCAGAGGAAGTTTCCGCCCGGTTACCAAAGTAAATATGGATATGTACAAAAAATCCTATGAGATGTTTCTGCAAGAGAAAAAAGTAGATAAAGACAACACTTTGGTAATCTTTGAAATAACGCTTTCGAACCTACGTTCTGAAGGAGAAATTGACGAAAAGGACTTTTTGGACAGAGCAGAGCTCTTATGTTCATTAGGACAAACCGTAATGATTTCGAACTTTCAGGAATATTATCGGGTAGTCGAATATTTTTCTGAATACACCAAAGCCCGTATGGGGCTTGCTATGGGAGTTCCGAACTTGATTGATGTATTCGACGAAAAATATTACAGACATCTGTCCGGTGGAATACTCGAAGCTTTCGGAAAACTTTTCTTCAGGGATTTAAAGGTATTTTTATACCCAATGATTAACGAAGAAGACGGTACTATCATCACTTCTGAAAACTTGAAAGTACATCCGAGAATGAAAGAATTGTACAAGTTCTTTAAATTCAACGGAAAAGTGGTGGACATCACCAATTATGAAAAAGAAAACCTAACTATCTTTTCAAGACATGTCCTTAAAATGATAAACAGCGGAGAAGAAGGTTGGGAAAATATGCTTCCGGAGGGTATTGCCGAACTTATCAAAAAACATAAACTGTTTGGTTGGAAAGGATAATAACCCTGAATATCAAACTAAATCTATTTTCTCGCAAGGTTTGGCTCTTTGAACTTTGCGAGATTTTTTATTTTAATCTTTACTTACAAAGATGTATAGCTTTTGATAATTGCTTTTAACAAAACTTAAAAACACTACAGTTCTATCACCCGAAATTCTTCTCAATAATTTTGAAAAAGCAAATTACAACTCTTAATCTATCAATATTTTCTGCTTTATTAAGTCCGGTAGCATAAAACTAAAAGCGTTCTTTTTAAAACAAAACATAATTTAAACTTACTAATATCTCATATTATCAAAATTTAATCTTATTACTTATAATAAGATTCCTTTTTTTATATATTTACCACTCCAATTTTGAAATATATGGCATTTTCAGACCTTTTTCGTAAAAAATCAGTGGCTGATATTTTAGCTGATGCAGAAACACATAAATTAGTCAAAAAACTCGGATTTAGAGATTTAACTGCTTTCGGTATTGCAGCCATTATCGGAGCGGGAATTTTCTCGACTATCGGGAGAGCCAGTTACGAAGGAGGTCCTGCCGTAGTCTTTCTGTTTGTCTTTACTGCTTTGGCTTGTACATTTACAGCTTTTGCTTATGCGGAGTTTGCTTCATTGGTTCCGGTTTCCGGAAGTGCTTATACGTACAGTTACGTAGCTTTCGGAGAGCTCTTTGCTTGGATTATCGGTTGGGCTCTGATTATGGAATATGCTATCGGAAACATCGTAGTTGCTATTTCGTGGAGCGACTATTTTACCAATCTGCTCAATGGGATTCCCGGAATTCATATCCCTGAATGGATGACTATGGACTATTTTACAGCCAAAGAAGGTTATGAAATAATACAAAACCAACTTACACAAGGAACTTCTTTAGAAACCCTTGCTGCCTCATCAGAATTCACTCACGAAATACCTAAATATTTGGCTTATACTCACGCTCCGAATATTGGTTTTCCGCTTGTAGTTGATGTGTTTGCCTTGTTAATTACTTTCTTAGTAACTGCTTTGGTTTACAGGGGAATTAATGAAAGTCGCAAAGCAAGTAATGTCATGGTTTTACTCAAAGTAGCTGTGGTTTTACTCGTTATTGTAGTGGGTGCTTTTTATGTAAATACCGAAAATTGGAGTCCGTTTGCTCCCAACGGAATAAACGGAGTTTTGGCAGGTATCAGTTCGGTTTTCTTTGCTTATATCGGGTTTGATGCTATTTCAACCACAGCCGAAGAATGTAAAAACCCTCAAAAAGATTTGCCCAGAGGAATATTTGCAGCCATTATCATTTGCACAATTCTGTATGTGGCTATTGCCCTGGTTATTACAGGATTAGTTCATCATTCCGAATTGAATGTGGGTGACCCTTTGGCTTATGTGTTTACCAAAGTTCAGGATTTACAATGGCTTGCAGGAGTAATTGCCATTAGTGCCGTAGTTGCTATGGCAAGTGTTTTTGTAGTTTTTCAGTTAGGGCAACCCCGAATTTGGATGACAATGAGTAGAGACGGATTACTACCCGAAAAATTTTCTAAAATTCACCCGAAGTTCAAAACACCGTCTTATGCAACCATTATAACCGGACTTGTAGTTGCTACTCCTATCCTCTTTACCGATTTAGAAATGGTAGTCGATGCTTGTAGTATCGGAACATTATTCGCTTTTGTATTAGTATGTGCCGGAGTATTGAAATTAGAAAGTAACAAAAATGGCCCAAGAGGAAAATTTAAAGTTCCTTATATCAATTCGGCCTATGCGATGCCTGTTGTTTTTGTTTTGGTATGTTTTATATTATTTCAATTTTTCAGAACAGAAACCATAGACTTTTTTACCAATAAACCTCAACTTAATGAATTCGGGATTTACGAAAGCGGTTGGGAATTGTTCCGACACAAAATCCCGATGTGGATTTTTATTTTGATTTTTGTGGGAATGACCATCGTTTCGATAGTGCGAAAAATGACCTTTATTCCCCTTGCAGGAATGTTGTGTTGCTTTTATATGATGGCCGAAATGGGTTTGAAAAACTGGATATTCTTCCTGATTTGGTTAGGCATAGGACTTTTAATTTATTTCTTTTACAGCTTCAAAAACAGTAAGCTAAATAAAATTGAGTAATTTATATTTTTTGTTCGGTTTACTAAATTTATGATATAAATCTTAGCTTCTGTTCTCTAGTAATTTTCTTAAAAATGCAATTTCTTCTTTAAGGGTTTGGATATGTTCTTTGTCAGAATAAATTGTGCCGATTGATGCCTGTGCATTATCTCCGTTGTTGTGATGAATGATACTTGTAGCCT
>CAZVQI010000004.1:0-15661 GCA_964629155.1 uncultured Flavobacterium sp.
TAACTCATAAAATATACGCAACATAGCTTATTTAATAGTTGCTTTGCAACTAAGCAAAAATAAATAATTTGTTAATAAAATTAACTATTTCAGATGAAATTATGTTAACAAAGCAGTTTCTTTAATATTTTAACAATGACAATAATAAGCTATATTGTATTCATATTCAAAAACTTATCCGTTTACAATCAATTACAATCGGAAGTAATTGTATAACTACCGACTTTGTTGCTTGGCTTACTTCAACTTTGAGTCAGAGATTTGGGAAATAACCCAACGGCTCGAGTCTGATTGTTTAATTTAAATTTTTAGAAGTATGTCATTACGTAACAAAGTGACGCTTATTGGTCACACCGGAAAAGATGTAGAAGTAGTAAACTTCGAAAACGGAGGAATCAAAGCAAGTGTAACTCTTGCTACCAAAGATTATTACACCAATATACAAGGTGAAAAAGTAGAGGAAACCCAGTGGCACAACCTGGTAGCATTCGGTAAAACAGCCGAAGTGATGCAAAAATACGTAACCAAAGGCAAAGAAATTGCCGTTGAAGGAAAAATCACTTACCGAAACTATGATACTCCGGACGGACAGAAGCGATACGTAACTGAAATTCGCGTAGAAGAGTTAGTACTGTTAGGAAGTAAGTAAACCAAAAAAGTGTCATTGCGAACAAATGTTGTGTGTAGTAAGCCTTGCAATCCGGAAGAGGTTGCGTTACTGCCCCGCAATGACACTTTTGCTTATTTTGCTTTAGCAGCTCTTTTGTGTCTCGGGCGTAACTTACCGTAAGTTCCACGACAAATTTTCCCTCTTTTAGTTTTCATGTCTCCTTTTCCCATAAGATAAAAAATTTGTAGTTGAGCGACAAATTTAAAGATTTCTGCACATAAAGTCAAACACAGCGTTTGTAATAGCTGTAAGACTAATGCTTTTCTCTGAAATTTGTTGTAAGACTTTATTTTTAAAAGTACCTTTGCACTCTGTAACCTTTCGATATTTCTGATGAAAGAAAAGTTTTATAGCTATATCCGACATTTGCAAGACACTATTTGCAAAAAGCTCGAAGAAATTGACCAAAAAGCCAAGTTTCAGGAAGATATATGGCACCGTGCCGAAGGCGGAGGAGGCAGAACTCGCGTGATTGAAAACGGAAACGTCTTTGAAAAAGGAGGTGTAAATATTTCTAAAGTTTACGGAGAGCTTCCGGAAGCCATGCAAGATTACTTCAAGGTTCAGGATGTGAGTTTTTTTGCTTGCGGATTGAGCTTAGTATTACATCCCAAAAATCCGTTTGTCCCGACTACACATGCAAACTGGAGGTATTTTGAAATGTATGATAAAAGTGGGAATATTGTAAAAAGTTGGTTCGGAGGCGGTCAGGATTTAACTCCTTATTATTTATTTGAAGAAGATGCCGTTCATTTTCACAAAATCTGTAAAGAAGCTTGCGACAAACACAACTCGGAGTTTTATCCGAAATATAAAAAGCAATGCGATCAATACTTCTGGAACACACACCGCAACGAAGCCAGAGGAATCGGTGGGTTATTTTTTGACTATCTGCAACCTGATGAGCAAATGTCTTCCGAAAAATGGTATGACTTTGTAACTGAAGTAGGAAACAGCTTTTTAGAGGCTTATGTTCCGATAGTTGAAAAACGAAAAGACCTCCCCTACACCGAAGCCAACCGAACATGGCAGGAAATTCGCAGAGGACGATATGTGGAATTTAATCTGATTCACGATAAAGGTACTCTTTTCGGGCTTAAAACTAACGGTAGAATAGAAAGTATATTGATGAGTTTACCTCCTCATGTGCAATGGGTGTATAATCACCATCCTGAAAGCGGAAGCGAAGAAGAAAAATTACTAAACGTACTCAAAAAACCTAAAGAATGGGTTAATTAGTTTACAGTAAAAACTACTCACTGTAAACCGTAAACTAAAAAAACAACTATCATGAAACGACCAAGAATTTTAAGAAAAAACGAATCCATAAGAAGTTTAATAAGAGAAACTCATTTGAGTGTAAACGATTTTATTGTTCCGCTTTTTGTTACCGAAGGTGAGAATGTAAAAGAGGAAATTTCGTCTATGCCAAATTATTTCCGTTTGAGCTTGGATAATTTGGAAAAAGAAGTAAAAGAACTTTGGGACTTGGGGCTTAAATGTGTGCTGCTTTTTGTGAAGGTTCCGGATCATCTTAAAGATAATCAAGGAGTTGAAGCCATCAACCCAAACGGGCTTATGCAAAGAGCCATAAAAACCGTTAAAGCAACCGTTCCTGAAATGATTGTAATGACTGATGTTGCTCTAGACCCATATTCGAGTTTCGGACATGACGGAGTAGTTGAAAACGGAGAAATCATCAATGACAAAACAGTTGAAATTTTAGCCGAAATGAGCCTTTCGCATGCGGAAGCCGGAGCTGATTTTGTGGCTCCAAGTGATATGATGGACGGAAGAATTAAAGCTATTCGCAAAATATTAGAAAAAAACAACTTCCCTAATGTGGGAATAATGAGCTATAGTGCTAAATATGCTTCGTCTTTTTACGGACCCTTTAGAGATGCTTTGGATTCTGCTCCCGGATTTGGAGACAAAAAAACTTATCAAATGGATTATGCTAATAGAATAGAAGCCATTAAAGAAACTCTTCTGGATGTAAAAGAAGGAGCAGATATTGTAATGGTAAAGCCCGGACTTCCATACCTGGACATTGTAAGAGAAGTAAAAAATACTGTGGAATTACCTGTTTCCGTATATCAAGTGTCGGGAGAGTATGCAATGATTAAAGCTGCTGCTGCCAAAGGATGGCTTAACCATGATGCAGTTATGGTTGAACAACTCTACGCCTTTAAAAGAGCGGGAGCAGATCTTATTGCCAGCTACTTTGCCAAAGAATATGCACAACTTATTGCTAAACAGAAATAATTCGTATTTTTACCCAACGGAAAACTAATTCTTTATGAAAAAAACTGTTTTAGGATTGTTGGCTTTAGTTGGAGTTTTTACTGCTAAGGCGCAATATAAGAGTGAAGTAAAATTTAATATTGCCAATGTTATTGCC
This sequence comes from uncultured Flavobacterium sp., assembly GCA_964629155.1. GTDB lineage: Bacteria > Bacteroidota > Bacteroidia > Flavobacteriales > Flavobacteriaceae > Flavobacterium. The sequence continues at coordinate 3,072 of CAZVQI010000004.1, forward strand.
ATCGCCTCCATTGAAGCCGGATACGAATATTTTATGGATGACAATCAGTCTATCGGATTAGAAGTTCATATCAATGACCGTTTTTCATACGTAGCGGAAACCTCTTCAAAAAAGTTTGATACAAACAGCATTTTGCTAAACTACAATTACTATTTCAGCCCTGAAGAAAAAGGGAGCTTTTTTGTATATCCTTTTATTAAATACCGTTTCGGAGAACACGAAGATACCCGAGAAGGTAAAACAAATACGGATATGGATTCCTTTATTATGGGATTGGGAGTCGGATATAAATGGGCTTGGAATGATAAATTTGCTATTGGTCCTTATGTGAGTATTGCTCGCAACTTCAGCGAAAAAGTTAACGACCGGTTTATGGCTATTGAGCCTAATGCAGGAGTATCCGTTGGTTACAGATTTTAAGCAATTGAAGTTATTTTAATCGCTCAAAAAACTGTAATTCGTAGTTTTCCAACAATTCAGGATGTGTAATTTTGATAATATCTTTTAGTACCAAGTCCGGACGGTTTGGAGCTAATTCGTAATATATAGCTCCTCCTGTGGCTCCTTTTTTGGTTGAGAACGAATAAACATTACCCTCCTTAAAAGCTTTAAACTCTTTGTAATGAGGATTAGCTTGCAGCATTTCAGCTAAAGAAGTATAAAGCCCTGCTCCTATCCAATAATCTGCATTTTGAGCAGTATCAAAAACTTCTTCAAATGAAAGTGCCAAACTGCCTGTTCCTGAAGTATCTTTCCAAAAATACTCCGTATGAGCATCGGCTAAAAATAAAGCACTCCAACTGTCTCCTTTAGGTAAATACCAAACATTTTCGTATATATTTCCCGTAATGATGGTTGGTTTGACAGCAGCTTTTGAAGCTAATTCTTTTGCTTTTTTGTATTCTGATTTGATGTTTTCAAAAGTTTCTTGTGCTTTTTGGTCTTTGTCATACAAAGCCCCAAAGAATTTAATCCATTCGGCTTTACCGAGTGGATTTTTTTCGTTCCAATCTCCGTTCAATAACACTTTAATTCCTGCTTGTTTAAGATTTTCAAGTGTTTGGTTACTTTCGTTTATGGCAAAACTTACCAATACATCGGGGGTTAAATCTACTACTATTTCGGTATTTATTCTCTCGTTTTGTCCTACTTCCCTCACCTGCCCTTTTTCTATTTTAGCCCGAACAACTTCAGAAGATATATAGTCTAATCCGGGGAAACCAATCAAAGTTTCCGTAACATCTAACATTTCAAGAGATGGAATATGTGTGGTTGAAGTAACAATAATATTTTGAACAGGGATAACAATTGAAGTAAAACTTTTCAGACTATCAGGAATCTGGACGTTCTTTTTGTGCAAAATATATTTTTCGACTTTATCAGACTCTGGAGAAATATTTTTGATTTTTAAAATCTTGAAATCCGAATAATCATACAACTCAAATCCGGTAGCAAATTCGATTTGATTTTCTGCGGTAATTATTGTTGAGATTGATTCTTGTTTACAACTTACCAAAGTAAAAATAAGCAACAAAGAACAGAAAAAGGATTGAGTTTTCATTATTTAGTCTTAAAATGTGCTAATTATCGTAATTTCAAAAAAGAGAATACTATCATTTATGTTTATTAATTTCTTCTGCTACTTTTTCTAATTCGTCATACCACTCTTGCCCGAAACGTCTTATAAGTGCTTCTTTTACAAATTTATAAACAGGTACTTGAAGTTCTTTTCCGAGTGAACACGCCTCATTACAAATATCCCATCGATGGTAATTTACAGCTGAAAATTCCGAAAAATCTTTAATTCGAATAGGATAAAGATGACACGAAACCGGTTTTTTCCAATTGATAACCCCTTCATTATACGCTTGTTCAATAGCGCAAAGAGCAACTCCCTTATCAAAAATGACATAAGCACAATCTTTGCCTTCGATAAGCGGAGTCTCTAAGCCTCCATCCCATCCTGTAATCCAAGTTCCTTGATTGTCAATGGCTTCGATTCCTTTTTTTCGCAAGTAAGGTTTAATTTTAGGATAGATTTCTTCCAAAATTTTGGTTTCGTCTTCCGTTAGCGGTGCTCCGGCATCTCCTTCTACGCAACAAGCTCCTTTGCAGGCCGAAAGATTACAAACAAATTCTTTTTCGAGAATTTCTTCGGATACAATTGTTTTTCCTAATTGAAACATCTTATATTTGTTAGGTGTATTTTGACTGCAAAAGTACGGATTTATCTTGAGTTTAATACCTTTAATTTTAACATTTGATTAATGATTTTGGCACAGGTTTTGAGAAATAAGCAAGCGTAAAACATTTTACATAACCCAAACAAATAATTAAAAAAAATTTTACCATGAAAAAGTTAGGATTACTTTTAGTAGCTCTTGTTTTCGGAGCGAGCGTTTATGCACAAAAAGGACCTCAAATTGAGTTTAAAACAGAGGTTATTGATTACGGTACAGTAAAAAAAGGCGAGGATAACGGAATCCGCGTTTTTGAATTTACCAACACGGGAGATGAACCTCTTATTATTAAAGATGTAAAATCTTCTTGTGGATGTACAGTTCCTCAAAAACCAAAAGAACCAATTATGCCGGGAAAAACAGGAGAAATTCAAGTTAAATATAACATGAATCCCGGAACAATCAACAAAACAATTACTGTTGAGTCAAATGCGGTAAACAAAACAGACGGAAAAATTCCCCTAAGAATAAAAGGAACTGTTCTTAAACCTGAGGGAGAAAGCGACACAAGAGAAGCAAAACCCGCTACAAGCAATGTTCTTGAAAAGAAAAAATCATTGGTAGAAACTAAGTAATTTGCCAAGAATTAATTTGTAAAGAAACTGCCTTAAGTACGTACTTAAGGCAGTTTCTTTTTGTTTATATAGAAACAAAAGCTTTATTTAGGTTATCTATTATGTGTAACCTAAATTTTATTAACTTTACCGAAAAAAAATATGAGTCAGCCTGTTTTATTCTTAAGAAACGTAAATATTTATCAGGATAAAAGTCTTGTGCTTAAAGATGTAAATCTCGAAGTCCATAAAGGAGAGTTTATATACTTAATCGGAAAAACAGGCTCCGGGAAAAGTAGTTTTATGAAAACGCTTTATGCGGATTTACCACTACTTGAAGGACAAGGCAGTATTGTAGATTTTGATTTAGCAAAATTAAAACAAAAGAATATCCCCTATTTACGAAGAAAGATAGGAATTGTTTTTCAGGATTTTAAGCTTTTACCGGATAGAACGGTTTATAAAAATTTGGAATTTGTTCTTAAAGCTACAGGCTGGAAAGATAAAGAAGAAATAAAACTCAAGATAGAAGAAGTATTGGACAAAGTTTCAATGCGAGGAAAGGCAGATAAAATGCCTCATCAGATGTCCGGAGGAGAACAACAAAGAGTAGCTATCGCTCGTGCACTACTTAATGACCCTGAACTTATTTTGGCAGATGAACCCACAGGAAATCTTGATCCGCAAACCAGTGCTGAAGTGATGCAACTCCTTAAAGAAATCAATCAGAACGGAAAAACCATTATAATGGCAACCCATGATTATGCACTTATTATGAAATTTCCGGCCAAAACCATAAAATGCGATGAAGGAGTTGTTTTTGAAGTTGTTCAAAAAACGGTATAAATGCTGGTTGTTATTCCTTTTTATAATGAAAAAAACGAATTTCTGTAGAGGAATAAAATGATTTCTGTATTGATTCCTACATATAATTATAATGTCTTTCCGCTGGTTGAAAATTTATCAAAACAATGCGACAAAGAAAGAATTGAGTACGAAATAATTGTTATTGATGATTGTTCTGACAAATTGTTTGAGAACGAAAAAATAAATTCTTTAGTACATTGTTGTTTTAGTAGGTTAACTAAAAATATAGGTCGAAGTGCTATTCGAAACTTATTGGCTGAACAAGCCAAGTTTGACTGGCTCTTATTTTTAGATGCTGATGCATTTCCTCTCAGTAATAACTTTATATATAACTACGTTAAAGAGTTTAATTATTCTGCTGAGGTTTTATGTGGAGGTATGCGTTATGAAGCAGAAAAACCATCTGATGATAAAATATTTCGTTGGAAATATGGTAATAACAGAGAAGCACTCACTGCCATACAAAGAAGTGAAAATGAGTATTTGAATTTTTTTACCATTAATTTTGCCATTCGTAAATCTGTATTTAATCAAGTCAGATTTAACGAAAAACTTCTTTCTTACGGCTATGAAGATTTATTATTTTCTTATAATCTGAAACAAGAAAACATACAGATAAAACACATCGAAAATCCCGTTTATCATAACGGCATAGAGAGTAACGATTTCTTTTTACGAAAAACCGAACAGGCTTTAGTAAATTTAAACTTTCTGTTAAATGAAAAAATAATCCCTAAAGATTATATCAAACTAACAAAATATCTAAATATAATTGAAAAAACAAAAACAAAAAAAGTAGTCGCTTTATTCTTTAAACTGACAAAACCATCTTTACAAAAACAAATTCTTTCCACTAATCCAAATCTTTTAGCATTTGATTTATATCGTTTGGGTTATATTTGCTCTTTAAAATCATAAAAATGACCTTTTTTTCGGTTATTATTCCACTTTATAATAAAGAAAAGTATATTCAGAACACCATTCAAAGTGTTTTGAATCAACATTTTAATGATTTTGAGATTATTGTAGTAAATGATGGATCTACAGACTTAAGCGGAAAAAAGGTTACAGAAATAAATGATTCCAGAATACATTATTTTGAAACTGAAAATCAAGGTGTTTCTGAAGCAAGAAATTATGGAGTTAAACAATCCAAAGGAAAATTTATTTGTTTTTTAGATGCAGATGATTATTGGTATCCTCACTTTTTGAGTGAGGTTTATAAGTACATTTTAAAGTTTCCGGAACAAAAGGTATTTGCTACCGCTATAGAATTCGAAATAAAAAATAAAGCGGTCTATCCGTCTTACTCAATAGATAAAAGTGGAGATTATAAAATTGTTAATTACTTTGAAGCCAGCCTTAAAGAATCCGTTTTATTTACTTCGGCCAGTGTATTTGAAAGAAGTGTTTTTGAAGTTGTGGGATATTTTAATCCAAAATATAAATCCGGACAGGATACAGATTTGTGGGTTCGTGTGGGATTAAATTTTCCGATTGTTTTTATTAAGAAAATTTGTGTTCGTTATATATATGATGCCAAAAGCTTATCCAGAAGTAGAAAAAAAATATTAGAAAAAGCAGAATTTTTTGAATACGTTTCTTTAGAAAAAACTAATCCGGCACTTAAACGCTTTTTGGACTACAATCGGTTTTCTTTAGCTATAGAATGCAAACTGAATAACCAAAAAGAAAAGTTTCAGACTTTTTATAAATTAATCGATAATAAGAACCTCCCTTTCAGAAAGCAACTTTTACTCCAACTTCCTGCTTGGGTTTTATCAATTTTAATAAAAATTAAAAATTATATGACTTTTATAGGATTAGGAAATTCTGTTTTTAGAGGCTAAAAAGTCATCAAACTCTCTTATATAATCATCTTCATCAAATACGTCAGAAGCAATAACTAAACACACTGCTCCTGAAGAAAAATTTTTGAGTTCCCTCCATATTCCTGCTTCTATAAGAAGACCTTGATTAGGTTTATTGAGTGTTATCGTTATCTCTTGCTTTCCGTCATTTAGAATCACATCAAAACTACCGCTTAAGGCAATCAAAAATTCTTTTTGTTTTTTATGAGAATGCCCTCCCCTTTCTGCACCGCTCGGAACATCGTACAGATAATACACCCTTTTTATATCAAAAGGGATAATATTCTTTTCTATAACAGATAAATTACCTCTGGGATCTTCTATTTTTGGTAAAGAAATAAGATACGGAGTAATCATTTTTTATAAAATAATCGTTCAAAATAAATATGGGATAGATAAGCAAGTATCAAAGATATTAAAAAACAAAGAAAATACCCTATGTTTTCATGTATTTGCCATGAGATATTAAAAGTTAAAAAATATCTTATAACCAACTGATGAATCATATAAAAACTAAAACTCAAGCCTCCTAAAACAAGCATTAGTTTGCTTCCTAAAATATATTTCGAGATAATCCCTTTGTCATAATAAAACACAAGTAAAATAACAGCTAACGGAATCCATAATAACAACGAATAGATATAAGGTTTAGTGTTTTCATAATAAGGAGTAGCTAAAATATATAGTAATACACAAATAATTAGTGCTTTTATTTCTAAAAAAGAGGCTAATTTAAAATTAGGTTTAAACGCTACTTTCTTAGCTATGCGGAAAAGATAAATTCCGAAGATAAAATCAAAAATTCGATAGAAAGGGCTAATGTAAAACAAATAATGGTGTAAATGCTCCGGAGTAAAATACATAGAACAACTAATAAATAGTACGATGAATATCATCAGTGCCGAAAAACTTCGAAAAGAAAAATTTGATAGTAACCGAATCAGCCACGGAAAACAGGCATAAAAAATCATCAAAACAGCTAAATTCCAAGATACCCCATTAAACGAAAAATAAAATTTATTTATAGGAACAAAGACCTGTAAGCATAATAAGTTAAGTATAAATTTAGATACCCATATTCCGGTCTCGCTTCGTATGCTTTCTAAAGCTAAGGGTAAGGCTAAAAATAAAGTTAGAATATGAATCGGGTAGGTTCTTGCTATCCGTTTTTTAAAAAAAGAACTGAAAGAAAATCTGTCTTCTACGATTTTTTTTTCATACACCATTGTGAGAATAAAACCACTCAAAACAATAAAAAAAGCATGCCCTATGGCTATACTAACTTTATGTATATGAATCAAAAAAACCATTACTGCAAAGACAAAACGCAACGAAGATAGCGATTGTATCATATACTATAATTTGATTTTCATTAAATCAAGCCATTGCTGACCGATGATTTCCGGAGAGAATTTCAAGGCTGTTTTCTGCGTATTTGATTTACATTTATTGTAAAGTTCTTTATCCGACATCATTAAATTCATAGCTTGAATCAACTCATCAATGTCTTGATCTTTGACCAAAAGTCCGTTTTGTTTATGCTCAATTATTTCATTGGGTCCCGTTTTACAATCGTAACTTACTACAGGAATTCCACAAGCAAAACTCTCTAAAATCACATTAGGAAATCCTTCGGTTTTACTTGCTAAAACCATAAATTCAGCATTTTTAAGATATGGGTATGGATTGCTTTTAAATCCGGCAAAAATGACTTTATCAGACAGGTTTAATTTTTCTGCAAGCTCTTCAAAATCAGCACGTTTTTTTCCATCTCCTAAAAGTAAAAGTTTAATTCCGTTTTTAGGTAATTCAGACTCGGAATAAGCCTTAATTATTACATCTTGTTGTTTGATATTATACGAAGCCATCCTCCCCAAAGCTATAATGTAAGGAACGTCTTTTAGCTCTGAAATAACCTCTTGTGATAGTTGTTCAATTTGCTTTGTATCAACTATATTATAAATGGTTTGTAAGTTTTGATATCCATATTTTTTGTGAACTTCTGTTTCTATTGCTTTAGATACCGTAACAATTTTATAGGCTTCAGAAAATATACGTTTAGCTATAAAGTCATTATCGGTAAAATATCCGGGAAAACGAAAGCCCCTAATGCTTGGTATATATTTAGCCTGTCCGAAAATAAATTTTGACAAAATATACTCTCCGTAAAAAGTCCCTCGAAATCTGAAATCAATGATATAGTCAAATTGATGTTTTTTGATATAATTATAAAGCTCTTTATAGCGATTTATTTTTTGAAAAACGGTCTTATTCCTTAACCTTCCAATATTAAAGAGTTCTCCGAAGTAGGTATATTCCAAAATATCTTCAAAAATAATATTATGAACTTCTATACCTTTAGTATGAAAAAATTTAGATAAATTAGAATGAGCCTTCTCTGAACCTCCTTTTGCAAAAGAATTTCCAACTATACAGATTTTGTAGTTTTTTTTTTTGGACATTGTTTATTTACTGTACTTTTGAGTACAAATATAGTTATTTATGAAAGTTTTACTTGTTGGAGAATATAGCAGATTACATAATTCTTTAAAAGAAGGACTAAATGAATTGGGCTGTGAAGTTTTTTTAGCCGGAATGCAAGATTCTTTTAAGAAATTCTCCACAGATTATAACTATGATGCTAAAATCACTACTCGTCCTATATTTAAAATTCCAAACAAGCTTTTCCGAATATTTTTTAAAAAAGATTTATGGGTTTTAGAAAGAGGCATCAGATTTTATGTAAAAATACCCAAATTCAAAAACTATGATGTAGTTCAACTCATTAACGAAACCCCCTGCCAGACGTTTGTTTGGTTAGAAATGCTGATTCTAAAAAAACTTATCAAACAGAATAAAAAAGTATTTTTACTTTCGTGCGGGGCAGATTATGTTTCTGTTAAATTTGCCGAAGAGGGAAATTTCAGATATTCCATATTTGATGTATTTAAAAAAGACTTATCTCTTAAAAAATATTTCAATCACCCTTTGAAGTATCTTAAACCTGAATTTAAAAGAATTTCGAGTTTTCTCTACAAAAACGTAAATGGAGTTATTGCTTCTGATTTTGATTATGTTTTGCCTTTACAAGGAAATTCAAAATTTTTAGGGCTTATTCCTAATCCGATAAATATCGACAAATTAAACAGAAAAGCCGAGTTCGTAATTGAAGAAAAAATTATCATTTTTTTAGGCATAAACCAAAATGCTTATTACAAAAAAGGAATTCCCTATTTTGAAAAAGCTCTTAAAATCATTCAGGAAAAATATCCTGACAAAGTAGAAATAATCATCACTAAAGATCTTCCTTATTCTGAATATATAAACGTATATAACCGCTGTCATATTCTACTTGATCAAATCTATGCTTACGACCAAGGTTATAATGCTCTTGAAGCAATGGCTAAAGGAAAAGTAGTGTTTACCGGTGCAGAAAAAGAATTTTTAGAATACTATGGGCTAAAAGAAGACGAAGTAGCTATTAATACTCTTCCGGATGTAGATTATCTGGTAAAAAAACTGTCATTTTTGATAGAAAACCCTCATAAAATCAGAGAAATTTCTAATCAAGCCATATTGTTTATTGAAAGAGAACATCATTACATTAAAGTTGCTCGTAAATATCTTGAAGTATGGAAAAATAACTAAATAAATGGTATTATCTTTGTACCATTATTGTTAAAAACAAGATTATGAAATCAAAACATTTATTCTTAGGTCTTCTTTTATTAGGTGCAACATCCGTTTTTGCTCAAGAAGAACCATTAAATGAAAATAAACCTACTAAAGAAGTTGAACTTACGGAAGAACAAAAAGCACATATTGCTAAACAAGTTAAGCTGGAAGAAGAACGCATTAAACAAGAAGAGAAACTGGCTAAACTTGAGCAAAAACAAGCTGAACAAAAAGCTAAAGCAGAAGCTAAAGCTTTAAAAAAAACGGAAAAAGAAGCAAAAGCTAAAGAAAAAGCTATAAAACAGTATAATAAAGCTCTTTCTAAATACACAAAGGAAAAAATCAGCTTAGAAAAATCAAAAAACAAATTTGAAAAGAAAAAACTCAAAGAAAAAATATCTCCTTTGGATATTCAAAAAGAAGAAATTAAGTTGAAAGACAAAGAATTAAAACTTAAAGAGCTGGAGCTTAAAATGGAGCAAGCCAAAATGAAAGTAAACTAAATTCTATATTTAACCTCACTGGTTTTCAAAACTTGTGAGGTTTTTTAATTTTATATCGAATTTGATTTCAAATTTTATAACATATCTGATTCAGAATTCCGTTTCGGAGGAATATCATGCAGAAATTGTCAGACAAATAGAAAAACGATTTGTCAAAAAGGGAGAATTGTTGCTCAAAAACGGAGACATTTGTAAATATAGCTTTTTTGTAGAAAAAGGATTGCTTCGCTCCTACACTATTGACCAAAACGGTAAGGAACACATCATACAATTTGCCCCTGAAGGTTGGATTGTAACAGACCGTAGCAGTTCATTTTTTAATGAGTCCTCAGAATTGTACATTGATGCTATTGAAGATTCGGAAGTATTTTTTTTAGACAAAACTCTCTTTGAAAATATATCAAAAGTAAGTACTGATTTTACTAAAAATAACACTCAAGCTCTGCATAATCACATCCGAAACCTACAAAATCGAATTAATATGTTACTCGGAGCAACAGCAGAAGAACGCTATCTGCAATTTATTAAGATGTACCCTGATATTTTGCTTCGAGTTCCTCAATGGATGATTGCTTCTTATTTAGGAATTACTCCTGAGTCATTAAGTAGAGTAAGAAAAGAATTAACTAAAAAGAATTTCAGTCAATAATTTACTTTTTTCTTTTTCGATTTAATTCTCCTGTGTTTTTGTTAAATCCGTACGGACAATGTCGGCAACCGCTTTTGCAGCAATAACCTCGTTTTAAGTGATATTTTTCAGTAAAACATTTATATCCTTCGGGAGTGTAATAAAAATCTTCTCCTTCTTTCAGATTGTTCGGGTCTAAACGCTCATTCATGAAGACAAATTTAGCGAATCTGGCATAAAAACATTCTAAAGATTAAAAATTTAGTTTTTTTTAACTAATAATGTTTTGAAATAAAGTTAGTTATAAACTTCATATAAATTATAAGTTTATATAAAACATACAAGTTTTTTGATTGACTTTTGGTTAAAATCTGCCACACAAATCATCTTGTTTGTTTATCTAATTTTTATGACAGAATGTTAGAATACAGTTGTATTTTTGCCGAAATTTATTCTATCTCAATAAATGAATTCAGCTCAATCCAAGACCTCATATTCTATCCTTTTTGCCATAGCCGTAGCTCACTTGCTTAATGACTTACTACAAGCTGTTATCCCTGCTATTTACCCACAACTGGAGCAAAAATTTAATCTGTCAATGGGGCAAATAGGAATTATTACCTTTTGTTTTCAGGTATCATCTTCTATTTTTCAGCCGTTGGTAGGAAATTATACCGACAAACATCCGAAACCTTATTCGCAGGTTTTTGGGATGTTTTTTACTGCTGTCGGAATTGCTATTTTGGCTTTTGCTCCAAGTTATTATTGGATTCTGATTGCCGTTACTTTGGTTGGGATTGGCTCTTCAGTTTTTCATCCTGAAAGCTCCAGAGTGGCCTTTTTAGCTTCCGGAGGAAAGCGCAGTTTAGCCCAAGCCATTTTTCAGCTTGGGGGAAATACGGGAACAGCTTTGGCTCCGCTCCTGATTGCTTGGATAGTTATTCCGAACGGAAAAAAGCATATTCTGTGGTTTGTATTGTTTGCTTTATTGGCTAAAGTAATTTTGATTTATGTAGGAAGATGGAGAAGTAATGAACTTAAAAATGCAGTCAGCAAAATCAAAAAACCGATTATTTTACCCGATTTAACTCAGAAACAAATTACTGCTTCAGTTATTATTTTACTGGTTTTAATTTTCTCAAAATACTTTTATACAGCCGGAATTACCAGCTATTTTCAGTTTTATACCATGCAGAAATTCGGGCTTTCGGAAGTACAAGCACAGGTGTATTTGTTTTATTTTCTGGGGGCTGCTGCTGTAGGAACACTTTTGGGAGGAATTTTTGGAGATAAATTCGGACGTAAATTTGTTATTTGGTTTTCAATTTTAGGAGCTGCTCCGTTTACTCTTATGCTTCCTTACGTAGATCAGCACTGGACAGCCATACTGATTATACTTATCGGATTGATCATCTCATCTGCCTTTCCTGCTATACTTGTTTACGCTCAAGAGTTATTACCTAAAAAGATTGGTATGGTTTCAGGACTTTTCTACGGATTTGCTTTTGGTATGGGAGGTTTGGCTTCTGCTGTATTGGGTTATATAGCAGATTTGACCAGTATTGAATATGTTTATAAAGTCTGTTCGTTTTTACCGCTTATCGGGCTGATAGCTTATTTTTTACCAAATCTGAAAAAGAAGCCCTAATTATTGTTTATCTTTTTGTTTTTATTGATTTCATCTTGAAGTTTTCGACCTAACTGTTGTTCTTTTTCCATAGCTTTACGTTTATAATCGGCATATTCCTCTTCTATTCTTGACAAGTTTTCCACAGCTACACCTGCTTGGGTTTTAGCACTACGAAATTTCATTATAAACATAACTAAAAGTAATAACAGACCGCTTATTATTCCGACCATAACCATATTAAATAGTCCTTTGTTCATGGTAACACCTAAAAATGTAGTTGTTTTCAGGCTGTTTTTTAGTTGAGTTATCTCGGTTTTTGCTGATTGAAGTTCTTGTGTAAGACTTTCGACATTTGCTGTAATATCCTGAATTTTATTTTTTGAAGCATCAATTTCTTTTTTGTAGAAATTTATAGAGTCTAAAGTACTTTTTTTAAGGTGATTAAAGTTAGCTATAGAGACAACTTTGTAATTTTCGTAACTGGAAGATTTTTTGTAAACATAGTCAAAACGTTCTTCAAGACTCCCGTCTAAGGCATTAGCAGTCATTTTTTGTGCATGTGCTGAAACACACACACTTAATACAATAGAATATAAAACAAAATACTTCTTCATATCAAAAA
>CAZVQI010000004.1:15761-31531 GCA_964629155.1 uncultured Flavobacterium sp.
TATCAAAAACTTATTTGTGCATATTGTTCATTTCGTACAAAAATGTATCTAAATCCACCGATTTGTCAATTAACTTAAGTGCCTTATCTACAACATATTCCACGTTAGAAGGCGTGAATCCGAGAGCAACGGCAAAACGGGTAAGAACCTCTCTTTGTTTTTCTTCCAAATCTTTATCGTAACGCACCATGCGACCTAAATCGTACAAACGCTCTAATCTGTTGATATGCAAATACGGAGGGTTTATAGGGTACTTTGTAGGATTTTTCAGTATTTCTGCATATTCCTCTTCCGTTATCTCAAGCTGATGTGCCAACTTGTCTAAGAATTGTTTTTCTTTTTCGCTGATTGCTCCGTCTGATAACGCAACACGGACAATAGCTGAAAAATGCCCTTTGTTTCTGGCTTTGAAGCCACTATCGAATAATTCTGAAAATGACATAATTCTATTTATTTTAGTTCAGTAAATTTAGTATCTTTTATTTCAATTTATAATAATTCTCCATTTTCAGTTTTTTTAATTGACAAAAGAGTATCAACTCGGAGTGCATTGATAAAAGTACTCGCTTTTCAATTTGACTTTTTGAATAGAAAATATCGCAAAGTTAAAAAATAATAATGTATTGTTTTTGATAAATTAAAAAACATTAATTACTTTGGCAAAAAATTAATTATCAAATATTTGAATTATGTATTTGAATTATGAAAAAAGCTAAAAGATTTCCATTACTGGTTTTAGGGGTTTTTGTTACACTTATGTGCTTTTATTCGTGTAACAAAGAAGAAGAACAAACTGATAGTATTAATAACACCCTAAAAAAAAATTACATTTAGCACAACAAATAGTGTAGGAGAAGAACATAACAGACTGTTAGAAGAATTATTTGCTTATTTAGAAAATCAGAATGTTAATTCTGATAATGTTAATAGTCACGTTTATGATTTTTTTGATTTTTCTTTAAGTCAAGAAAATATTTTAATTGCTGAAAGATATTATAATTATAATCAGCAAAACAATGCTGATTTGTATATAGATTTCACTTCTAATCTTAAAATAGAAACAGAGAATTTACTTTCAATAATAGATAGTTCAGATTTTTCTAATTTAGAGAATTTTAAAGTGGCAGTAAGAGATTATGAGCTTGTAACAGAACTGTCAGAAGCTGAATTATATGCTTGGGAAGTATATACAGATGTTTTCATTCATTCTTTTGAATATTGGGATAATAATTTAGATTCGTGGGCACAATTGATAGGAGGTAGTGAAACAACTACACTTGGTTCAGATTGCACGGAAGGAGGTTGGTTCAGAAGGACTTGGTGCAAAATTAAAAATTTTGTATTGTCTGATGCTTCAGGAGCAGCAGGAGAAGTTCTCGTAGCGTTTGCTTTTAATAATCCTATTGTCTTTGGAGGTGTTGTTGTGGCTGGATTATCTTCATCTGCTGGGGCAGCAATTTGGAATATTGTTAAAAATTTACTATGAAAAAAACAATCCTTTTTACTGTTTTGTTTTTTTGTATATCTGTCAATGCACAATCAGAAATAGAAACTAATAACCAAGATTCAAAATCTGATACGTTTAAAATTAGTGTTTTTCCTGCTTTTTCAGAGTTGGATTTTGGCAATATTAATAACGCCTTAAAAAACAATAATCTTCCGCAAGTAAAAAATGATTTACAGTTTACCACTTATGGCTCAATTTCTTTTCCCTTGGCAGGAATTAATTGGGATATAACGGGAGGAATAAGTCGTGGAAGTAACGAGTCAAACGGGTACTCTTTAGAACAGCGTGCTATGTATTTAGAGTGGGGATTTGAGTTATATTCTTTTCATAAAAACCGTCACTCTGTTTTTTTTAATATTGCTTATGGAGGTATGTCTTATAGGATATATATTCACGATAATGGTAATACAGGCTCCTTTTTTGATGCTTTAGAAGAATTTGGAGGTTCTGTAAAAATGGAATCAAAAATCAATAGATATATAGCTTTAAAGGCAGGATATGACTGGGCTTTTGATAAAAATGAAAATTTTTTGTTAGGAGTTCGTTTCGGATATAGAATAGGTTTGGGAAAAGAAAAATTTAAAATAAAAGGACACCAATATTCGGATAGCCCTGAATCTTCTGCTAACGGATTGTTTTTTGGTATATCTCTATCTGTCAGATAGAATTGGACAATAAATAAGATATTTTTTTAAGCTATATAGCTAAACCTTTACTGTCCACTGGAAAACATCTTCGTCAATCTTATATTGGATATTAGTTAATTTTTCCTTTAAAAGCGTTGCATACGAATTTTCTAATTTCGGAAGTTCGTAATACATATTCTGATACGAAAATCCGACTATCGGATTTACGACTGCTGCTGTTCCTGACCCGAAAATTTCTTTCAGCGTTCTGTTTTGTTTTGCTTCGACCAATTCATTAACCAAAACCGAACGAACTTCGACTTTTAGTCCTAAATGCCGAGCCAAATCAATAAGACTTTTTCGGGTAACTCCATCAAGAATTCGCTCGCTTGTAGGAGCGGTATATAAAGTATCTTCTATTCTAACCCATACATTCATTGTTCCTGCTTCCTCTAATTTGGTATGCGTAGCATCGTCCGTCCAGATGATTTGCTGAAAACCTTTTTGGTTGGCCAACTGGGTAGGATAAAATTGTCCTGCATAATTTCCTGCTGCTTTTGCTGCTCCGATTCCTCCGTTTGCGGCTCTACTGTAATGGTCTGCAATAATTACTTTTACCTCTCCGGAATAATATGATTTGGCCGGAGAGAGTAATATACAGAATCTGTACTTCAGAGATGGAGAAGCCGTAACTCCTACTCCCGTTCCAATCATAAATGGACGAATATATAGTGCATTTCCTTTTCCTTTTTTAACCCAGTCTTTTTCGATTCTAATGAGTTCTTTAAGCCCCTGCATAAAAACAAATTCGGGAATTTGGGGCATTGCCAAACGAACAGCCGACTTGTTCATTCTCTTAAAGTTTTCATCCGGACGGAAAAGCCAAATCTCGTCAGAGTCGGTTTTGTAGGCTTTCATTCCTTCAAAGATAGCTTGTCCGTAATGAAAAACTTTGGCAGAAGGCTCTAAAACGAAAGGTTCATAAGGCTTAATAATCGGTTTTTGCCATGTTCCGTTCTCAAAGTCACAAACCAACATATGATCCGTAAACACGGTTCCGAATACTAAATTTTCAAAATCTACTGTATCTATTTTTGAGGTTTGTGATTTGATAAAATCTATACCGTTTATGGCTTCTGAACTCATTTATTTAAAATTTTATTGTTATTCTTTCGGCTCATTTTGAAGAGCCTGTTTTTATTATTTTACATTTTTCAGTTCTACATCAAAAACCAGAACTGCATTCGGAGGGATAACACCTCCTGCACCTCTTGCTCCGTATCCTAAATGCGGAGGAATTACAAGACGAGCTTTATCACCTACGCTTAACAAAGCAATTCCTTCATCCCAACCGGAAATTACTTGTCCTACACCTAAAGCAAATTCAATCGGTTGGTTTCTTTTATAAGAAGAATCAAAAATTTGTCCGTTGTCTAAAGCACCTGTATAGTGAACTGAAACCGTTTTTCCTTTTTGGGCTTTTGCTCCGTTTCCTTTCTCAAGAATTTTATAATACAACCCGCTTTCGGTTTTATTAAAGCCTTGAGTCAGTTTTTGCAGACGCTCTTCTGCCAAACGTTTTTCTTCTGCAAGACGCTTTTCGCGAGCGCCTTCAAAAGTTCTGAAAGCTTCAACCGCATTCCATTTTTGAGCTTCCTCTCCTACTCTTATGATTTCGATATTGATAATTTTATCTCCCTGTTCAATAGCATTAACCACATCTTGCCCCTCTACCACTCTACCAAAAACCGTATGATTGTCATCAAGCCACGGGGTAGCTACGTGAGTAATGAAAAATTGTGAACCGTTGGTTCCTCTACCGGCATTTGCCATAGACAGAACTCCGGGTCCATCGTGTCTTAAATCAGGACGGAATTCATCATCAAATTTATATCCCGGATCACCTGTACCTGTTCCGAGAGGACACCCTCCTTGAATCATGAAATCAGAAATTACTCGATGGAAAGTAAGCCCATCATAATAAGGCTTGCCTTGCGGACGAGCCGTATTTTCAAGATTTCCTTCTGCAAGCCCAACAAAATTTCCGACTGTGCCCGGGGTTTTATCATAAGTAAGTCGCACAAGAATCGACCCTTTATCAGTATTAAATTTAGCATAAATTCCGTTTTCCATAATTATATTATTTAATTGCGAGGCAAAGGTACGGTTATTTTAGAAGTTAGAGGGCAGTATTTCCGTTTTTTAAGATACTTTGTTCTTGAAAAGATGTTATTAGTTTGTATTTTTGTTCGGTATTGAAGTGTAAATTTTGAGAACATCCGCTACTTTATTCGTCGAAAATCCCAAACAGTTTAAGGCACAAATTCTGCATTGGGCAGACCAATTCAGAGAAGTGGTATATTTAGACAGTAATGACTATCAACAAACCTACTCTTCATACGATATGATTTTGGCCATAGAGGCTTTTACTTCAATAAAAACCGATTATTTTGATGCTTTCGGAAAGCTGAGCGAATACTACCATACTACTAAAGATTGGCTTTTCGGATATTTATCGTATGATTTAAAAAACGATATAGAAAAACTCTCATCTCAAAATTTTGACGGATTGGGTTTCTCGGATTTGTTCTTTTTTCAACCTAAAAAGTTGTTTTTACTCAAAGGGAATTCTCTTCAAGTTCAATATTTGCGAATGGTGGATGATGAGATAGAATCTGATTTTGAGCAAATTATAGGTCAAAAGATAGAAATTGAAGAATCAAATCGGAATGGCTTAATCAATATCAAACAACGAATTTCTAAAGAAAAATATCTCGAAAAAGTTTCTAATGTGTTGGAACACATTCAGAAAGGTGATATTTATGAAGCTAATTTTTGTATGGAGTTTTATGCAGAACAGGCTCAAATCAATCCGTTGGAAACCTACCGAAAACTTAACCGAATTTCCGAACCTCCTTTTTCGGCTTATTTTAAAAATCGCAATCAATATGTGTTGTGTAGTTCTCCTGAGCGCTATCTGAGAAATGAAAACAGTAAAATCATCTCACAACCCATTAAAGGAACTTCTAAAAGATTTGAAGATTCAGAACTTGACAACAAGTCTAAAAACGACCTTGCAACGAACCCGAAAGAACGTTCCGAAAATATTATGATAGTGGATTTGGTTCGTAACGATTTATCTCGAACAGCTGAAAAATCATCTGTAAAAGTTGAGGAACTATGTGAGGTTTACAGTTTTAAACAAGTGCATCATTTGATTTCTACCATAACTTCAATTAAAGATAAAAAAGATACTGTAATTGAAGTTATTAAAAATTCTTTCCCTATGGGTAGCATGACCGGTGCTCCGAAAATTTCGGCTATGCAAATCATCGAAAATCAAGAAGAAACCAAACGAGGAGTTTACAGTGGTTCTATCGGGTATTTTGAACCTAACGGAAATTTTGACTTTAATGTAGTTATCCGAAGTATTCTATACAATTCGGATAATCATTATCTCTCCTTTTCTGTAGGGAGTGCTATTACGGCAAAATGTAAACCAGAAGAAGAATACAACGAATGCTTACTTAAAGCTAAGGCAATGAAAGAAGTTTTGGGGAGATGAATGAAAATGAGAAAGTAATATAAGTTATAAAAATAAATTTTGTACAACCTAAAAACAAAGAAACCGAGTCTTTTGACTCGGTTTTGCAATAATTAAACTAATAAAACCCTATGATATTTATTGCAATAATTCATACTCAAATACAGGAAAACCTCTTTCGCCTGCATCATTAGTAAGCGCTCTGAAAACCAATTTATATACGTTTCCGGCAGCATCTTTAATAACATAAAAACGATCATCTCTTACACTTGGCAATGAAGTTGGTCCTCCACCTATTCTCCAAGTATCTCCGATGACTCTTTGATCTGTTGCGGAAGTTGTAAAATTAGCTTCAACTACATCATCAAGCGTAAAAGTTTCAAAAGCCTCATTCAAATCTTGTCCTTCAAGTAGTACCATATAAGCTTTTGTTCCTCCATGAAGATTTGTAGTGATAAAATCGGCATAATAATAAGTAATGTAACCTTGACCAAAAGGAAAATAATTTGTAAATCCTGAGAAGTTCAAATCCCATTTATCTTTTTGAGGCTGAACATTTACTATTGAATTGGTTGTAAAACTGAAAAATGTAAAGTTATAATTACTTTCTTTAGCAATATTTACGGTTTGGTGTGTAGTAGCATCTATATCAGCGTATTGTAATGTGTATCCGTTTCCGTTTCTGGTAATTCTGATTTTTTTCCATCCTCTGGCATCTCCGTGTAATGACACAAAACCTAAGTCCGGAGTATCTGTTCCTATTTCGTTTCCTAAGTTTACTAAATAAACTTTATTTTCTGCATCATCAGCAGAAATTTCTGCAATAGCAGTTCCTTCTCCGCCTCCTGCTCCTTCCAAAATCCCCGTTGGGTTATCTACATATCCCCAAGAAGCATCTGTTGCATAACCTACAGCAACCGAATCATCAGGAGCTTGTACTTCGTCTATATTAGTAGTTTCAAGCTTTTTAACAGCCATTTGAAGTGAACCGTTAAGAATTACTCTGAATTGGTCTCCGGTTGCAAAACCTAAATCCCAAGCATCTCTTTTTACAACAGTTTGAGAAGATGTACTCAAGTCGATATATACTTGATTAGGTTGGTTTGGTCCGCCTAATTCAACTTCAACAATTGCTTCATTTACAGGAGGGGTTATTCCTCCATTGTTGTTGCTATTATTATTGTCATCACTTGAACAAGATGCAACAAACAATGTTGCGAATGATAGCATAAAAATACTCTTTTTCATTTTATTTGAATTTATTTTTAGGTTATAATTAAAAATTAAGATTATACGTAAGTTTTAAAAAGTAACTTCTTCCGTAAGCCAAAAGTATCTGCGAGGCAGCTATGTGAGCTGTTCCTGAGCCTGTTCCTGACTGAGTTATATCCGTAATATCAAAAAGGTTTCTTGCCCCAAGAGTGGCTTCTATTCTGTCTTTCCAAAAAGTTTTAGTGATTGAAGTATCAAGCCAACTATACGGCTCTATGTCAGCAAGAGTATAATTATCTGTTCCTTCAACAAAAAGTTGTGTTTTTCCTGTGTATTTATAATAAGCGGCTACGGTAGTATGCCATTTCGGAATGGTGTACGAGGCATTGGCATTCAAATTAAAATTGTACAGATATTTGTCGTCTGAAGAAAATTCCTGATTATCTATAACTCTTGAAATTCCCGTAAGCGAAAGTCCTAACGAAAAATTCCAGTTGTTCATTCTGAAATGGTTGGTATTAGAAAGATTGATACTTCTGTACTTACTGATATTGATATATTTATACATAGGAGTCCCGCCATCCCAACCAACTAAAGCACTTGTAATTCTGCCATCTATATCGTTAAAGCTTGCCATAAAATTATTAGACAAACTATGCCCTCCTTCAAAATATGTGAACTTTTTGACATTTACTTCGTAAGTCATACTTTGCTCAGGGTCTAAATCTTCATTTCCGACAAAGTAATGTCCATCAAAAATCATTTTGCTGAACAATTCATTAAAATTCGGAGTTCTATAAGACTTTCCGACCGAACCTCTGACTTCAAATCCTTTAGGTAATAAATATCTCACCCCGAAAGAAATCGCATACTGATTGTCAAACATTGATTGTAATGAATACCTAAACCCCGGACGTAAAGACAAGTTTTCGTTAGCTTTGATTTCTGAAATGGCAAAAAAGTCGTAGTTGTCAATTCGTTCTCTGACTTGTTTCTTCTTATTTCCTTCTTCGAGCTCTACAGAAAAACCGTTGTTATTTACAAATTCATAACCTAACTGAAAATCAATCCTATCATTATTAAAAAAGTTGCTGAATGTTCCGATAGAATACAAAATCTCCATAGATTGATCTTTATCTGTGGTATTATTCATCTCGGTGTCATACGTAATATTATATCGGAACTTTTCGATTTCACGCTTTTGATACTGATGTGAAAGCGATATATTATAATTTACTTTCGATTTTATTTTTCCGGTAGCATTCAAATGGTGATAAAAACGGTTAGTAAAATATCTTTCATCATTGCCGTATTTATAACTGCCATACTCTGCATTCCATCCTGATTGAACAGCATTTTCGTAAAAGTTGATTTCCTCATTCAGAAATTCAAACTTGTAAAAAAATCTGGAATCGCCCTTTTTGTAAGCGATAGTTGCATTAGGTTGAAACTGTTCTCTCGGAAGCCATAAATTTCCTCTTAATCCGTCATTCGTTTGATGGTATCTTCCTTTTAAATTCCCTAAATAACCCTTAAAATCATTTCGGTTTACTCCAACTGACACAAACCAGTTATCTGAAATGTTGTGCGAAACCTTCAAAGCCTGAATATGTCTTCCTTCATCAAAAAAAGCGTATTCATCACCTATGGTTTCTTCCTGAAGAGTAGCTGAGATATTCCACTTATCAGTAGTAGTTTTTTTAGTAATGATGTTCAAAATTCCCGAAACAGCATTGGCTCCGTGGGTAACCCCCATCGCACCTTCAATAATTTCGATTCTTTCAATATCATTCAGGTTAATTTGGGATAAATCAGTGTTATTCCCTAATCCGCTTTCGTTTACTAATGGAATATTATCTACTAAAATTTTGAAGTAATTGGCATCAAGCCCGAACATTGAAACAGTAGTTCTTCCGGAACGAGTCGGGGCTACCGTAATATTGATGTATTGATTAAGTACGTCTCCTAAATGAACAGCTCCCAGATTTTTAATATCTTGTGCTGATATTACTCTAACATTATGGACTGCTTTACTAATAGATTGAGGTTCAAATTGTCCGGTAATAACAACTTCTTCTATTTCAAGTTCTTTGTCTAATCCTCCACTATTATCTGACTCTTGTGAAAACCCTATTGAACTGATTATTCCGCAAACAAGTATAGCTAACCTGCTGATATTCATTACAATCCTTATTTAGACTAATTTTAGATTGCAAAGGTATTTCAAGAAAATATATTTAGCAAGTTATTTTTAATAAATCTTAATAAGGGTTTTGTTAGATTACTTTTCTTGAAGTTTAACTCTTTAAAAAACAATAAGGTACAATCTTTTACTTACAATCTGCTGTACTACTTACAAACAATTGTAAATTAGATGGTGAAACATAAGGAATATCTAACCCCAATCCCCTAAGTATAAAAAGTATCCCGACACAAGCAGCAACAATAGGAATGAGAGTAGTGAATCTTTTTCCTAAAGAATTTTTAATGAATGAACTGAAGTAAACTACCGTACTCATAAGCGGAACTGTGCCTAATCCGTAAAGCATCATAAAAAGCATTCCGTAGAACGGGTTTTGCATAGCTAATGCTCCAAATAAAGCCATATAAACCATCCCACAAGGCAAAAAACCATTCAGAATTCCGATAGTGAAAATAGATTTATTAGTGCTACTTTTGAATTTATTACCTAAAGAGGTTTTAATATATGAAATCCCTTTATAAATTGGTTTTGAGAAGTTGTACCTGGCAAAAATACGTTCCGGAATTACCGCTACGGAAATTATCATAACTCCGATAACAACAGATAATTGTTGTTGAATTCCTGCCAGATACAAACCTCTCCCCAATAAACCAAAAATCAAACCTAAAAACCCGTAGCTTAAGAGTCTCCCTAAATGATACAGGATAATTTGAAGTGTTTTCCTGTCTTGACTTCTTCGGTCAACCGGTAACATCATCGCTATAGGTCCACACATCCCCACACAATGTAAACTCGAAATTAAGCCTAATATGACCGAAGAAAACAACATAATTTAACTTTAAATTACCTAATAATACTTTTTTTGTTGAAATACTCGGTATCTTCGTACTTCCAATCTATATAAATATCCCAACGACCATCTGCTAAAACAGTTCCGGGTATGAGCAAATCAGAAGATGATAATGAAATGGGCATTTCAAAATCCTGTTTTTCGTCAGACGGTCGGTATAGGGATATTTTTCCTTCTATTTTAGTCGGATCAAATTCTTTCGGAAATGCAATAGTGACTCCTTCATCCGATTTAAGAATTTCTAATTTAGTGGCCAAGGCATTGGCATTTCTTTCTTTTTGTTGCAACTCCTCCAAGCTCATTTCATACTTGTAATAATCGTTTATAACAAGCTCATTATCGTACTTTTTATCGGATTGAACCAAAAAGACAAAAAACAAGATAAAAGACATAAAAAGCACAAAGGCAATTACTATTCCTGTTCCCCAATTTATTTTCATAATTATTCATTTTAAATTTTAAAATTCCAAGCATATAACTTAGTTAAATTGTCTCGGACTCAAGAAATTGGTTTTAATTTTTTCAATCTCTTTATCACCTTCATACACTCCGATAGTCAATTTCATTTTATCTTCGTTCAAAAATGCAGGGTGAACTTCCACAAACAAAGTTCCCTTAACCTCTGATTCTTTCTCTACATCAAAATATTCGGAACCTACCATAATTATATTCCCTTTCGGACTCAAGAGCTTAAAATGTACATTCTGAAAATCCTGTGTGGTTTTATTTATGATTCTGTATGTATAAACATTACTGATATTCTCACCCTTTACTTCATAAAGTTGTCCCGTAATTCGTTGTATAGTTACCTGTAACTGACTTCTTAAGAATGACATTCCTATCAACACCCCTATTAAAATAGTGAGTACAGCCGCATAACCTTTCATTCGGGTTGTAAACACAAACTTTTCTTTTTTGGTGATTTCGTCTTGCGAAGCGTAACGGATAAGCCCTTTCGGGAAACCTACTTTTTCCATTACCTCATCACACTCGTCCATACAAGCGGTACAATTTATACACTCCAGTTGTGTTCCGTTTCGGATATCAATTCCTGTAGGACAAACCACCACACATTGTTTACAGTCTATACAATCTCCCCAACCGGCTTTTGTTCTGTCTTCTTTTTTGTTTATACGAGCTCTCCCCTTTTCTTTCTCTCCTCTTACAAAATCATAAGCTACAACAATAGATTTATTATCCAAAAGCACTCCTTGTAATCTGCCATACGGACAAGCAATGATACAAACCTGCTCTCTGAACCATACAAAGACAAAGTAAAAAACAGCAGTAAAAATCAATAAGGCTATAAATGTTTTTGTGTTTTCCAGAGGACCTTCGGTTATCATTTTCAGTACTTGGTCACTTCCGATAAGATAAGACAAAAACACATTAGCTATCAGAAATGAAATCACAAAAAAGATAAACCACTTGAGCAATCTTTTTCGGATTTTTTCAGAATTCCATCCTTGCTTTGCCAGTTTTATCTGTGCGTTTCTATCTCCATCAATCCAGTATTCGATTCGCCTGAAAACCATTTCCATAAAAATGGTTTGTGGGCAAATCCAACCACAAAAAATCCGCCCGAAAGCCACTGTAAAAAGCGTTACAAAAACTACTCCGATGACCATCGAAATCATTATCAAATAGAAATCTTGTGGCCAAAACGGAATACCAAAAATGTGAAACCTTCGCTCAAAAAAATTCAATAAAATAAATTGATGCCCGTTTATTTTGATAAAAGGGAAACTAAACAACATCAATAAAAGAACGTAACTTACTATTTTTCTTTTTTCGTAATATTTTCCCTTAGGTTTCTTTGGATAAATCCAAGCTCTTTTACCTTCTCGGGTTATGGTTGAGATGCTATCTCTAAAAGATTCGTCTTGAAAATCAGACATAATTTTGATTTTTATGCATCTGTTTTATAACAGATAATATTCATACAGGTTTTACTTTCTGAATATTTAAATTAATTTATTTCCTCTGAAACCGATTGTTCTATGGTTTCTTCAACTTCGGTATCCTCAGACACCCACAATTCTCCTTCCGGATCTTTTGCAACAGCAGGAGTAGTTCCTCTTAAAGTCAAGACATAACTTGCCACTTGTTGTATCTCTACCGGCTTAAGCTCTGTTTTCCAAGGAATCATACCTTTCCCTTCTCGCCCTCCTTCAGAAATGGTACGAAAAACTTCTTTAATTCCACCTCCTAAAATCCAGTAATCATCAGTCAAGTTAGGTCCTATACTTCCTCCTCCGTCAGCAAGGTGACAAGCCACACATCTTTCCGCAAAAATTGCTCTTCCTGCGGCTAAATTAGCTTCATCAGTCATGGCTACCACATTGTCGGCATCCACTAAGTTTACGGCTGTTTTTTTCCACTCTTCAATAGCTAAAAGTGCTTCATTATTTTTACGCTCATATTCCTGAATTTGATTTTCTCCTCCAAACAAATGATAATATCCAAGGTAAATGAACCCGAAGATAATAGTTACATAAAATAAGTATTTCCACCACGGAGGAAGCACATTGTCAAGTTCTCTGATTCCATCATATTCGTGTTCCATAAGCAACTCACCTTCTTCTTCAATATTTTTGGACTTGGTAAGTGCTTTCATTACTTTTTTGTATGTTGCACTCTGAGTAATGTCAAAACTTGCTTTGCTTTTCTCGTCATATTCTCTTCGTTGCTCTTCGGTCATAATGCTGTAAGTAATACGCTCAAAAGCATCGTAAACCATTTCGATAGCAATAAGAATCAATAGTAACGCTCCTAAAAAGATCGGAACAGCAGGATAAACCATAAAAGCAGGCTTATCTCCCGAGTCAATAAGATATTCCATTGCAAAAAAAGCAATAGTCATTATAGCCGGAATTCTAACGTATACAGGAATTAATTTTCTCATAACTCTATGTGGGTTTATTGTTATTCTTTATCGTCTAAAGGCAATTGACTCAACTCTTGAATCTTTTCTTTTTTGTAAGTGAATACCCACCAGTAAAGACCTAAAAAGAAAAGAAAGAATATTAAAAGTGATATAATCGGATAAATCTCTATTCCTGAGATGGTTTCCATATTGTGTTTGATGAACTTTAGCATAATCTTTTATATTTTGAGGTTTGAAATATGTCAACTTGAAGATATTACGAAACCTTGCATACCATTTTTAAAGCTCCAAGTTGACACATTTCTTAATAGATTTATTCTTTAACTTTAATATCTGTTCCCAGACGTTGCAAATAAGCTATCAGGGCGGTAATTTCTCTTTGACTCATCGGAACAAATTCTTCTCCTCTTTCTTGTGCATTTTTCTTGCTTTGCTCATACGACTTAACAAATTCAGGGTCATTATGAAGATTTTTTTCTATTTGTTCTGCCTGAGCTTTGATACTTGCTTGTGCATTAGTAATATCCTCATCTGTATAAGGTACTCCTATCTTTCTCAAAGCTCTCATTTTATCTTCAGTTTTAGAGAAATCCATTGGCTTATTGTCAAACAACCATCGGTAACTTGGCATAATGGAACCTGTTGAAGTTGATTGCGGATCCCACATATGATTAAAGTGCCAGTTATCATTATACTTACCTCCTACTCTCATCAAATCCGGCCCGGTACGTTTAGAACCCCATAAGAACGGATGGTCAAAAACATACTCTCCTGATTTTGAATACTCCCCGTAGCGTTCTACTTCGTGACGGAACGGACGAATCATTTGAGAGTGACATCCTACACAACCTTCTCTGATGTATATATCACGTCCTTCAAGCTCAAGAGGTGTATAAGGTTTAACCGTAGAAATAGTAGGAATGTTTGATTTTACAACTAAAGTTGGGATAATTTGTACAACACCACCTATCAGAATAGCAATAGTAGCCAAAACAGTAAGTTGAATTGGTTTGCGTTCTAACCAACCGTGGAAACGTTCTCCTTTTAGACGACCACTTTTAATTTTAGTAAGTGCAGGTGCTTCAGCCAATTCGTCTGTAACAGCTTGTCCTTGTTTGATGGTTTTGATAATGTTATAACAAAGTACCAATAGCCCAATTACGAAAAGCGTTCCTCCGATAGCTCTTGTCCAATACATCGGCATAATAGCTTCCACAGTTTGCATAAAGTTGTTTTTTAGTGTTCCATCCGGATTAAAGTCTTTCCACATTTGGTGTTGTACAAAACCTGCAACATATAGAGGTACAACATATAGCACAATTCCAAGTGTTCCTATCCAAAAATGGAAGTTTGCCAGTTTTTTAGAGTATAATTCTGTTTTCCACATTCTCGGAACTAACCAATAAATCATTCCGAAAGTCATAAACCCGTTCCAAGCCAAAGCTCCCACGTGAACGTGAGCTACAATCCAGTCTGTAAAGTGAGCTACAGCATTTACATTTTTAAGGGAAAGCATCGGTCCTTCAAAAGTAGCCATACCATAACCGGTAATTGCCACCACAAAAAACTTAAGAACCGGCTCTTCTCTTACTTTATCCCAAACACCACGAAGTGTCAAAAGGCCGTTAATCATACCTCCCCAAGACGGAGCAATAAGCATAACAGAGAATACTACTCCTAAGTTTTGAGCCCAATCAGGAAGTGCAGTATATAATAAGTGGTGAGGTCCTGCCCAAATGTAAATGAAAATCAAAGACCAAAAGTGAATAATAGACAACCGATAGGAATAAACAGGTCTGTTAGCTGCTTTTGGAACAAAATAGTACATCAATCCTAAGAAAGGTGTTGTCAAAAAGAAAGCTACTGCATTGTGTCCGTACCACCATTGCACTAAAGCATCTTGCACTCCCGCATATACTGAATATCCTTTGAGAGCAGAAACCGGAATTGCTAAACTATTAAAAATATGAAGTACAGCAACGGTTACAAACGTAGCGATATAAAACCAAATAGCTACATATAGGTGTCTTTCTCGTCTTTTGAGAATGGTTCCTATCATATTGATACCAAAAGCTACCCAAACCACAGCAATAGCAATATCAATCGGCCACTCTAACTCGGCATATTCTTTTGAAGTAGTATATCCTAAAGGAAGTGTTAGAGCTGCAGCTACAATAACAAGTTGCCATCCCCAGAAATTGATATTACTGAGTACATCGCTGTACATTCTTGTCTTAAGTAATCTTTGCATAGAATAATAAACCCCGGCAAAAATGGCATTACCTACAAAGGCAAAAATTACTGCATTGGTATGCAAAGGTCTTATTCTACCGTAACTAAGCCAAGGAATCCCTTCGGTTATGTTAGGAAAAAGATACATTAGTGCAAGTAAAAGCCCCACTAACATACCGACAACCCCAAAAACAATACAAGCGTAAAGAAATTTCTTTACAATTTTGTTGTCGTAAGAAAACTGCTGTACTTCCATAATTTAGTTATTTTTATCTGATTTAATTTTAAGTTTTTTGGATTCATTTGTTTTTGTTTTCAGTTCATCATCAAATAACATACGAACTGAAGGTGTATAATCATCGTCATATTGCCCTGTTTTAACAGCTCTAAAAAAAGCAAACAGAAAAGCAACAGCTACTACGATACTAATACTAATAAGAATATAAATGACGCTCATACCTTTTTATATTTGATAGCAAAGGTATAATGCCCTATGAGCTCAAAATATGATTTTTGTCATACAAGCTCAGATAATTTCAGATGAAAATCAGATAAAAAGACAATAAATAAAGCGAAAAAGCAAAACAGAAAAAGAAGTGAAGCTTACTGTCAAAATATGATTTATATACAATTTTTATTTTCTAAGAATGAATATTTCACATTTTTTCACCCAAAACACAAACGTTTATATTTTATATTTTTTGTAAAT
>CAZVQI010000004.1:31631-40369 GCA_964629155.1 uncultured Flavobacterium sp.
TATGAAAGAAAAACTACTATTAAATTTTGGATTGTTTGTAACCTTTTTTATAAGTTACAATAGTTTCGGGCAGCTTATCTTAACCCAACAAACAGCAACAGAGTATGTGCAGAGAATTGTAGGACCCGGTATCGAAATTAGCAATGCTAGTCTTACAGGGTCTCCTGATGCAATAAGAGCTTATTCGAACGGATCACTTCCGGCAGGAACATCTTCCGGTATGGAAAATGGTATAGTACTAAGTACAGGAAGCTTAGCCGGTCCGGATGCTATGAATGGACCGGCAAGTGTATTTAAAAATACTACAATGGGAACACCTGGTTTTACTGAACTGAGTGATTTGGTAAATGGTGAACCAACTTTTGACGGGATTGCGCTGGAATTTGATTTTATCCCCTCTACAGATCTTATTAATATAACTTTTCAGTTTGGCTCTGAAGAATACAATGAATGGGTAGACACTGACTATAGTGATGTTTTTGCATTTCTTATTACAGGTCCCGAATACCCTTTACCCGGACACGATATGGCTAGAATAAGTCCGGCTACTAATATAAGATTAGGTTCTAACTCTATCCATTGTGGCAACAATTGTCCTGCAGATGACCTTACTGCTCCTTTTTGCCCATATTATATTGATAATTGTTCCGGTGTATATACAAATACTTGTATGGATGGATTTACTGTAATGTTAAGTGCACAAGCTCAAGTAACCCCTTGTGAATGGTATCATGTAAAGCTGATGATTGCAGATATAATAGACTCTGAATATGATTCATGGATATTTATACAAGAAGGAGGTTTTCGTAATGTAGGTCCAATAGTTGAAGCTGAAATCTTTTATGCAAATGGGAATAATAACGTTATTGAAGGATGTGTAGGTAGTGAACTTGTTTTTTCTCTTGTAGAACCATTAACTTATAATTATACTATTGATTTAGATATTTCAGGAACTGCAGTCGCAGGAGTTGATTATTTGGAACTCCCTCCCGCTATTACTTTTCCGGCAGGACAAATTTCTGTTGCTATTCCTGTTATTGCTATTGATGACCCATATATTGAAGAAATAGAAACTATCATTATTACCTATCCGACCACAGAGTGCGAAATGGGAGAAATAGAAATCCTAATAAATGAAAATATAAATTTATGTTGTTATCCTTCGGGTTATTTTGAGCCACCAACAGGAAATTCCGAACAAACTCTTGAGCAAGGTCAAACCCTTGCAGATTTAGTTATCAGTGGTTATCCTAATGCTACTTTTGCGTGGTATTCAAATTCTGAACTTACCTTAGAAATCCCCGAAACATTAGAAGCAGTTGATGGTACTACATATTATGTTGTTCAAAACATAGAAGGATGTTGGAGTGACGCTTTAGCTATTTACGTAACGGTTAATAACTTAAGCAACCCTGATTTTGATGAAAAATCATTTATGGCATATCCGAATCCTACTAATGATATTCTGAATGTCTCTTACAGTAAAGAAATTACCCAAGTAGAAGTAATTAATATGTTGGGACAACTTCTTATTTCTCAAAATGTAAATTCAACAGATGTTAAAGTGGATATGTCCGTTTTATCAGCTGGAAATTATTTGGTAAAAATTAAAACTGACGGAATTGTTAAAACAATTAAAATAATTAAAGAATAGTTCATTAATTGTAAGAAAGCTTGAGTGACAAACTTTTGAAAACATTTGCCCTACTTAGAATTGTTTCCTAATTTTGTATCATAATAATTTCTTCGGTATGAGCAAGTGTGAAGAATGTGTCGTTCGGGAACTTAGTGCCTTAAAAGCTCTAACTCACGACGAACTAAGTCGTATAACCAATCGCAAGGTTTCTTTTAAAGTAAAAAAGGGCGAAAATTTATTTGAAGAAGGGCAAACTCTTAATGGTGTTTTCTGCATCAAAAGTGGAATTTGTAAAATTTCGAAATTAAGCGACAATGGAAAAAATCACATTGTCAAACTAATTACTACAGGAGATATTTTAGGAGAACGCTCACTAATCAACGAAGAGTCTGTAAACCTCAGTGCCACAGCTTTGGAAGATATGGAAGTTTGTTTTATTCCAAAATCTGAGATTTTCGGGCTATTCAGCAGTAACACAAACTTTTCGCTAAACGTATTAAAGAATGTATGTGTAAATCTTAAAGAAGCTGATAATGATTTGGTAAATATGGCTCAAAAAAATGTCAAAGAGCGATTAGCCAAAACACTTATTTATTTAAAAGATAAGTTCGGAATAAATGAAGACAAAACCCTTAAAATCCAACTTTCAAGAGAAGAACTTTCAGGAATTGTAGGTACAGCACTTGAAACTTGTATTCGCTTACTATCCGAATTTAAAAAAGAAGGACTTATCGACCTGATTGGTAAAAAAATAAGTATTGAAAACGAAAAAGAGCTAAGAAGGATGATTTAATTTTTTAATCTTAAAAAATTAAAACCTCCGTTAGAAAATTCTAACGGGGTTTTAATTAAAAAGTTGTTTCCTATTACTTTAAAAGCTCTTCAACTTTAGCTCTCAACTGCTCTCCTCTTAAATTTTTAGCTACAATTTTTCCTTGTCTGTCTAAGACAAATGTAGCAGGGATACTATTTACACCATATAGCTCAGCAATTGGGTCTTGGGCTTGTCTGCCTACAAGATTTGATACCTGAGGCCAAGTCAATTTATCTGTAGCAATAGCCTCAATCCATTGTTGTTTTTGATGTTCTCTGTCAAGAGATACTCCAATAATATTTAATCCTTTATCATGATATTCGTTATACAATGCTACTACATTAGGATTTTCAATTCTGCACGGACGACACCATGAAGCCCAAAAATCAATAATAGTAACTTTTCCTAAAGATTCTTTAAGTGATATCATTTTTCCTTCAGGATTAGGTGCAGAAAAGTCAGGAGCAATTCCTCCGATAGCTGTAGCAGATATAGTTTTTAGTCTTTCTTCTACTTGTTTTGCTAATTTGGTAGCTTTCAAATTTTTATTTAACGATTCAAAACCCGATTGTAATTTCTGAAAATCAATTTCCGGATTATTAACCATATCAGAAAGCAAAAGAACAGAAACATACGATTTAGGGTTGTTGGAAACATATTCAAGCATATATGAAAAAATTTCGTTTCTGAAGGCTCTATGCTGATTTGTCAGCTCTTCAATCACAGCTTGATTATTACTATTTCTTGCCTCCATCATTTTATCTCTGTTCTGCTCTTCAAACTCTTGCATTTTACGGTAAACCTTACCTTGTTCTTCTTTGTATTTTTTATTGAAGTTTATAAACTCGTCATTATTATACGAGCCTGTCACTTTACTTGCCTGCATACTATCTTTATAGATAACAACATTCATTTTTTCATTTTCAAGAATAAAAGGAATTTTCGCATTCATTCCTGCAATACTAAGATAAGCCATAGTTATCTCTTCTGCTTTTCCTTTAAACTCAAAACTTCCGTTATTTACAACAGCAGTATCAATTGTTATTATATTAGCTCTTGACTCTCCCGGAATTTCAATAAATATTTGCTTAGCATCAGGAAAGTCAATTGTCCCGATAATGTGATAATTTTCTGACTTTTTGTTACACGAAATCAAAAAAATAGCTGAAGCAGCTATACAGAATATTTTTTTCATATTAAATTAGGTTTTTTAGATTACAAATGTAGTGCTTTTTAACTATTGAACCAAAGGATTTATACTGACAGAAAAAACAATATTATTCACTGGAAATCAAAAAATTAATATCTTCTAATAATCTTTTCATATCTTCCATATCTGTACCGTCATAAAAGCCTCTGATACGTCTTTTCTTATCTACCAGAATAAAGTTTTCAGTATGTACCATATCATAAAGCTCGGTTAAGCTTCCTGTTTTTACTGCCAGATATGATTGTCTGGCAATATAATAAATGTCTCTTTTATCTCCTGTGACTAAATTCCACTTGGAGTCATCTACTCCTTTTTCTAAAGCATATTTTTTAAGTACTTCCGGAGTGTCAATATCCGGAGTAACTGTATGAGAGAGTAACATCACATCCGGAAAGTTTTTAATTTTTTCTTGTAACCAGACCATATTATCCGTCATTATCGGGCAAATTGTAGGGCAAGTAGTAAAAAAGAAATCTGCCACGTAAATTTTCCCTTCATAATCTCTATGAGTTATGGGTTGCCCGTTTTGATTGATAAAAGACCAATCTGCAATTTTGTGATTAATTTTGATATGTTCCACCAAACTATCTACCAACTCCGGATTTACATCAGCAGGAGAATATATTTTCAAACTTTTCTTAGGTTTAAGAGCATTATAAAAAAGAGCAATAATAAGAACGGATAATAATCCTATCAGAATAAAAAACTTACGATAGGCTTTAAAAATTTCTTTCATGGGTGTGTCATATAAAACTTTTACAAAGGTATCCCTTTTGTATCGGAAAGACAAAACAATATTGGTTTGAGTTCTCAATAAGAGAAATGCTTCAAGATTTAATTAGTTTATTTTAGGTTAAGTTGTAAATTTGCAACTTACGAAAAACATACAAATATGTCAGAAACTATTGAAAGATTAGATTGCCTTATTATAGGTTCAGGACCGGCCGGATATACTGCTGCTATTTATGCAGCAAGAGCAGATATGAAACCTGTTTTATATACCGGAATGGAACCCGGAGGACAACTTACTACCACAACAGAAGTTGATAATTTCCCGGGATATCCGGAAGGAGTTGACGGACCTACTATGATGATTCAATTACAACAACAAGCAGAACGATTTGGAACAGAAGTGCGTATCGGAATGGTTACTTCCGTTGAATTTAACAAAGAGACCGGTGGATATCATAAAATAGTTGTAGATGAATCCAAAACTATAGAATCCAAAACCGTAATTATTGCTACAGGAGCAACTGCCAAATATTTAGGTCTTCCGAGCGAACAAAGACTTAAAGGAGGAGGTGTTTCTGCTTGTGCAGTTTGTGATGGCTTTTTCTACAAAGGGCAACAAGTTGCTATTGTTGGTGCAGGAGATACAGCTGCAGAAGAGGCTACTTATTTGGCTAAAATCTGTTCAAAAGTAACTATGTTAGTAAGACGTGATGAAATGCGAGCCTCCAAAGCTATGCAACATCGTGTTTTCAATACTCCTAACATTGAAATTTTGTATAACACTGAAGTTGATGAAGTTTTAGGAGAAAATGTGGTTGAAGGTATCAGAATCGTAAATAATCTTACCGGAGAAAAACAAGAAATTAGCGTTACCGGATTATTTGTCGCAATCGGACACAAACCTAATACAGATATATTTAAAGGACAACTGGATATGGATGAAACAGGATATCTGATTACAAAACCCGGCTCTACTCATACTAATATTCCGGGGGTTTTCGCTGCCGGAGATGTACAAGACAGCCACTACAGACAAGCTATTACTGCTGCCGGCACAGGCTGCATGGCTGCTTTGGATGCAGAAAGATATTTAGCTTCTTTGAATGAATAACCACACAACAAAGCGTGATTTTTCAACTTTTATATGTTAAAAATTCACGCTTTACTTGCTTTTTAAGGAAATATTTGTATAAATTTGACGAGTAATAATTTACTAAACTACATATTGCCTATGCCAAAAAATACTTTTTAGAAGAGAAATACAGATTGTTCAAATAATCTAAAAGGTATTGTTATGGCTTTAAGTATCACAACTCCGGACGCAGTTCTGATAAGCAATTATATCAATGGAGACGAATATGCTTTGTCTTTGCTTATCGAAAAACATCAGTCTAAAATTTACGGTTTTATATATTCTAAAGTATCGGATAAAGATATCACAGATGATATTTTTCAAGATACTTTTATGAAAGTTATTCGCACCTTAAAATCCAATTCGTATAACGAAGAAGGTAAATTTCTCCCTTGGGTTATGCGTATTGCTCATAACCTTATTGTGGATTATTTCAGAAATAATAAAAAAATGCCTATTCAGCGAGATACGGAAGATTTTTCGGTATTTTCCGTATTACAAGACGGCTCTCCGAATATTGAAGCACAAATCATTGATTTACAAATTGAAAATGATTTGAAAAAAGTAATTGAAGAATTGCCCGAAGATCAAAAACAAGTATTAGTAATGCGGATTTATCAAGATTTATCCTTTAAAGAAATATCTGAAATTACCGGAGTGAGTATCAACACTGCTTTAGGAAGAATGAGGTATGCTCTTATGAATCTTCGAAAAATTATCGAAAAAAAGAAATTAATTTTAACTCAGTAACAATATAATAGTAGTAGGTTTCGTTATATAAGAAAAATTTCTCTATATGGCACAAATCTACTCTAAAAAAACAAAGAAACTTCCTGAAATGAAACCTAAAAGAGAAAGCATTTCTTTTTTATTAAACTATTCAAAATCTTTAAAAATAATCAAAACTAAATCAGGAAAGTTTGAATTTATTGCAAACTAAAAAATTGTAATAAAAGATGAACGAACTAAAACTTTTTATATAAGTTTTAGTTCGTTTTTTTCTTTAAGATTTTATCAGACTATATACTTCCCTTTCAAGCAAATAAGAAACTTCTTATATTTTTTGGGAGTTTTATTTAAAGCACATCTCTGATATTGCTTATTTTTGCCAAATGCAACTACAAAAATTACACCTACTTAATTACAAGAACTTTTCGGAAATCAGCTTCGAATTTGAAGCTAAGATTAATTGCTTTGTCGGGCGTAACGGTATCGGAAAAACAAACGTACTCGACAGTATCTATCATTTGGCTTACGGCAAAAGCTATTTTAATTCAATTGGAATCCAAAACATCAAACATAACGAGGATTTTTTTGTGATTGATGGTGAATTTGTCAAAGAAGGACGAACTTATCAAATAGTGTGTAGCCTTAAAAAAGGTCAAAAAAAAGTATTGAAAAAAAACGGAAAAATTTACGAAAAATTCTCTGAGCACATCGGATTTATTCCTTTGGTAATTATATCTCCTTCAGACAGTGATTTGATATCTGAAGGAAGTGAATCCAGACGAAAATTTATCGATCAAATTATTTCACAATTAGATTCAAGTTACCTTAACCAACTTATTAAATATCAAAAAGTTACTTCTCAAAGAAATGCTTTATTAAAATATTTTTATATCAATCAAGTTTTTGATAAAGATACCTTATCAATCTATGATGAGCAATTATCAGAAACAGGGACTTTTCTTCATCAGAAACGAAAAGAATTCCTCTCCGATTTTACTCCTATTTTCCATAAATATCACTCAATAATATCTGAAAATAACGAGCAAGTGAATTTGGTCTATGAGAGTCAACTTTTTGATAAAGATTTATTGTCTTTACTACAAGAAAATTTATCTAAAGATCGTGCTATTCAATATACTTCAGTAGGAATTCACAAAGATGATTTGTCATTTGAAATAAATAATCACCCCATCAAAAAGTTTGGTTCTCAAGGACAACAAAAGTCTTTTCTGATTGCTCTGAAATTAGCACAGTTTGAGTTTGTAAAAAAACAAAATAACGTGAAGCCTATTTTACTTTTTGATGATATTTTTGATAAATTGGATAAATTCAGGGTAAGTAAAATTATTGACTTAGTTAATCAAAATACTTTCGGACAAATATTCATTTCTGACACAGACGAAGAACGCACCGAAAATATCATCAAAAGCACCAATCAGTCTTATAAGTTATTCCAGTTATAAAAAATCAAGACAGTTTTCTTCTTACTAAATTATCTGTGGCTTTAGCATTCGGATTTGGCTTAATGATTGAAGTATCATAATGTCCGAATTTTTTCATATAACTGCGAATGGTTGTTCCAAAACCATCGGTTATACTAACTTGCCCGTTACTTCTCAAATATCTTTTTACCGAAGAAGATCCTAAAAGATGAGCGGCTGCTAAAATTCCAGACTCAGTAACTTCTACTCCATTAATTACCTTACCTGAATATTTTTCAATCTCATTCTGAAGATGATATTTATTGATTGCAAGTAAAGCTTTAAAAGCTTCTTCTTGTAAGATAGGATTATTTAAAAATTCTTCTCTATCAGTAATCCCTACAGCTCGTAAAGCTGCTTTACCAAACTGATATTTTCCGGCGTAACCAAAATCATTCACTATATCATACTTCCCTTGAGATTCTCTTATCGCCATTGCTTGTTTAAAGGCTATAAAAGATCTTCCTGCAAAAGGTACTTCAAAATGATGATAACCTATTTCCTTTTCATTAGGAGCAATAGCTTCAAAAGGTTCTGCTTTGGCATATTTTTCTGCATAACTCAATGCGTAATCTAAACCTTTTTCAAACCTGAATCCTGAAACAGCTATTGTCAATCCCGCAATAAGTATCAATATATAATACCATTTTTTTGTCATAACATTTTATTTACCTACCAAAAACAAGTAGTAAATTGAGGGTGCAAATTTACGAAAAACATTTGTTTTCTGAAAATCAACAAGTTAAATGTTTTATAAAAATTTTTAACTGATTTTTATAAAAATGAAAGGTTTTTACATATTTTTTAATCTGCCTCATACAGAGGTGATAGGATTGAATATAAATTTTGACAAAAAGAAAAAGAAAGAATTCCCGGATAAAAAGTTCCATTCTATAAGCTGTCCCTAAAACTGAAAGATATAAATAAATTGGTTTGCTGCCAAACCTAATTTAAGTATCTTTGCACCCTTATAAAAATGAAATTATGAATCAGGAAATACGAAA
>CAZVQI010000005.1:0-39145 GCA_964629155.1 uncultured Flavobacterium sp.
ATGCTTGCCATTTGCTTTTCATACAATGCGAAAAATGTGCCGCTGCTATGGAAGGATGTTGTTCAACCGAATGTGTTGAGGTTATTCACTTGCCAATGGCAGAACAAATCGCACTTCGCAAAGGAAAAATGAACGGAAACAAAATTTTCAAAAAAGGGAAATCACCGGCTCTGAAGTTCAAAACCCTTCCTTCAGACGAAGTAATCGCAAAAGTTCAAACTAAAAAAGAACAAGAGGCACAGAAAAAAGCTATCAAAAAACAGCTTATCGGAAAAGCAACTCATTACTATACCGCTTCCGGAATTTCGGAATTCACCTTGAGTGGAGACATCAACAAAGGTGACGTTCTGATTGTTTCGGGACCTACGACAGGAGAACAAAGAGTAGAAAATTACAAAATGGTCGTAAATCAAGATTTCGCCGAAACAGCAAAAACTGAAGATAAAATAACCATTAAACTTCCTTTCAGAACCCGACTGTCGGATAAATTATACAAAATAATACAACCGGTTTAAAACAAAAAATCACCTCTAAAAAAGCCTTCTAACCTTTTTGAAAGTGTAACAGCAATCCGTCTTAAATTTATGGTCTGCTCTAAGATATCGGAGTAGAAAGTTCAATAAATTTTAGACGGATTATTTTTATCGTTTGTATTTTTCATATCTTTGGCTTATATTTTGTCCGATAAAAACAAGATACGTTTTAGATGAGCATTTTCAAAAAATTATTCGGAGGGTCGTCTTCATCAGAGGAAGAAAAACAAAGCCAAACCAGCCCGTTTATGCCTGAAAAGAACGACATCCCCGTAGATGAACTCTTTATGACCCAATTCGTTAAAAATGGCGGAAAATTTCTTTATTGTGTTCATCTGGACGAATTAAAAACCCAACTCGAAAACATTCTTGAAGAAAATGACTGGTTCGAAAAAGAAGTACTTTGCCTCGAACCAAATCTTTATAGTTTGTTGGAAGAAAACAAACTTCCTTACAAAAACGCGGAAAACCCGTCCTTTCTTTTTGCAGGTTGCGAAAAGTTAATTGCAGACGAAGGTTCTATTTTATTCTCTTCAAAACAAATCAAGCATTTCAAACCCAATGAATTGCCGGACAATATGGTGATTTTTGCTACCACAAGCCAAATTGTACCTAACAAAGGAGACGGACTTCGCGGTATCAAAAACAAATATAAAACTGACTATCCTACTAATATTACTACTTTCAGATATTTTAAAAAAGAAGAAGACGAAAGTTTTATGCAATACGGAAGTGTTCCGAAAAATCTTTATCTGCTTCTTTTGGAAGATTTATAAAATATGTCCGAAACATTAGTCCGAGCCATATCAGGAGCTGTTTATGTAGCGATTTTATTATTTGCCTGTTGGTATTCGGAGGCGAGTTTTAAAATCCTTATCGGGATTTTTTTAGTTTTGAGTACTATTGAATTTTCAAAACTTATCCGCATTAATAGTCTGGTAGGAATTGTACTCGGATTAGGGTTATATATCCCTCTTGTTTTTTTTAATAACGCTGATAAGCAACTGTATTTAATATTCAATATTATTTCTGTCTTTACCTCCTTTTGGTTGATTAAAAAATTGTTCAGTTTAGAAACCTTAATTATTAAAGAAGAATACAAAAAGTATCCTCTTTTGTTAGGATATATCATTTTACCGTTTATCCTATTAAGTAAAATACCATTTGAAGCTCCCGGCAATAAAGAACAGATATATCAACCTTTTGCAATCATTATAATTTTTATAATGATTTGGATAAATGACACTTTTGCTTATTTAGTCGGAAAAACATTCGGAAGACACAAACTTTTAGAAAAGATTTCTCCTAAAAAAACTGTGGAAGGTTTTTTGGGAGGAGCACTTTTCACGATTATTTTCAGTCTTTTTGTTCCTAAAATTTTTGACTTAGAAAAAGAATCCAATGGGTTTTGGTTGATTCTGCCTATAATAATTATTACCTTTGCTACGTTGGGCGATTTGGTAGAATCTAAATTTAAACGTTCTGCCAATGTAAAAGACAGCGGAAATATCATGCCCGGACACGGTGGAATTTTAGACCGATTAGACAGTATTATTTTTGTAGCACCATTCGTATTTTTATTTTATCAAATCATAAATTATGTTTCATAAAGAAGGAGCAAAAATCATTTTTATAACTTTAGTTATAGTTGTTGCGGTTATTTTTTTAGCCGATGCCTTTATCAGTTTAATGTGGTTGCAAAAAACCATTCAGATTTTGGCGCTTATTTTTTTGATTTTAGTGCTACAATTCTTCAGAAATCCGAAACGAAAAATTCAACGAGATGACAATCATATTTTGTCTCCGGTAGATGGAAAAGTGGTGGTAATTGAGGAGGTTTTCGAAAAAGAATATTTTAAAGACAAACGTCTTATGGTTTCTGTGTTTATGAATCCTCTGAATGTTCATGTAACACGTTATGGACTTTCAGGAGAAATAAAATACAGCCAATATCATCCCGGAAAATATTTAGTGGCTTGGCATCCGAAAGCGAGCGAAGAAAATGAAAGAACAACCGTTGTGGTAGAAAATAAAGTATTCGGTGAAGTAATGTACAGACAAATTGCCGGAGCATTGGCAAAACGAATCGTAAATTACGCTAAAGTTGGCACAAAAGTATTACAAGGAACTGATGCCGGATTTATTAAATTCGGCTCAAGAGTAGATTTATATTTGCCTTTGGGTACTGAAATCAATGTAAAATTAGGCGATAAAGCTATAGGAGGCATTACTGTTATTGCTAAAAAATAATCTGAAAAAGTGGACATCAACAAAGACATAGACGAATTGTTTAAAGATGCTTTACGGAAGGCTACTGAAATTACCTATCCGCTTCCTGATGATATCCGCTTACGCTTATATGCTTATTACAAACAAGCCACACAAGAACCAATAAACACCTCCTCTAACGAACATAAACTTATCAACGCCTTTAAGATGAATGCTTGGATGCAGGTCAGACAAATGAGTATTGACGATGCTAAAATGGAATACGTTAAACTGATTGACGAACTACATAAAAAAATAGAAAAATGAAGAGTGTAAATGTAATAATAGCGAGTTTTTTGGCAGTTGTAACTCTACAATCCTGTCAAGAAAAAAAAGTAGTTGAAGTGGAAATTACTGAACCCGTAGCGGAGGAAGTAACCTTAGGAAATCCTGCTGATGTAAAAGCAGAAGGAAAATTTCAAATGCCGGGATTAGCATATGCTTATAACGCATTAGAACCTAATATTGACGGAAGAACAATGGAAATCCATTATTCAAAGCATCATTTAGGCTATGCTAACAATCTGAACAAAGCTATCGCAGGAACAGATTTGGAAAATAAATCTATTGAAGAAATACTAACCGAATTAGATTTAGAAAACAAAGCCGTACGTAATAATGCCGGAGGATATTATAACCATAATTTATTTTGGGAAATATTATCTCCTGAAACAACATCACCAAGCGGAGCTTTGTTAGAAAGTATCAATGCAGAGTTCGGTTCGGTAGATAATTTGATTAATCAATTGAAAGAAGCAGGTTCTAAGCAATTCGGTTCAGGATGGGCTTGGCTTGTAGTGAACAAAGAAGGAAAATTACAAGTAGGAAGTACAGCAAATCAAGATAATCCGCTTATGCCTAATATGGGTATTTCAGGTACTCCGATTTTGGGAATTGACGTATGGGAACATGCTTATTACTTAAATTATCAAAACAAAAGAGCAGATTATTTGGATGCAATTTTCAACATCATCAATTGGGATGCAGTTGCTAAAAAACACGAAGCTGCTTTAGCTCAATAACTTAAATTTACTTTTTTCAAAACTGCAAATACACAGATTTGTTTAAAAATTTGTGTATTTGCAGTTTTCTCTTTTTTCGCTACTTTTGAGCTACCGGAGATTTTGTAGCTAATGAATAATCTACTCAAAACCCCTATCGAGTATCTTAAAGGAGTTGGACCTCAAAGGGCTGATTTACTCAAAAAAGAATTGGGAATTTTTGTGTACGAAGATTTAGTGCATCTCTTTCCAAACCGATACATAGACCGAACCAAATACTACAAAATCAATGAATTACAACCTGCCTTTAATGCTGAAGTTCAAATTGTCGGAAAGATTATTCATCTGAAAGTTGTTGAACAGAAAAAAGGAAAACGACTTGTCGCTACTTTTGTAGATGATACCGGACAAATGGAACTCGTTTGGTTTCAGGGGTATAAATGGATAAAAGAAAATCTGAAAATCAACGAACCTTACGTAATATTCGGAAAAATTAATTTTATTGGAGGTGTTTTTTCGATGCCTCATCCTGAAATGGAATTACTCTCCGAGCATAAACAAAACTTAAGGTCAGTAATGCAACCTGTTTATCCGTCAACAGAACTTTTGACTAAAAAGAACATTACTTCAAGATTTATCCACAAAGCTATGCAACAACTTTTCTTGGAAACAAGAGGGTTGTATTCCGAAGTTTTTCCGTCTGATATTATCAATAAATACAAATTTATTTCCAAGACAGAAGCCATTTTTAACATACATTTCCCTCAAAGTGCAGAATTGCTTGCAAAGGCTCAATTTCGGCTAAAATTCGAAGAGTTGTTCTTTATTCAACTACAACTAATTACCCAAAACCTTATCAGGAAAAATAAAATAAAAGGACATACTTTTGAAAAAGTAGGAACATATTTCAATACTTTTTTTCAAAATCATTTACCTTTTGAACTTACTAATGCTCAAAAGCGCGTAATTAAAGAAATTCGGAATGACTTAGGCAGTAATGCCCAGATGAATAGACTTTTGCAAGGTGATGTGGGTTCAGGAAAAACCATTGTCGCCTTTATGTCGATGCTTTTAGCTTTGGACAATGGTTTTCAGGCTTGTATTATGGCTCCCACCGAAATTCTGGCAACTCAACATTTTGAGAGTATACAAGAATTTGCCAAAAATCTGAACATCAACATCAAATTACTTACCGGTTCGACCAAAACATCCGAACGTAAAATAATTCACGAAGAATTAAAAAACGGGCAACTTCAAATTTTAGTAGGTACACATGCACTTTTAGAAGACAAAGTACAGTTTCAAAATTTAGGTTTAGCCGTCATTGACGAACAACATCGATTCGGGGTGGCTCAACGGGCAAAACTTTGGAAAAAGAACGACATTCCTCCACATATTCTGGTAATGACAGCTACTCCGATTCCGAGAACTTTAGCAATGAGTTTATACGGAGATTTGGATATTTCCGTAATTGATGAACTTCCTGCAGGGAGAAAACCCGTAATCACCACTCATCGTTACGATAATTCGAGATTAAAAGTCTGGAAATTCATGAAAGACGAAATTGAAAAAGGTCGTCAGGTATATGTGGTTTTTCCACTTATTCAGGAATCCGAAAAAATGGATTATAAAGATTTGATGGATGGTTATGAAGCTCTCTCAAGGGATTTCCCTCTTCCGAAATACAGTATTAGTGTAGTTCACGGACAAATGAAACCCGAAGACAAAGATTTTGAAATGAAGCGTTTTGCTGAAGGGAAAACCAATATTATGGTAGCCACTACGGTTATAGAAGTTGGAGTAAATGTCCCGAATGCAACGGTTATGATAATTGAAAGTGCGGAACGATTCGGGCTTTCGCAGTTGCACCAACTCAGAGGAAGAGTAGGACGAGGAGCTGACCAAAGTTATTGTATTTTGATGACCTCTTACAAACTTTCTAACGACAGTAAAACCCGAATAGAAACAATGTGTTCGACCAATGACGGATTTGAAATAGCCGAAGTTGATTTAAAACTTCGTGGACCGGGTGATTTGATGGGAACTCAACAAAGCGGTATTCTGAATCTGAAAATTGCCGATATTGTCAAAGACCGAGAAATTTTAGCTCTTGCCCGAGCTACCGCTTTTGATATTTTGCGAAAAGATGCCGGATTAAGGCTCCCGGAACATCAAAAACTCCGTGAAGCCTTTTTAGAAATTACCAAAAATAAAAATATTTGGAACTTCATCAGTTAGATAGCAAAAGTTTCAATAACTCAACCAAAGCTTTCTTCAAAAAAAATAATTTTTTATTTGTTGGTTACAAAATCTTATCTATATTTGCACTCGCAATTAAGTACTGAATTGCCTCCATAGCTCAGTTGGCCAGAGCACGTGATTTGTAATCTCGGGGTCGTGGGTTCGAATCCCTCTGGAGGCTCAAAATAAAAGTTACCTGTTTTGGGTAACTTTTTTTGTTTTTATACTCTGAGAAGCAGGAATAAGAATAAATTTATGTTATTTTTATCCCAAAAATCATTTTATGAATAATAACATAAAAACTAACTATCCTGCTCTCTATACATTAGTAATTGTCTTTTTTTTCTGGGGATTTATAGCAGCAGGAAACAGTATTTTTATTCCGTTTTGCAAAAGCTACTTTGGATTAGACCAATTTCAGTCACAACTCATTGATTTTGCTTTTTACACAGCTTACTACTTCGGAGCTTTATTGCTTTTTATTTTAGGTACTCTTCAAGGGAAAGACATTGTCGGCAAGTGGGGCTACAAAAAAAGTATCGTTTACGGGTTGTTATTTTCAGCCTTAGGCGCAGGAGCAATGATTATCGCAGTTGAAATGAATGTCTATATTGCTATGCTAATAGGTCTATTTATTGTAGCTTTAGGATTTTCGTTACAACAAACGGCTGCCAATCCGTTTGCTATTTTACTTGGTAATCCAAAAACAGGTGCAAGCAGAGTAAACCTCGGAGGGGGAATTAACTCTTTCGGAACCACTATCGGACCTATTATTGTGGGATTAGCATTATTCGGTTCGGCTGCGTCGGTTTCAGATGAACAAATCGCCAATTTAGGGCTAAGCAAAGTAATTTGGTTGTATGTATGCGTAGGAA
This sequence comes from uncultured Flavobacterium sp., assembly GCA_964629155.1. Taxonomy (GTDB): domain Bacteria; phylum Bacteroidota; class Bacteroidia; order Flavobacteriales; family Flavobacteriaceae; genus Flavobacterium. The sequence continues at coordinate 6,919 of CAZVQI010000005.1, forward strand.
TCCTATTTGTTACTGCTGCTGCAATTTTTTCTTTCTCTAAAAAACTACCTGACGGCATATCAGATGAAAAAGTAGAAAAATCCAAAAAGGCTCTCCTAACGCTTGTTATTATGACAGTGCTTTTACTCTTTGCTTTCGTACCGGTTTTTAATAGTTATAAAAGTCCGGAAGCTTTGACTATTGAACAACTCTCCACTGAAGTTTCAGCTTTAGGTGAGCTACAGTTCAGCAACGCAGAAGTACAATCAGAAATAGCATTCAAAAAATCTCAAATTGCAGATTTGAAACATCCCTTGGAACAAAAGAGAATGTTGTGGCTTTTAGGAGCCCTGACCGTAGTTGTCGGAGGACTGTTATTTGCTTATTCCAACTCCCGAAAAAACAAAGAAGGATGGGGAGCAATGCAGTATCCTCAACTCGTTTTGGGAATGTTAGCTATATTTATTTATGTAGGAGTAGAAGTAGCCATCGGAAGTAACTTGAGCGATTTACTTCAGACAGAAGAATTTGGAAATATGGCAGTTTCTGATACGGCAAAATACATTTCGATGTATTGGGGAAGCTTAATGATAGGACGATGGGCAGGAGCTATTTCGGTTTTTAATCTGAATAAAAACCAAAAAACATTAGCAATGATAATTGTTCCTTTGATTGCTTTTTCGGTGATTTTAGCAGTCAATACTATCTCCGGAAAAGACATGACTCCTTTATATTACTATGTGGCTTGTGTTTTTATTCAAATTATAGCTTTCTTTATTTCAAAAGACAAACCTGCCCGAACTCTACTTGTATTTTCTCTTTTGGGTATTTCAGCAATGATTATCGGGCTTTTGACAGAAGGAATAGTTGCTATATATGCGTTTTTGGCAGGAGGATTGGCTTGTAGTATTATGTGGCCTGCTATTTTTAATCTTTCTCTTTTAGGGTTGGGAAAATACACCTCTCAAGGTTCTGCCTTTTTGGTCATGATGATTTTAGGAGGAGGAATTATTCCTCCAATTCAAGGAAAATTAGCCGATATGATTGGGATACACCAATCATATAGTATAGCTGTTTTTTGTTTTACTTATCTGTTTATTTTTGCTGTCTTAGTAAGGTCAATCCTAAAAAAACAAGGTATCAATGTTGATTCTGTTGAATAAAAAATAACTATTAAAAAAAGCATCAGACAATGTTGCCCTGGGTTTTGTTTATTTCCTTACTTAAAATCTAATAATCAAAATACCAGTTGAACAAATCTGCACGAACTCCTATTGTAAACCAAGTAGAGTTCTGCTTGAAAGTATTTGTGGTCTCTGCTGTCGGATCAAAGTTTCTGTAAATAACGTTTGCAAAAACTTTTAAATTCGTGCTCGGGTTTATCAAATAACCCACCTGAATATCTCCGATAAATACTTTTGTTGTATTTCCTTGCCCCACCTTTACTCCTGTATCATACGGACGATTTTCCTCATAATCCAAATAGATGTTTCCTCCGTAATTATAGTCATCATCCTCTGTATTAAAATCTAACCCTCGTTTTCCGACAGTTACTTTTGCATCTGCAAAATACCTTCCTTTAAAATATCTCGCTACAAAAATAAACTCTTTGAAGTTTCCTCCCCATTGATGCCCCATACTTTGGTTATTATGAGCATAGTTAGTAATCGGGTCAGAATGTGAATATACATACGGACGAACAATATTATATTCTGCCTGAAGCAACAAATTATCAATCCCAAAAGCATCATAATACTTTGCTCCGAATTGGTATCCGAATTTATTTTTCCAACTCTTGTTCCTTTCTTTCACTGCATCAACCGAAAATTCATCAATTAAAAATTGTCCGTAAAAATTAACTTCGTTATTCCATTTGTACTTCCCTGTAAGTCCTAAAAGTGCATTTCCTGCTTTAGAAGATGAGTTAAACTCGACTGTTCTGTAAAAAATAATAGGATTGACAAAATTCATATCAAACCCTCTATCATTAGAGGTTGTCCATACCACCGATTCAAAAACCCCTAAATTGAATCTATTAGAAATATTCCAACTCAAATAATGGTTAGCCATATACTTTGTGGCATAAGCTCTGTCTGTAGTGACTTCCTCTCTTAAATCCTTAAGCCACATATAAGTATTGGTGTACTTAATCTTCCAAAAAGTCGTGTTTATTTTAAAATATGGGTATGGAGAAGTTCCGTCACTTTGTAATAACGAACGATAACCGTCTCCTAAAAAGTTTCTTCCGTAACCCAACTGAAGATTGATAAATTGATTTGGTGAGTAAGTCAAATTAGCATCAGCTGAGGGGAAGTCAAAAGCATCTGTTTTAAATTCTTTGGCAATACCAATTCCCGGAATTACAGCCGGATTTCCTCCACTTGGTCGAATAGAGATTGCATATTGGTTGTAATAATCCGCAAAACGACCTTGACTTTCATATAGCGTTGTGGAAAAATGTAGCTGTTTACCCAAAGCTCCTTGAATTTGTAATGCTCTGGTATTATTATAAGTTGTTTTTTTGCTGTCTGTATCTTCTCCGACACGTAAGTCCACAATAGGATTCATCGTAAACCAATAATTCTCTCCTTGAATAGTAACCATGTTTTCATTCCAAAACTTACGCCCCCACCAACCTTCTTTATTTTTGTAAAGTTCTTTCTGACTTTGTTCCAAGTCATAATATTTGGCAACTTCGGAATAAGTATAAGGTTTTTGAGCTGTGTGATTATTAGCTCCTACCTGATTCATTGCCCTGTCAAACTGAGCATAATAACTGTGAGAAAAAGGAATATTGAGTTGGCTTTTCAGTTGAGGATTATCGAAGTTATGATAAACAATACTGTCTAACTCTTTAAGTGGTTTATTTTTTGTTTTTACAAAAACAGGTTGCTTTTCTTCTGCTAATTCCAAAGACATAAGTTGCGGTTCTTTTAACGGAATCGAAAATCGAAGAGTATATTTAACATACACAGGTTTTCCGTTATATTCCGGAGGGCTAACTTTAGGAAGTTTAGAAAAAACCCGATTTACCTCATCATTTATCTCCTGATGAGAAGTATTAATATGTAACACTTTAAAATTTCCTGTATTATTTACCTCAAAAAGAACAATTATATTGGATTTATAGTTTTGTTTAACTAACTCTTCGGGAGTTTGAAAGTTCTGAAAAACAAACTCTTGTATTTTATTGTAAAAACAAATCTCAGTAGCTCTAATATCTAATTCTTCACATCCTTCAAAAACAGGAGGCCTCTCAGAAACAGACCTCTGAGCAAATGTAATTTGAAATCCAATCAATAAAAGTGTAAGTAACTGTTTTTTCATACTAATATGTATTATTTGAAGTCCCTCTTTCCGCGATAATTTTTGCAGATGAAGTTCCTATTCGTTTTACTCCCAAGCGTATCATTCGCTCTGCTTCTTCAAAAGAACGAACGCCTCCCGAAGCTTTTACAGGGAGAGGGAAGGCATTTTCAATCATCAATCTAATTGACTCAATGGTTGCTCCATTAGGTTCTCCATTTGGAGTAACATAAAATCCTGTTGACGATTTTACAAATACCTTGTCATATACTTTTTCGTCAAAATGAGCCATAATCACGTTTTTCACCAAAGCAGAAATCTGAACAATCTGCATCGGGGAGAGAGCAGCTGTTTCAATTATCCATTTTACTGTTTTGTTGTGACTCAATCCAAGTTTTGTACATTCTAAAACTTCTTGTTTAGGCTTTTGCGAGTCTCCTCTTTTAAACGCTTTATAATCAATCACGAAGTCTAATTCGTCTGCTCCGTCTTCAATAGCTTGTCGAGCCTCTTTTAATTTGTCTTCCACAGACGAGTCCCCATTAGGAAAATCTATTACTGTTCCGACCAATACTTCTGATTGAGCCTCATCAACTCTTTTTCTTGCCAATTTAACTACTTCAGGACGAATCATTATTAGTTTGAAATTCTCCTCAATAGCTTCACAAACAAACTTTTCTGCCTCTTTCATATTTTCTTCTGCAGAAAGGTTTGCTTGTTCCGGTGTTTTCAAATAGGTGGAATCCAAATATTCTCTGATATTCATAATTTTTTTTTATATTTTTTGTAAAAATACAAAGTTGCCATCCCCGACAAAGCACCTACAAAATTTGCCAACATATCATATCGATCTGCCGTTCTTCTTTCAGTAAACAATTCTTGACAAACTTCTATAACTCCGGCGAAAATAAGAGCTACAAAAAACAAAAAAAACAACTTTTGAGTTTGTATTTGTTCTTTGTAAAAAATATAGCTCCCCCATAAAAAAACAAATACAAGGTAAAACACAAAGTGAGCTACCTTGTCATAAGATGCAAAATCAACAATGGCTTTTGGAGCTTGTGAAAAAGAAATCAGACTCAGAACAACTACAGCACAAGTCCAAGTCAATGCAAGTCCAAAGCGTATTTTTTTATGCACCTATAATTTTTTTATAATCCTCAGCAGAAAGTAAAGAGTCAATTTCTGAAGCATCAGAAATTTTCACTTTAATCATCCACCCCTCACCATAAGGATCTGTATTTACCAATTCCGGATTTGTTTCGAGGTTTTCATTGAACTCAATGATTTCTCCCGATAAAGGCAAAAACAAATCAGAAACGGTTTTTACTGCCTCTACCGTTCCGAAAACTTCTTCTTTAGACAAGGTTTGGTCAAGAGTTTCGACCTCAACATAAACAATGTCTCCTAATTCTTTTTGGGCAAAATCTGTAATTCCTACTGTTGCGATATCGCCTTCAATAACCACCCATTCGTGGTCTTTTGTGTACTTTAAATTACTTGGAATGTTCATCTTATTTTGTATAAAGTTTAGTATTCTGTTTTAGTTTCCGAACGTATACCTCAAAGTAAATCCTGCTCTGATATTCGTCATCGGATAAGCTGTTGAAATAACCGCTTTCGAGAACGAGTGATCATAGTACAAAATTACGGTAAAGTTACGACTAAAAGCATAATCAGCCGTAAATTTTGCAGACCACATATTTTGTCCTCCTCCCAGTTCATTATTGTCATAATCCAGATAACGAACAATTGTTTTATTGTTCATAAAATTTAAATCCAATTTGAGATTCAAATCACTTTTAATTGTGTTTGTCGGATTATCCGCTAATCTTGTATTGATAATAACGTCCTTAATTCTGTAACCTGTTCCCAAAGTATAAGTTCGTCCTTGCATTTCCGTTAACAAGTTATTGTCAAAACTCAAAGATAAAGCTCTTTCTCTTTTAACTTCTGCTCTAATCTGAACCGAATTCTTCATCTCAAAATCAACTCTGATAAGCGGATTGAATTGCTCTATGAAGTTCACATTCGAAACAGTGGTTTTTGGCTGATAATTTTCGCTTCCGTCAGGATTTACCTGTTGGTTTGGGTCATACTCAAAGTTAGAACGATACGAATTTATCGAATATGTCGCACTATACTGATGCTGTATAGAAAAACGTTTAAACTTATCTTTGAAAAACTTATAACGCATAAGTCCTGTATAGCGAATATTCCACCCCGGAATAGGAATATCTCTTAACACTCCCAAAGAAACTCCTGAAGCACTTTGTCCTGTATAAGCTGCAAAGAAAGCCGGCAATAACACTTCCTGAGAGGTTTTTCCGTAACCTATCGGGAATCCGTCAGGACCGACGTCTACCACCCCTCTTTGTTGTGCCAAACGATTTGCAATAATAATTCTATTATCTCGGAATTGTTGAAAAGCTTCAGAGAAATTCTCGTCACTTCTTGAAAAAGCCGTTCTAATCATATTAGTCGAGATAGAAAAATTACCGAAGCTGTAAGGAGAACGAGAATTATACTGTCCGTCTGTAACATCATATTGCTCCGAATAGTTTTCCGTAATACTTCTGTCTGCTATCAAATCTATTTTGAAATCTGAGAACGGTTCTAAAGAAGCTGTAAAGTTCAATGTTTTGGTATTGATTTGAGTAAAGTTTTGGTTATAGTCAGGATAGTTTGTAAGCCAACCATTGCGAGCAGCTTCATATCGAATATCCTCTTGACTTCCTAACACGAATCCTAAAGTAGGACGTGAAGTACCTAAAAACCCGATAGACGGTAAATATCCCGGAAGAACTGTTCCGTTATTTTCAGAATAATTTAATTGAACCGTTTTCAAACTGGTCACAACTCCGATAAGCCCATCCATAAATACTCCTCTTTGTTGAGTAGGAGCTTGATTTCCACCGGAAATTCTCTGTCCCGGAGCCGCTGCAGCAGAAGGTCTTCTGTTGGTTTGAGATTGTTTTGTAAGACCTATGTACTTATAAAACATATCCATATTCAGAGTAGTATTCAATTGATGCGTGTTTGAATTCTGAATGGTATTTCCTAAGTCATAATATTGGTCTTCTCCTACTTTTATAAATCGCAATCCGTCAGCAGAACGTTGCCAATTATAGTTAGAAGTATAATTATACGTAGATTTCAAAAAGCTCAAAAACGGAAGTTTCTCTAACGGAAGCTCATAATTTACTGCTAATTGTTGAGTATGCTGATTAGCTTCTCCCGTATTCCAGAAGTCATCCCAAATAGTGTTTGATTCTATTGGAGCGTTGTTCTCATCCAGATAATTACGAACAATATTACTGGTGGTTACATTATAATTGATTTTAAGCTTTTTAGTCAGATTATAGTTAAATCCGTAATTGTAATTAAACATATAGTTTCGTCTGTACATTGGGTCAACACCTATCCCTTGTACATCAACCATCCGGAATTGTTGTCTGTTGAAATTTCTGAGAATACTTGTATTAAAGGTAATGCTTGACGGCAAATAGTTGAAGTTAAAGTCTTGTAATATCTTCCAGTATCTGCTTTTCTTCATCGTTTCTGAATTTTTGAAAGGTTCAACCGGCTTGGCTTCAAAATTATAGCTATAGTCAGCTGTAGTTTGCACCTGTTGGTCAAGCAAATCTTCTACCTCATAATCGTGATGATTGGTTTGGGTATAAGAATACGATAATGTTATATTTTCAGGGTCATAAACTTGTGGTTTTTGCTCAGGAGCTCTGTCTTTTTTCACTCCTATGAAGTTAATGCTTTTTATTTTAGTATATTCTATAGCCCTGTTTCTGATATTATCATGTTCCGAAGCCGGAGCATGGTCAAGATATTGTTCTAAGCGTATATCTTGATAATATGGGTCATATTCCGGAGTGATGAATTCTTCTCCGTATGAATAACTGAACGGTAATCGTATTCTCCAGTTGTTTGGTAAAAGCTTTCCTAACTGGAAAGAAGAAACAATATTATATTGATACCTATCTTCTCTACTTCGTTCAACAGGTCTGTCTTCTATACCTCCAAAACCGATAGTGTTCATATTACCTGTAGCCGTAAAATTGGCAAAATCGGCAAAGTTAGTATCCATGCTTAAAGTAGCAGCCATACCACCCCTATTGTCCATTTCAGCCAAACGAAGCTCATTAAACCATACTTCCCCCCTAATATTAGTATTATCCGTATTGTTTTTAACTCCAAGCATCAATGTACGAACATATCCAAAGTTCGGATTTCCCTTAATACCAATTCTCATATTGCTATCCGCAGGGCCTCCTATTTCAGGGTCTGAAACATTTTTATAGAAAATTCCGTCCGGAGGTAAATTTGATAAATCGGCACTCATTGCCAGAATTTTCAATTTTGTCAGCAAATCTAAACTAATATCCATATTGTTGGCTTGTGGCCAAACATCTGTGTCCAAAATGGCTCCTTCCGGTGTTACCTTCAAAGGAATCTCTACCTGATAGAAATTCTGTGTAAAGTCATTTCCAAAACGGATAAAAGCAACCATTTGGTCATCTTGTAACGGATTGGTCTCTCCGTTCGGGTTTTCAGCTGAAATTATAGGAAGAGCTTCAGCGTGTAAAAACATTTTCAGTTTTTTGTACTGACGCATATCTACATTTACGTTCTTGAAAACTGCTCGAGAATCTCCCGGCTCCAAACCTCCGTTGTATGTTCCGTCTGCACTTGAGATTCTCAATGAAAGAGATTGCTCATTCTGATTGATAAGTGTATTGTTTTGATAAAGCTGCTCTCTTTGTACACCCGGAGGAGTTATGTAACGGATAGGATAACGATCTCCGTTCTCTTGAACGTTTACCGTTTGCACATCAAAAGCTGTATTGTCTAAAAGGTCTGTAGAATTATCTTCAAGAGGGTCTAAGGAATAAGTATAACGTCTCCACTCACTGCGAACCAAATCAAGAGAACCGAAACGAAGGGTAATTTCTTCCGAGAATCCTGTTAAAAAGAGCCTCATAAAACGAATAGAACGCAAGTCAGAAATTCCTCCTCCTTTTGCCTCCCCGTCTATAATCGGCACTTTAAATTGTATCCATCTTACAGGCGTAGTAGTTTCTCCATTAGGTCCTTGACCTTGAAGAGAAGCTGTAGTATTTAGTACATTCGTTACATAATCTTGGCCTTCTTGCATATTCGGACGAATATTGATGGTATATTCATAATACGCATCAATAGTATTCATTGTATTGTCTCTGTTTACATCTTCAACATCCGGGAAAGTGGTATTTCCTCTATTATCTCCTGAAACACTAACCGGAGAGTTTCCTTGTGTTCCGTTATATCTTTTATATCTTTCGATAACATTTCCTTGAGCACTCAAAAAGCTCTGATAATTATCTTGTGCAGGATCGTCAACCCCTGCAAATTCAGGGAATTTTAAAGCTTCATCATCATCCGTAAGTCCATCAAAACCTAAATCTTGGGCTGCTCTGTTAGCTTCATTTGTATCAAATGCATAAATAAGTGATTGAGAAGCAGGCACTTGCCCCCAAGCTGTAGGAATTGTTGCTTGATTAGACCCGGCTTCAGGAAGTCCGTTCTCATACATCTTTCTCCCATCTTTTAGAATATCCTCTGAAATTTCCCCTAAATTAATTCTCAACTGACCTGTATTGAAAGGATTAGCTGCATCTCCGGGATTTCCTACAAACGGGTCTAAAAGCCAAAACTGGATATACTCAACGTTTGCTTGTTCAAAATTGGTAGAAGTAATTCCTCTCATGATTCCCGCCCAATTGTTTTGAGGGTCAGGAAGTGTATTAGTTCCATTAGCAAGCGGATTAAAATTATACGGTCCTCTTTCGGACGGATAATAAGTAAGGTCTAAGGTCGGAATTACTGTTGATTGTCCTTGTGGAATATCATTTACAGGATATAACTCATTAACATAAATTCTTCTTGTTTTGTTAGAAGATAAGTCATCTTGACTTATTCCCGAAGGTCTTTGACTGGTATAAAAAATAGGGTCAATAGTATACCAAGAAAGTTTTGCTCTTCGATATCCTGACGTAGGTGCGTCTTCGGGCATAGGGTTCGGAAGTTCCCCTCCAAAACCAATAGGAACACTTGCTAAGCTCCACGATAAAGGAGCTTTCATATCAATGTTAGTCTGAGATCCTTCAAAATCTTCAACATACACTGTTGCTTCTCCATCAAATTTATCACCTTTCGGAGTATCTGACCTGAGTACAGCGACCTCTCCTCTTATTGAAAAATTAGACGGAACATCTGTATCTATATTAGGCAATTTATTAACCAAACGAGTAAAGAAAGGTACTTCGGTAGAATAATTGAAATTTAACCCGTAAATCGTATTGTTTACAGACTCCATTCCATAACTTGATTTTTGAGTAAAAGGTTTTTCTGACATTCGCAAAAAGGTACCTCCTACAACAAAATTATCACTAAACTTATGCTCAATATTGAATCCGAAAAAGCGTTTGGTTTGTTGTCCGAACACCTGGTTATTTTCAACAGAAATTTCTACCGGAATTCCTGAAGCTTGTAAAGACGGGTCAAGTAGGTATACTTTACCTTGCTGATAGTTTACCGTATAATCCTGTCCTTCAACAAGCACTCTCCCTCCTGCTCTTACAATAACAGAGCCTTGAGGCACGTTAAATGCTCCAATAGAAATTCCGTCTCCGGTTGTAGAACGAAAACGCCCTTTCAACAAAAATTTATTTTTATCACTATCTTGCAATGAAGCTGCTTGAGTGCTTCGATATAACTTAGCGAAAACATATTTTTTCTGATCTGAATTATAAGTAGTTTCATCATTATAATCCTCAAGAGAATTAGATGATTTCTTCAGTTTTTCGAAAAGATGTTTTCCGAAAGGTTCGACAGTTGTAAAAATAATCCTTCCGTAACGAGGATCTATCGTGATTCCGTTAAATGTATTAGTACTGGTTTGTTGTCCTTGATTATTACCATAACCTCCTCCCATTCCTCCTATCGGATTGTTCTGGTTGTTTTGGTTCCCCAAATTTCCATACTGGGCTTGTTCCGATAGAGGATTGTTTCCTGTCGGATTAGCTACATAGTCAAAAAATCCGTCTCCGTTCGGAAGTTGAGGGTCATTATTATAGTTCAATCTGTCTAAATTGAAAAGTCGCAACAAAGGAATATTGAACGGATAATTTTCATCGTCTTCATTCCATGGAGAATTTTCGGTTGGAGTAATGTAATTTAAAGGAGAAGGATCTGTATATAAAATATTGAATCTAAATCCGTCTTGTTCAAGTTGAGTTCCTCCCGGAATGGTATAAATGTTTTTCATCATCAAATTCCAAACCGGTTGGTTTACATTTGTGATGGTACTTTTTAGCATTTTTAAAATCAACGCTTGAGTAGTAGGGACAGACCCTTTATCCGGGTCAGGATTCGGAGTTACTACTGTAGCATCTACTCCATCCGTCCCGAATTCCCCAACCTGATACACTTGCCCTCCAATTGTATATTGGTAAGCTACTGCCAAAACCTCATCATTATTCAAACGCTGATTAAGAGAAATATATCCCAATTGAGGGTGGAATGTAAACTCATTAGGGGTTAGTTTGCGAGCATTTTCGAGCTTGATATAATCCGTTCCTTCATTGATATTACCTTTAATATCATCTCTAAAACCTTCATTTCCCGAAGACAATTCTCTAATACTGCTTTTCAGATAGTTCGAACCTATTTGCTTTGGGTCATACTTGTTATTTTTGTTATCAGGAGGTGTATTAGCCGGTACATTAAAAAATCCGCCTATATGATTCGGGTGTATAACCACTACTTGATTATCCGAAAGACCCGGAAGTTGTGCTTCTCCTAAGTCTTGTAAAGCTATAATGTTTCGGTTATTAAATCCGTCCAAAGGAGTTGCATTAATACGATTTTGTCTATTAGTGACCCAAACCTCTATACGAGTTATCTGAACTCTACTATCAATAAAAGGATAGTTCTTTAGGGCTTCATCGTATTTGTTTCGGAAGTATTGTGACAAGAAATAGTGTCTGTCTGCATCATAATCCATAGCATACAACTCAAAATCTTGAAGCATCCCTCCTCCTTCAACCGTAACTCCTTTGGTTTGAGATCGTTGTTCTGAAAATATACCCGTAAAAGTAGTTCTACCAAATTGTAACTGAGCTTTAACCCCGAACAAACTTTGAGCACCACGGATAAGTGAAGTATTAAGAGGTAAACTTACATTTCCGACTTCAATTTTTTGAATAATATCGTCTTCGGTTGGAGTATATTCGAGTTTAATAAGGTTTTGAAAATTAAAGGTAGATTGAGTGTCATAATTCCCCGTAACCTTCAATCTTGTACCTACCATTCCATTAAGCCCAACACTAATTCTTTGATTGAAATCAAAGCCTAAGTTTTTTTGGTTTCTCGGGGAAAGAGCAGGATTATCCTGTTTTGTAAAACGCATCCCCAAATCAAGCTCTACTGTACCTGTTGGTTTTATATCAATGGTATTCCCGCCGAAAATGGTTTCAAAAAGTTTAGAGTGAACTTTATAACTTGGTAATAAGTCTCGTTGGTCATCAGGATTGTCAGAAGAAGCTGCTGCTGCTTTTTGTTTAAAATAATCTCGTATATTTTCTTTTAAAAACAAATCTTCATATTCCTTTGGAGTCAAAAAAAGCGGATATCCTATGTTCAGATTTCCTATTCGGCTATTAAGCACATATCGATCCAACACCGGATCATATTCATAAATATCTTTAATGCTCGAGGGATTTTTCATTTCAATATCTGCCGTATCATATCCCGTCTTTACGCTATCCTGAACAACAGCTCCGTCTTCCTGAGCACGTAGACTTATTCCGAAAAATAGAATTCCGAAAAATAAACCTTTTGTAACAAACGCCTTTAATATGTCAGTATATATAGTTTTCAAACGAATTACAAATTTTTTAATGCTTGTTTAATAATATTTTCAACCGAAGCCTGAGGTTGTTCTTTAAGCACTTTATCTATTGCCTTCTCCGCCAATTTTCTGTTAAAGCCCAAGACTTCCAAAGCAGATAACGCTTCAGACTTGTTTGTATTGTCTGAGATAGTGGAAACTTCGTCCAAATCATATACTTTTAACACTTTTTCTTTCAGCTCAATAATAACCCTTTGCGCAGTTTTAGATCCAATACCTTTTGCCGATTGGATAGTTGCTATATCTGAAGAAGCTATGGCTTGAATAATTTGTTTCGGAGTAAGTGAAGAGAGCATTGTTCTGGCAGTAGAAGCACCAACCCCCGACACAGAAATCAGCATTTTAAATAACTCCCTCTCTGACTTCTCTACAAACCCAAAAAGAGTATGTGCATCCTCTTTTACCTGTAAATAAGTGAAAAGTTTGATATTTTCAGAATCGGGAATAAGTGAATATGTATGTAGTGAAATATTTATAGAATACCCGACTCCTGAGCAATCTATTACTACATTTGTCGGAGATTTCTCTACTAATTTTCCCTGTATATGTGTTATCATTCTTTAATTTTTGGTTGCTTTGAAAAATGAATTTGTTACATTCTTCATTATAACACAAAATAGCCCCCAAAATAACGAAAAACAGATATGATAAACAACATATTACTCAGAATTTGTTGTATTTAAGTACAAAAAAAATCGATAGGTTTTGAAACCTGCCGATTTTTGTTTTGTACAAAATATCAGAGTGTAGAGATCTTCTTATTTGGTTGTATGTTTCTCATTCCACTGTTACCGACTTAGCCAAATTTCTCGGTTGGTCAACATTGGCTCCTCTCATTACTGCAATATAATAAGATAATAGTTGTAATGGAATGGTCGTAATAATTGGAGATAAAGCATCCGAAGATTCAGGAATCTCAATAATATGGTCTGCCAATTCTTTAACCTGAATATCTCCTTTGGTAACAACGGCAATAATTCTTCCGCTACGAGATTTGATTTCTTGAATGTTACTTACGATTTTGTCATAATGTTCTTGTTTCGGAGCAATAACTACCACAGGCATTTGTTCATCAATAAGAGCAATTGGTCCGTGTTTCATCTCTGCGGCCGGATAACCTTCTGCATGAATGTAGGATATCTCCTTTAGTTTTAAAGCTCCTTCAAGAGCTACAGGGAAGTTATACCCTCTACCCAAATATAAGCAGTTAGAAGCATCTTTATAAATTTCTGCTATAGCCTTAGTTGTTTCTGCGGTTTGTAATGCTTCTTGAACTTTTTCAGGAATTAACTCTAACTCTTGTAAACATCTGTGATAGTGTGAATTAGAGAGAGTTCCTTTTGCTTTGGCTAAACGCAAAGCAATCAAAGTCAATACTGTAATTTGAGTAGTAAATGCTTTTGTTGAAGCCACACCAATCTCAGGACCTGCGTGTGTGTAAGCTCCCGCATCGGTTTCTCTCGAAATCGAGGAGCCTACCACATTACAAACTCCAAACACAAAAGCACCCTCTTTTTTAGCCAACTTAATTGCTGCTAAAGTATCTGCCGTTTCTCCGGATTGAGAAATGGCAATTACTACATCTTTTGGAGTAATTATCGGGTTTCTGTATCTGAATTCTGATGCGTATTCTACTTCAACAGGAATTCTTGCAAATTCTTCTATAATGTATTCTGCAACCAATCCGGCATGCCAAGAAGTTCCACAAGCAATAATCAAAATGCGATTTGCATTGAGGAATCTCTCCAGATTATCTTCTACCCCGGCCATTCTAATAAGCCCTTTGTCTGACAACAATCTACCTCTGTAAGTGTCTTTAATTACAGTCGGTTGCTCGTAAATTTCTTTGAGCATAAAGTGGTCATAACCACCTTTTTCAATTTGTTCCAAATTCAATTGAAGTTCCTGAATATAAGGATCTACCAAAGAATCATCTTTTATTTTTCTTATTTTCAAAGGTTTATGACATCTAATAATAGCCATTTCTTCATCTTCTAAATAAATGGCATTAGATGTATATTCAATAAAAGGAGAAGCATCCGAAGCTACAAAATATTCTCCTTCTCCGATTCCAATAGCAAGTGGACTACCTAAACGAGCAACCACTAATTCGTTTGGTTTTCTTTTGTCAAAAACCACAATAGCATATGCCCCAACTACTTGGTTAAGAGCAATCTGAACTGCCTTGCCTAATCTTACATCATTTTGTTTTTGGATATCTTCAATCAGATTGACCAATACTTCTGTATCTGTATCCGATTTAAAAATATATCCTCTTTTTTGAAGCTCTTTTTTTAGAGGTTCGTAGTTTTCAATAATTCCATTATGAACAATAACTAAATTTCCGGAATTAGAAAAATGAGGATGTGAATTTATATCATTTGGTACTCCGTGTGTTGCCCAACGAGTATGTCCAATACCAATACTCCCTTCAAGAGGAATTTCTGCTTGGGCTTTTTCATGTAAGTCTGATACTTTTCCTTTAGTTTTAGAAAGATTTAACTCTCCTTCATTATATAAAACTACTCCTGCACTGTCATATCCTCTATATTCTAATCGCTGCAATCCTTTGATAATAACAGGATAGGCTTTTCTATGTCCAATATATCCAACTATTCCACACATAAGCTTAATTTTAAGGTTTAGTATAAAGAATTTCTAATCTTAGCTTTTTATCAGTTTCCAAAGTATTGGTTCCGTATAATATTGTTCCAAGAGGATTCATCGCTGACGAAAACGGAGCATATCGGTATGGACTCGTGTCGGGAAGACCTATTCCGTCTTTAAGAGTAGCCATTCCTAATATGTTAATACTTTCAGTTACAGAAAGCCCCAAAGTTACATTTTTTGCATCTTTATTTTTGATAAGATTTTTAATATGACCGGTTATTCTTATTTTATAATACTCTTTTCCTTCTTCTTTAAATAAAAACCCTCCAAATACATATTTGTTACCTTTAGGGTCTCCATAAGTGGTTCCATCCAAATTATAATCAATTAACGGAGTGTTATTAATTGCATCAAACAGATATATTCTTAATGGGACATTTTCTAGTTGGTCCATTTGAGATTTATCAACATACACCATCAGGTATGCTTCATTGATAAGCCAATTCTCATTTTCTGCTGTTTCTCTTAGCGATTCCAACTCCTCTGACACTCCTTCGGAATCAGTATCTCCAAACAAATTTATATAAGCTAATGAACCTTCCGAACCTTTTATATAAAGTTTTTCATCACCGGAAATCGGGTTAGAGGAAGTCAAAGCATTTTGATATTCTGAAGAAAATTGATTTTGTACTAAACTCACTCTATGTCCTCCTAAATTCAAAACCAATGTTTTTTCTTCATCTTCAATCGGTGTAGTATAATACACTGTTATTTTTCCTTTTGAAAAATCAAGCTGCATCAAATGACTTCCTTGACCAATATCTTCTACGCGAAAAAACAAACCTCTAAAATAATTTTTAAAAGCATTTTCACTATCCATCTGACCGGCAGGAGCATGGAAGATTTTTTCTTGAAAAAAGTTTTTATTAAGCTCTATTTTCATTTGAGGATTAACTCGCTCTTTTATTTTTTCTTCCCCGTCATCATCTATCTCGTAGATAATATGTTCGGCACTACTGAAATAAAACTCATCATTTTGCGCTACATCTGTAGAGTTATTAAGCCTCCCGTCTGCACCAAATGGAATTTTAGCATTATTTATCTCGTTATATAAATCCGTATAATATTTCTGAACTTCTTCAAAGTTGGTTGAAGGATCAAAATCTCTCAAATAGTAGCCTGATTCATATATATCAAGCTTAAATTTTCCTGTTTTACCATAGAGAGAGTCTAACTCGAAAGTTCTGTTTCCGTTTTCGTCTGTTTCTTTAAGGGTACTAAAATACGGGATAGTAAGTTCAACTCGGGTAACTGTAGGAGACACAATATCTGCCGTTGGATTAGTTCCGGCAGGAAATTCAAGTTGTGTTACATAACTTACTACTGACTTACCGAAGACAGGATTATCAATTACTCCCAAACTATTCACCATAAACCCATTGGATTGAATAGGTCCGGTAGCGCGACTGTAAGCAACAACATTCTGAACTGAATACGTTTTTGCATTCATATTTTCATCACCTACAATACCGGATCCTACTGTGGTGAAATCATCATCACAAGAGTATAATCCTAAAACTACAAATAACGGTAAAACCTTTCTTGACCAAGAAACAACTTTCATAAAAACAAATAATTATAAAACATGATTTTTATAAAAATCCGTATATGCCTGAGCAAACGAATCTTTGGACACGAAAGGTAAAAAAGGTTTCCCCGAAGATTCTATAAATTCTGTTAAAGTTGGAGAAATATTACTAGAACCAATAACAATAGCATCCGAGTTTTCAATGGCGACTTTCAATACATTTTCACAACTCGGATTGTCTAAACAGGCCACTGTGCTTTCCGGGATTTTATCAAAAAGCAATTTTTCTTTAAGTTCTTTAGAAAGTGTCCCTTTAAATGACTGCTCATAAACAGAAGTTACTACTTTAGTATCTTCAAATAACTTTTCATTAGAATAATAATGCTTCATATATAACGGAAGCAAACTTGAAAGCCAACCATGAACATGAATGATATCAGGAATCCAATTGAGTTTTTTGATAGTTTCAACCACTCCTTTAGCAAAGAAGATAGCTCTTTCATCATTATCTTCAAAAAGATTTCCGTCTTCATCTTCGTAAGTAGCTTTTCTCTTGAAGTATTCATCATTATCAATAAAGTAAACTTGAATTCTCTCTTTCGGAATTGAAGCCACCTTAATAACCAACGGCATATCCACATCATTGATAACAAGATTCATCCCCGAAAGACGGATTACTTCATGAAGCTGATGTCTTCTTTCGTTTATATTCCCGTAGCGTGGCATAAAAATCCGTATTTGCCCGCCTATGTCATTAATCATTTTTGGTATATTGTATGATGCTAAAGATACTTCATTTTCAGCAAGATACGGAACAACCTCGCTGGACACATACAATATTTTCTTTTCTTCCATAGTTTAATTTCTGTGATTTTTGACACAAAACAATATGCAAAGTTACAAAAATTTATGCAATTATAAATCAATTCAGTAAGTTTGCACCCCAAAACCAAATATTTAAATGGTCATTTTTAACAATAAAAAGGATTTAAAAAACTATCTGAAACCCTTTTCTGATAGTAATAAAACCATTGGTTTTGTTCCTACAATGGGTGCTTTACACAACGGACATTTATCTTTATTTCAAAAGTCGGTGGAACAAAACGATGTAACAGTAATCAGTATTTTTGTAAATCCTACTCAGTTTAATAACAAAGAAGACTTAGAAAAATACCCGAGAACACTGGAGAGTGATATAAAAAAAACAGAAACTCTAAATCCGAATATTATCGTTTATGCTCCTACCGTAAGTGATATTTACGGAGAAAATGTTGTTTCAGAAAAGTTTGATTATGATGGATTAGAAAATCAAATGGAGGGCAAACAACGTCCCGGGCATTTTGACGGAGTAGGAACCATTGTAAAAGCCCTTTTTGAAGTCGTCAAACCCACAAAAGCTTATTTCGGAGAAAAAGACTATCAACAAGTTCTTATCGTAAAAAAAATGGTCGAAAAACACAATCTTCCTGTTGAAATTGTCATTTGTCCGATTCTGAGAGAAAAAAACGGATTAGCTATGAGTTCTCGTAACGAAAGACTTTCGGAAGAAGAACGTGAAAAAGCCGGAATTATTTATCAAACTCTACTTCAAGCCAAAGAGCTTTTTCAAACAAAAAGCCCAAAAGAAGTTTATAATTTTGTTTACCAAACTTTTCAATCACAAAATTTTTTACAACTTGAATATTTTACCATAGCAGACAGCGAAACGCTTGTGGAAATCACCGAAAAACAAGAAACCAAAAAGTATCGGGCTTTTATAGCGGTCAATATAGGCAAAGTAAGACTTATTGACACCATTTCGCTAAATTGATTACCTTTGCAAAATGAAAATTGAAGTTTTAAAATCGAAAATTCATCGGGTTTCGGTAACGGGAGCCGATTTGAATTATATAGGGAGTGTTACCATTGACGAAGAACTGATGGAGGCAGCTAACCTTATTGAAGGAGAAAGAGTTTATATTGTAAATGTAAACAATGGGGAACGTTTCGATACATATGTCATAAAAGGAAATCGAAAAAGTGGAGACATAATCCTGAACGGACCAGCTGCTCGTAAAGTACAAAAAGGAGATATAGTTATTATCATTTCTTACGCAACAATGGATTTTGAAGAAGCAAAAACCTTCAAACCAACCATTATTTTTCCTAACGAAAAAACCAACTTATTGAGATAACTTTGGGTAAAACGGTAAAAAAATGGCTTTCAATATTAATTCCCCTACTATTGGGAATTTTTTTTATTGTTTATGCCTATAAGCAATTTACTGAAGAACAAATACAAGACATTCTCAACTATTTTAAAAATGCTGATTATTTTTACGTTTTTATTTCAATAGTTTTTGGATTTATCGGTTCTGTTGCCCGGTCATACCGTTGGAAATACACTTTAGAGTCTTTGGGTTATGATATTCCTTTCAAAAATCAATTTTTAGCCGTAAATGTGAGTTATCTGATGAATATGTTCATCCCTCGCTCAGGAGAAATATCAAGAGCTTTAGTGCTTAAAAATTACGAGGGCATTCCTTTTGATAAAGGCTTTGGGACCATTATTGCAGAAAGAGTTATTGACTTGATTATACTTTTCCTTTTTATGGGACTCATACTCTTTCTTCAGTTCAACATTGTCAAAACATTTATTTTAGATTACATCCCACAAGATAAAATTGTACTTATTGCAATAATCGGGTTGTTTGTAAGTTCTTTGCTATTTGTAGCTTACAGATATTCTAAGCTCCAATTCATCATTGCTTTAAAGCAAAAATTATCCGGTTTAAAAGAAGGTTTTTTAAGTGTGATACACATGAAATCCAAGTGGCCATTTTTGTTATATACCATCCTAATATGGTTTTCATATGTAATGATGTTTTATGTGGCTATTTTTGTGTTTCCCGAAACATCAACATTGAGTTTTACGGCTGTTCTTACAACTTTTGTTGTTGGAAGTATTGCTATTGCCTTTACCAATAACGGGCTGGGTTCTTATCCGTTTTTAGTATCAGAAATACTTCTTTTTTACGGTATTTCGGCTACGGTTGGAAGTGCTTTTGGTTGGATTGTATGGACTTCTCAGACTTTATTTACCATCATTTTAGGGCTTGTTTCATTATTTCTGCTGCCTATTTTAAATAAAGTAAAGCCAAATGAAACTCAAACCATTTCTAAATAAAGCACGTAAAATACCTTAATTACTTTTATTTTCCTTAAAAACGTAAAACTAAAATACTTTACCTTTGTTCTTATGAGTACACAAAACCATATCTTATACTTCACTCATGGTAGTGACGAATATCTGAACGAAGCTGTTTTTGCTTTACTTTCTTATTATGCACATCATACAAAAGACGAAAACAAAGTAGTTATCTATACCGATAATATTGATTATTTCACGCAAAGACTCCCTCCCGACATCGAATACGTTTTGCTGAATAAGGACATTATTAAAAAGTGGGCTGGTGATATTAATTTTGTCCATCGCATAAAAATTGAGTTATTAAAAGATTTTTCTACCCGGTTTTCCGGAAATGTTTTGTATTTGGACAGTGATACCTACTTCAAACAAAACATTTCTGAACTTTTTTCCCATATTAATAATGGCTCTTATGTAATGAGTCTCAATGAAGGCTCAATGGGAGAAAGAAAGAACAAAATCATTCGAGATTTTGACAATTATCTCAAAAGAAAGAATTATGAGGCTGTTATAGACAGAAAAAAGTTTGTTTTTTCAAAAGAGACTAAAATGTATAATGCCGGAGTTATAGGGTTAAACATCCCAAAAGACAACGAAATATTCAATAATGCTTTAGCTCTAACAGATTATATTTATCCTGAAAACCCATCACATGTAGTAGAACAATTTGCTTTTTGCTATCTGCTGCAGTCAAAAAATCCAACCATTATTGAGGCTGAGCCTCTAATCCACCACTACTGGTATTTTAAAGAATTTCGAGGAATTATCAATCGTTTTTTTGAGCAAAACAAAGACAAATCTTTTGACGAGCTGGTAAAACTTTCTCTACAACTCAATCCGGAAAGAATGGGTGCAGAAAAGTTAAAGTATAAGAATATGAGTTTTTTTGAAAAGCTCATTCAAAAAGTAACCAAATTCAGAAAATGGAAGATTGTTGAATAAATCAGCTTTCCTCTTAGTATTTATCGGATATTTACTTTAAAGAGTTGTTTTCCTTGCAAAAAACCTTCTAAAACATCATTAGTTTCTATTCTTGATACTCCACTTGGCGTACCTGTATATATCAAATCACCTGTTTTTAATGTAAAATACTGAGAAGCATACGCTATTATCTCGTTGATTTTCCAAATCATGTGATTGGTATTTCCTTTTTGTTGAGAAATACCGTTTTTCAAAAGTTCAAACGTTAAATTATTCACATCCAAATCCGCAACAGGAATAAAATTACCTATAATCGCAGAATTGTCAAAAGCTTTAGCCTTTTCCCAAGGCAATCCTTTTTCTTTCAATTTTTGTTGGACGTCACGAGCGGTAAAATCAATTCCAACTGAAATTTCGTTATAGTATTTATGTGCAAATTTCGGCTCAATATACTTACCTACCTTAGCTATTTTAACCACTACTTCGATTTCATGATGTACATCGCAGGAAAATTCCGGGAGATAAAAATCTCCTTCTTTAAGTAAAGCCGTATCAGGTTTCAGAAAGATAACAGGTTCTTCGGGCTTTTCATTGCCAAGTTCAGAAATATGATTGACATAGTTGCGTCCTATACAGATGATTTTCATTCGCTTTGTATTTTTTCCGTTATTTTCTTACCTATCCCATATATCAAGTGACATTATCTAATATTTTAATCAAAAGTAGTCGCTAAATCTTCCAAAGCAACGTGCCAACTTTTGATGCTAATTCCAAACGTGTTTTTTATTTTGGATTTATCTAATACACTATATTTAGGACGGGTGGCAGGTGTAGGATAAGCACTTGTCGGAATGGGTTTCAGGTCTATTTCTATGTTGTTTAACTCAAAGATCTTGTGAGCAAAATCAAACCAAGAACAAGTTCCTTCATTGGAAAAATGATAGATTCCATATTTAGGTTGAGAATCACCCTTTACTTGTTGAATAATTTGGACAATAGCTTGAGCAAGACAATTCGCATTAGTCGGAGTTCCGATTTGGTCGTTTACGACGTTTAGAGTGTCTCTTTCTGAAGCCAAGCGAAGCATGGTTTTGTAAAAATTATGTCCGAATTGGGAATAAACCCATGAAGTACGGATGATAAAGTATTGCTCTAAGGTTTTCTGAATTTCTTGTTCTCCTTCGAGTTTGGTTTTCCCGTAAACGTTCTTCGGATTGGTAGCGTCCGATTCTGTATATGGTGTGTGTTTTTCTCCGTCAAAGACAAAGTCGGTAGAAAGATGAATCAGTGTTGAGCGGTATTTTTGACAACTTTCGGACAGGTTTTTTACGCCCAAAACATTGATTTTATGGGCTGCTTCCGGTTCTGCTTCGGCTTTATCAACCGCCGTATAAGCGGCACAGTTGATACAAAAGTCGGGGTTCAGCTGTTCAAATATACTTTCGCAATTTTTTTTGTCGGTAATATCCAAGGTTTTGGAGTCCATAAATATGAATTCACCTCCGAAAAAGCCTTTGGAAACTTTTTGAAGAGCCTGTCCCAATTGTCCGTTTGCACCGGTTACCAGAATTACCATACTTTTCGGGCGTTTGCTAAAATTGGGTTATTTTGATCTTTTTCGGAAACGATGAGGTTTTCTTTCGGAAAGTTCCAGTCAATTCCAACTGTAGGGTCATCATATGCTATTCCGCCCTCGGATTCTTTATTGTAAAAATTATCGCATTTGTAGCTGAATAAAGCTGTTTCGCTCAACACCAAAAATCCGTGGGCGAATCCTCTGGGAATAAATATCTGGCGTTTGTTTTCACTGCTTAGCAGAACGGCTACATATTGCCCATAGGTTTCAGATTCGGGTCTGATGTCTACTGCTACGTCCAATACTTCTCCTTGCAGAACCTGAACGAGCTTGGCTTGAGCAAACTCTCCGGTCTGGTAATGAAGCCCCCGGATTACTCCTCTGGAAGAAAAAGATTGGTTGTCCTGAACAAAGTGTACTTTTATTCCGGTATGTTCTTCAAAAGTCTTTTCGTTAAAGCTTTCGAAGAAATACCCTCGTTGGTCAAAAAATACTTTCGGCTCAAGGATAAGACAGCCTTTTAGTTTGGTCGAAATTACATTCATTATTTGATGTTAAAAATCTGTTCTAATATTTTTATGGTAATCAGATAAGTCGGTTTTACCCCCGTAGTTCCTAAACCTCCCGAAGCCAGTGTACTTCCGGTTTCGAGTGGGTTGTCTGATGCGTAATATGCATAGCGCACTTTTACGTCTTTCGGTATGCTTTTTCTGATTTTTGAAGCCGATTGTATAGCCTTTTGATAATGAGCACCTTCCATCTCTAGACCTATAACTCCCCAAGTGGATTTGTGGAAGAAATAGAGAAGGTCTTTGTTTTGGAGCGATGTTCCGAGTACGGTCACCATGTTTCCGGCATATACCGGAATACCATACCCTTCAAACATTTCTTTGGTAAGCTCGTTTTCAAACGGATAGTTGTCTCCGGTTCCTTCGTTGACGTGAGCCGAAGGAATCATAATATCGCCTTTGCCTCCTTCCAAAATACCGGCTTTACCCATAATGGAAACGGATTGAACGTTCAGATAAGTTCTTTTATCCCCTTCTTTATACGGCTTCAAAAGTTCGTCAATAGTTTCGTAAGCTTGCTCTCCGAAGGCGTAGTCCATGACAATAATTACGGGATTGTCCGGAACGTTAGCATTTGGAAAGTTTGACTTTTTGAAGTCGATTTTTGCCGTGTCAAAAATTTGAACATCGATGTTGGTCCCCGAAGTATCCCAAAGTTGAATCATGCCGTTTTTCAGAGCGGCTGCTTCTACCTTTTTGCGCAAATCACTATTGTTGGGATTGCTCAAAGCCTCATAGACCTCAATGTCATCTGCATTTTTAAATTGGGGTTTAAGCGTCGAGATGGCAAAGAGCGAGTTCATTACCGAGTGCATATTGGCGCTGATAATGTGAATAGGACGCTGCAACAAGCCGTTTTCTTTGAGCGTCTGCTTGATGTTGTTTGCCCAGATTTCGCCATGAATGTGATGCCCCAAACGCTCTCTAAGGATAGGACTAAAAGTAATTACGCGTTTGTTGTTGTGAACCACTTCTTCTATAGCCAGCTTTCCGAGCCAGTAAATGATGTGAAGGAATCTGTCCGGATTTTCAGGAATGGCAAACGAATCATAGATATTAAGCACCTCTACAAAGGTTCTTCCCAACATGTTTGACACGTGCGCAATGGCTTTTTCTTTCTCTTCCTGAGTGAGTGCTTCTTTGCGATCTACTAGGGTTTCGAGCGTTTTCCAATCACGAGTTACGTCGCCCGTAATTTCATTTATCAATACATGATTTTTAATCTTGTGCGATTCGATGAAAATAAAGGTAAGATGTGTCAGTATATCATAAATATCCGAACGACCGCGCGTGATTTCGATGTTCATCTGCTCGTTGTCGATGCGGTAGCAGTTTCTTCTCCTCTTTGGCGGAACGATGGCTTTGAAGTGTGATTTGGAATAACCTTCGTCCGAAATTAGGTTGATATAACGACACTCTTCAATCCCGATAGGGAGTCGTTCGATTACATACAGAAGCCCGTTGAGTTCGACTTTTTCACTGTTTATCGAGCCATAAATCTCCGGGCGTAGCTGTAATAGCGCTTCGCGAAGCGTTTCTCCCGAAACGCCCATAGGCTTGTAAAACCCGCGATTGAACAAATGCCTCATCGTGATATACATCCTCTCGATGGCTGCCGAAGATTCCTGAGCTCTTGTTCGTTCTATATTCCTAAATTGCGTCATATCTTAACTCATTTATTGAGACCCAATTATTATAGAATTTTCTACAATTATATTGAGAATTCTCTTTTTCAAACCATTCATTGTCTTACAAGACAATTCCCTAATGACAATTACTCTCTATCTTGTCAGTTAGTCTTTTAGCTTGTTCTTTCTGAGAGTCATTTTTACCGAAAAACAAAGCTTTTTCTAAATAATCTTTTGCCGTTACACACTCTCCGTTAGAGTAATAGGCCTCAGACAATGCATAATAAAACGAAAAATATTGTTCTTCTTCCTTCAAATAAGATTCGCCTTCGTTTAATATTTCTATAGCTCTTCCCGGTTCTCCTTGCTCTATAAGAAGTTTACTCAGCTCAACATACGTGTCCAAATATTCAGGATGAGCTTCTTTACTGGCGTAATATATCTCTATTGCTTTATTTTTATCTCCATAATTGTTTTCAACCTCCGCAAGAGTGTTTAAGACAAAGGCATGAAGAGGTTCTATTTCATACACTTCATAAAAACGTATTTTTGCTTCTTCTATATTTCCTTGCTCTAAAAGTTTTTGTCCTTCAACAAAAAGATTTCGTGTAAAATCATCCTTAAATTGGCTTAAAAGAACTTCGGTTTTGTGTTCTGAGGTTGCATCTTTTTGACTGTTTTTACACGAAAAAAAGCTAAAACAAATTGCAAAACAAAAAATTAGATTGATTTTTTTTAATGTCATAAAACTATTTTTGGTTACAATTATACAAATATAATCCGAAATAAGTTTGATTAGGCAGGTGATATTAAAAATTCGGTAGTAAACCTTAACCGAAAAATTTTTATTCACACAGTGTTTCCTACTCCGAAAATGTAAAAAGAAGTAAAAGCGATGGAGATTTACTTTTTACAAAACTCTGTCTCAAGTAAAAAGTAAAAAAGGAAGTTTATTGTACTCAAGCAGAAAAAGGAAATTTATTCGTTATGCAAAAACGCCTTTTTGTTGAGCAAAGTTTCTTTGTCTTCTACATTATTTTCATCCGGAATACAACAATCTACAGGACACACTGCCGCACATTGAGGTTCTTCATGAAATCCTATACATTCAGTACATTTATCAGGAACGATGTAGTAAAATTCATCAGAAATCGGGGTTTGAGCTTCATCAGCATCAACTTCTTTTCCGTTAGGTAGTACTATTTTTCCGCTGAGTTTTGTTCCGTCTTTATATCTCCAATCATCTGCTCCTTCGTATATTGCATTATTTGGGCATTCCGGTTCACATGCTCCACAGTTAATGCAATCATCAGTAATTATAATTGCCATTTTATTTTTTGTTTAATGGTTTCAGGTTTAAAGTTTCCTGTTTTTGATGAATTAAACCTATTTTTGTGCAAAATTACGAGCAAAACCATTCATAACCAAATTATATGATGTTAGAAAAAACAAAAATAGCGTTTGCAGAATTAGGAAAATTTTTAAGTCAATTTTCCGATGAAAACCCGACAAAAAAGACAGATGTACTTTATAACGATTTGTTTTTTGATGATTTTCTGAATCTTATCGAAAATCAAAAGCATCATAACGGTTGGTTTACTAAAGAACAAGTTTGTTTTGCAATTAAATCTTGGGCAGAGGCTCTTACTCCTAAAAATCTTAATCAGTGGCTTTCAACTTATCAAATAAAAGAGCAACAACCTAAAACTATCGGATTGGTTTTGGCAGGAAATATTCCTTTAGTAGGATTTCACGATTTTTTGAGTGTACTTATTTCAGGACACAAAGCTCTTGTTAAGACTTCATCAAATGACAAGCAACTACTCCCGTTTTTAGCTAAATACCTGATTAAAATACATTCTGAATTAAAAAATCGCATTGAGTTTACAGATGAAAAGTTACAAGGATTTGATGCTGTCATAGCAACCGGAAGCAATAACACTGCTCGTTATTTTGAGTATTACTTTAAAAATAAACCAAGCATTATCCGAAAAAATCGAAATTCGGTTGCGGTTTTAAACGGAGAAGAATCTCAAGAAGATTTAAACGCTTTAGGAAGAGATATTTTTACTTATTTCGGATTAGGTTGTAGGAATGTTTCAAAATTATTTGTACCTAAAAATTACAACTTTGAACATTTTTTTGAGGCAATGTACCAATATCGAGGGGTGATTGATCATCAAAAATACATCAACAATTATGACTACAATAAAGCTGTTTTTCTGATGAGTAATTTTTTGATTTTGGATAACGGCTTTATGGTCCTCAAAGAAGATCTCTCATACTCCTCACCTATTTCAGTTGTTTTTTATGAGTTTTATTCCGATTTAGAAGAACTTAAAAACCGATTATCTCAAGACCAAGAACAAATTCAATGTATAGTCAGCAATAATTTGATAGAAAATTCAGTAGCTTTCGGACAAACACAACTTCCAAAATTGTGGGATTATGCAGACAATATAGATACTATATCGTTTTTGAATTCTCTTTAAGTTTCAAGTATTTTTTATATTAACATAAAAAAAAACGAGGCGTAACCTAATATTGTTACACCTCGTTTATATTTCAAAAAAGAATATGAATTATTCTTGGCTTAAAGCTTTCATTTCTTTTTCAATCATATCATAAAACTGATCTAACTTAGGCAATATAAGCACACGTGTTCTTCTGTTGATAGAACGATTTTCAGACGTCGTATTGCTTACTAACGGCACATGTTCTCCTCTACCCGCAGCAATCAGTTGAGACGGTTTTACACCTAACTCCTGAAGTACTCTTACAATAGAGGTTGCGCGTTTTACACTCAAATCCCAGTTGTCAAGCAATACACCTGAACGATACGGAACGTTATCCGTATGTCCTTCTACCATACATTCAAAATCAGGTTTTGAATTAATTACTTTAGCAACTTTAGTTAAAACTTCTTTTGCTTTGTCACTTACTTGATAACTTCCTGTTTTAAACAACATTTTGTCGGCAATTGAAATAAACACAACTCCTTTTTCAACATTTACCTGAATATCAGGGTCGTTGATTCCGACTTCTTTTTTAAGTGAGGTAACTAAAGCTAAAGTAACCGAGTCTTTTTTGCTTAATGCATCTTGAAGACGTGAAATTTTTAAATCTTTTTCTCTTAGGCTTTCCAAAGATTTTTCCAGGTTAGCCGCTCCTTGTGATGAAAGATGAGTAATGTTTTCTTTATCTCTTTTCAGGTCAGCATTTACTTCTTTCAGAAAGTCTACCTGAGACTGTAAGCTGTTTTTTTCTGCAAGACATGTGTTTAACTTAAGTGTTGTTGAGTTCAACATGTCCTGAATTTCTTTATTTCTCTCTTCCAACTCCGCTATTTTCTTTTTTGAACCACAAGAAGTTAGCGTCAATGCTCCTGCAATTGAGCACAATAGAATGATTCTTTTCATAGGTTTGGTTTGTATTATTTTTTGCAAAATTAGGAATAATAACAATTCAATTACTTAAAATGATGTTATTGTCTATTCAGATTTTGTTTTCAATTCGTTAAAATGAATATTTTTTTTGAAAAAATAACGGTAGGCTATACTTTCGGTATAATAATAATCTTTTTTGAGATTTGCAGCTCTTTTTTTAAGCATTTTTTTAAGATTTCCGTAAACCGAAAAATGAGCTTTTACAATAGCCCAAGTATGCAGTGGTTTTCCTTGTATCAATAATAAAATTCCGGCCAATCCGTCTAAGCAAAGTCGAATAAAAAAAGTAATAAAAAGCCTTTTTCGCGGATGGTTTTTCAGCAACGTAAAAAGTGAGTTCCTGAAATTCAGAAAAGTTTTTCGGGGAGAGTTTTCTTTGAGTGTAGCACCTCCTACGTGATATACTACCGAATCAGGAATATACTTTATATCTAAGTTTTCATTATAGATTCTCCAACATAAATCGATTTCTTCTTGATGAGCAAAAAAATCTTCATCAAATCCGCCAAGTTTTTCAAACACTTCTTTTCGGATAAAAAAACAGGCTCCCGATGCCCAAAATATTTTTTCTGTCATATTATATTGATTTTCGTCTTTTTCAACAGTAGAAAAAATACGTCCTCTACAAAACGGAAAAGCATATTTATCTATAAAGCCTCCTGCTGCTCCGGCATATTCAAAGTAGTCTTTGTTTTTATAATCTAAAATTTTTGGCTGTAATACTGCTGTTTTAGGTTCTTTTTCAAAAATCTCCAAAATCGGCTCAAGCCATTTTTCAGTTACTTCTACATCTGAATTGAGCAATACCCAATAAGGTTCACTTACCTCTTTTAGGGCACGATTATACCCTTTTGCAAAACCAAAATTCCCCAAATTTCTGATAATTCTGATATTGGGATATTCATTTTGAAGAAATAACACAGAATCATCCGTTGATGCATTATCTGCTACATAAATTTGAGCTGAATCAGAATATTTAATTACTGAAGGCAGAAACTTTTCCAATAAAGGTTTTCCGTTCCAATTCAGTATTACAACAGCGATTTTTTTTGGTTTGCTCTGTATAGTCATGGAGTTGTTGCTACACATTATCCCCTCTTAAAATACGAAATTCTTTTCGGGCATCAATAAAATAAATACTATCCTGATGATTAAAGATGATTTTTTCGTATAACTCTTTTGCCTTGTCAGGATTTGCCAAGTGTTTGTTGTAAATTTCAGCAGAAAAAAACAAAGCTTCATCAATATAAATTCCGTCTGAAAAATGTTCAATAATGGTATTATAATGCTTTAAAGCTTCTTCAAAATATCCTTGTTTTTCTAATATTTTACCTACTCTCAGCAAAGTAACCGCCTCAATATCTTCACCTTTGTGCTCTCTAAGAATTTGCTTAAATTGTTCCAAAGCTTCAGTATCTTTTTGTTTGTAAAGCAA
This sequence comes from uncultured Flavobacterium sp., assembly GCA_964629155.1. Taxonomy (GTDB): domain Bacteria; phylum Bacteroidota; class Bacteroidia; order Flavobacteriales; family Flavobacteriaceae; genus Flavobacterium. Next base: position 36,129 of record CAZVQI010000005.1, read on the forward strand.
AAAATCTGCTTTGGCGAATTTTTTAAGAGCCGTATAAGTTGAATCATTTGCACTCGTATCATTGATTAGCAAATATAAATCAAGAGCGTCATTGGCAATAAGTTGTGAAAACGATGATTTTAATACCGAAAGTTGCTTTAATGCCCAAGGGAAATCTCCTTTATAGTAACTGGTTTTAGCTACTTTAAGACTTGCTTTATGAGCTATTTCATGATTCTTCAAATCACTCTCGACTTGAGAATAATAAATAAGCGCTTGATTAAATTTTTCTTCATATAAAAGCATATCTGCCAACTCCATCTTGACTGTGGCTTTAACAAAAGGATTAAGATTCAGCTCCAACAAGTCTCTGAGAATTTTTTGTCCTTCTTTTGGGTTATCCAGATTAAAGCCTATGAAATGAGCTTGTAGCATTTGTAAGTCTATCGTACTTGTATCCCTGCCTAATTCATTTAATAGATTTTCTAACTCCGTTTGAATTTTGTGATATTCTTTTGGTTCAGAAGTTTGTATTTTAATCTCTGCAAGCATTGTCTTTACAGCAATATGAATATCTCTGTCCGACGAATTTTGTAATACAAAATCAAAAATTTCTTTTGCCAAAACGTAATCTCCTTCTTCAACGGTAAGTCCTGCTAAATTCAAAATGTTAGAGAGATCCTCGTCATTTCGTTTAAAAATAGCTTTTTCTTGTGCAAAAGCTCTGTCGTATTGCTTTTGTTGAACAAAAAACCAACTCAAAAACTCATTCCAATAAATATCTTGAGTTTTTTGAGCTTTTACTAATAGAGATTTACGAAGAAGATCTGAAAAGCTATCCGAAGCGTCATCTATCATAAATCGATAGAACTGATTTTGAACAGAAATCGTGAAACTTCGATTAACGTAAGAATATTCCAAAAAAGAATCTATCATCTTTTCTAAATTCCCAAGTTGTCCGTAAATTCTACCTTTCTGATATTCATAATTTAATTTTCCTTCTTTTGCAGAAGCCATTTCATAAACCTCTAAAGCTTCTTGTAACAAACTTTTTTGTTCAAAAACATAGGCAACACCTCCTGCATTATTAGGATTTTCTTCCACAGCATCTTTCGCTTTTTGATAAAATTCTTTCGCTTTTTGAATATTCCCTTGCAACTGATAGTTGTATCCCATCTCAACATTCAAACCCGGTTGTCTTACCTTTTTCATACGGTCAGCAATTACTTTTTCTGACTTCTCATACTGTTTCAGCTCCTGATAACAAGCTACCAAGCTGCTAAAATACACGGAGTTATTCGGGTTAGATTTCAACAATTCCTCATAGGCAACAGCAGCCTTCTCAAATTGTCCTTTGCTAAAATATTCCTTAGCAAGAACATCATTTTGGGCTGATGATACAATTGAAAATAAAAGTAATAGGAATGCTACTAAGAATCTCATCATCGAAATCTGTATAATAAAAGTAACTCAAAAATAAGATTTTTATACATATAAAGTCTTTAACTCAAAAATCTTTTTTTAAATTTGCTCGCATTAACACACTTCAAAGAGGAGAAATTTGACTGATTGCAACCTCTGTTAAAAATGCTAAAGCAGTGTTCATCTCTCGCTTTGCCTTTCAATTTTTCTCTTTTTGAAGTTTTAAATCAACAAATTATTATGTCTTATCTGTTTACTTCTGAGTCTGTTAGTGAAGGACATCCTGATAAAATTGCAGACCAAATTTCTGATGCTTTAATAGATAACTTTTTAGCTTTTGACCCGGATTCAAAAGTAGCCTGCGAAACACTTGTTACTACAGGACAAGTAATTTTGGCTGGAGAAGTAAAATCAAATATTTATCTTGATGTACAGCAAATTGCCCGTGATGTCATCAAAAAAATCGGCTATACAAAAGGCGAATATATGTTTGACGCTAATTCGTGTGGAGTGCTTTCTGCCATCCATGAGCAATCTCCGGATATAAATCAAGGAGTAGATAAAGCGAACAAAGAAGAACAAGGAGCCGGAGATCAAGGAATGATGTTTGGCTATGCAACGACAGAAACTAAAAATTACATGCCTTTATCTCTTGATCTTTCACACAAACTATTAATAGAATTAGCGGAACTTCGAAGAGAAAATAAAGAAATCTCTTATTTACGTCCTGACTCTAAGGCACAAGTTACCTTAGTTTATGATGACAATAATAAACCTCTAAGTATTGACACCATCGTAGTTTCTACTCAACATGATGAGTTTGCAGACGAACCAACTATGCTTGCCCAAATACGCAAAGATATTATCGGGATTTTGATTCCGAGAATAGTTGCAAAAAATCCGGAATACAAACACTTATTTACAGATAAAATCAAGTATCATATCAATCCGACTGGAAAATTCGTAATCGGAGGACCTCACGGAGATACAGGGCTTACCGGACGAAAAATTATTGTTGATACTTATGGAGGAAAAGGAGCTCACGGAGGAGGGGCATTTTCAGGAAAAGACCCGAGTAAAGTAGACCGAAGTGCTGCATATGCTACCCGTCATATCGCTAAAAACTTAGTAGCAGCAGGAATAGCAGACGAGGTTTTGGTACAAGTTTCGTATGCAATTGGAGTAGCAGAACCCATGGGAATTTATGTAAATACCTACGGAACTTCTAAAGTGAATTTATCTGATGCAGAGATAGCTCACAAAGTTTCTGAAATCTTTGACATGCGTCCTTATTTTATTGAGCAACGCCTGAAGCTTCGGAATCCGATTTATAGTGAAACTGCAGCTTATGGGCATATGGGACGTGAGCCCCAAAAAGTAACTAAAACTTTTGTTTCCCCTAATGGAGAAACCAAAACCGTGGAAGTCGAGCTTTTTACTTGGGAAAAACTTGATTATGTAGATAATGTAAAAAAAGCTTTTGGCTTATAATAAGTAACAAATCTTCATATGTAAAGCGACACAAATGTGTCGCTTTATTTTTTATAATAAGATACTAATTTTACAATATCATCGAAAGTTGAATTCGCTTTCTGGCAACATCTACTTCAACTACT
>CAZVQI010000006.1:0-36730 GCA_964629155.1 uncultured Flavobacterium sp.
ATTGCTCTAAGGCTTGTTGTATTCCGAATTGGGTTGAAACAGTTGTCATTTTTATGCTATTTTGTTTAAAAGTTATTTTTTGCGAAGATAAGACTTTTTGAGATAGGCAGAAAGTAAAAGTTTTGTCCAATTTAAGCGAAGTAAAAGAGTTATTTTGTATGATAGTTGCAGGATTAAAATTTAATTTTTTGATTAAGTGTTTTTAGTATCTTGCGAGAATAATTTTTTCAGATGAAATTTTCTTTTTTTCGAATAGGATTGACTTGTATCTGTTGTTTTTTGGTGGGAAGCACTACAGGGTATTCACAAGAAGCAACTAAAGAGAGTACTTCTGAGGCTCTTTATTCTGAAAAACTAACGACAAAGTCAGGGTTTTATAACTTTTTGTGGGGAAAACATTACAGAAACTTATTTTCTATTCCGATAAAAGAAGTTCAAACAAGCCCTCTGAAAGGAGAAAATTATATTCCTCTTGTAGAAGATTATCCGTATTTTCAACATTATGATAAGTTTACGAAATTATATAACAACAATCAATTTAAAGGAACTTACGCTGAGCGATTCATAGCAGATGCTTATACGCTCATTCATCCGTTAGCCTTCCGGATTACTAATCATTTAGCCATTCAGATTGGAGAAAACAGTCAAGAGAAGCAATTGAGATATTTTGACGGAAAATATTTTGTGTCTGATAACGATAAGCGCAATTATCTCTCTACGGAGCAAGTTATTGACCTTTTACACCAAAGCTTTAATTATAAAATACAGGAAGATGCATACGTACGTGCTCGACTATTAGATATGATTACGGGAAATACTCTTGATATAAATCAATCTTACCATTGGACATTATACCAAGAAAAGGAAAATATTTACGCTCCGCTTATAAATGACAGAGGTTTTTCGTTTACTAAAACAGATGGTCTGTTGTTTGGAATTCTGCTCAAATCATTGGGTATTGAGAATATTGATAATTACTATCAAAAAAAACTTAAGGCAGATAAAATCAATTCGCATAACCTGATGTATGATTTAATTCTTTCTAAAGGAATAAAAAAATCGGTATGGATAAAACAAGCAGATTTTATCAAAAAAACATTGACACAAGAAGTGATTGATGAAGCATTTATCCAATTACCCTCTGACTTTCGGAATACTCAGGAAAGTAAAGAACTTAAAGAAGTTCTTATCCGAAGGGTTGAAAATTTGGATGTTTTAGTTGAAGATTATTATGCTTTGCTTCAGGAAAAAGCTGTTGTTTGTGGGACATCACAAGATGATACATTTAAAATTGAACAAGACACAACAAAAACATCTTTAATACTTATAAACTCTTTGACCGGAGAAGTTATTTTGAAAAACGAATATGAGGCAGAAAAAACAAAAGAAATTTGGCTCTATGGCTTCGGAGGAATTGATACTTTTTCGATTTCCCAAGCTCATAAAAATGATATAATTATACGAATTATAGATAATGACAATTACGGTAATTTCGAATTAGAAGAAGCCGTTGAAAACATTAAAATTTATGTTCCTGAATCGGCTTTGGTTACCCAAAATGAAATCGGGAAAGCCTCTTTATATAAAACTAACAACTCTAATATTTTAGAATATAATCAGGATAGACCTAAGAAGAATACTTTTGAGTTTCAACCGGGAATCTTATTCGATACAGATCAAGCAATTAGGTTAGGAGGAAAATTCACTTATACTCGATATAAATTCAAAACATATCCATTTAGTGCTCGACATGAGTTGAGTTGGAATCATTATTATTCGTTTTTATATTCGGGAACCTTTCCGACTTTGAGCGAAAAAATTACCTATAAGACCGATTTATGGCTTACAACTCCTAATCATTTTCAAAACTTTTTTGGTTTTGGTAACGAAAGTCAGAATTATGAAAGTTCTTTCGGACGAGATTATAATAGGGTTTTGTTGCAGCGAATCGGGTTTAATCAAGGTGTTGAGTTTAAATTTTCGGAAACGCAAAGAACCGTAGTTAGGGCAGGAATAGAAAGTTACGACATTATTGACGAACAAAAATTTACTCGAGACGATATTTTTCAGGAAGGTGAATTAACCGAAAGGAATAATACTTTTTTGAACCTGAAAGGAAGCTATCATTTTTCTCCTCAAGAGCATTACGGTAAGTTTAATTATAGTTTTATTTCTGAAGTTGGGCTTATGGTAAATTTCAGAGATATGAACAGAAATGTTCCTTTTTTGGCAGGAGAGTTTTTGTTCAAACATTATCCTAATATCAATAAAAAATATACTGTTGCTTCCGTTATAAAAGCAAAAGCCCTTTTTAATGAAGTTTATGAGTTTTATCAGGCAGCCACAATGGGAGGAGAAACCGGACTTAGAGGATACAGAAACGAACGTTTTTCCGGGCAACAATATTTTGTGCACAGCACGGATTTCAGAATTGATTTAGGAGAGTTGCCCAATAAAGTAATTCCGGTAAACTATGAAGCATTTTTGGGGTTTGACTATGGAAGAGTATGGTATGAAGGTGAAAATTCTAAAAAATGGCACACTTCATTCGGAGGAGGACTTTCTCTAAGAGTAATCAATAAGTTTGCGGCTAATATTTCTTACTTTACTTCTTCGGAGAGTCCGAGAATTATTCTTTCGTTAGGGTATTTCTTTTAAAAGTAAAATCAGTATGCCTTTTTTTCGCCTTTGATAGCATTGTAAACAGTCATTACAATGATTTTTAAATCCAATAGAAATGACCAATTTTCTAAATAGAAAATATCGTATTTAACTCTGTTGATGATATCAGTATCGGTTTCTACTTCGCCTCTGTACCCGTTAATTTGTGCAAGGCCTGTTATTCCGGGTTTTATGAAGTGACGAACCATAAATTTGTTTACTTTTTGTACGAAACGTTCTGTTTCTGCTACCATATGAGGTCTTGGTCCTACTACAGACATATCTCCTTTGAGTACATTCCAAAATTGAGGAAGCTCATCAATACTTGTTTTACGCATAAAAGCTCCTATTTTGGTTACTCTCGGGTCATTTTTGGTTACTTGATGCGTATGGGCTATATCATTCAGTCGCATCGACCGGAATTTATAACAGTAAAATTCCTTGTAATTAAGTCCGTTTCTCTTTTGTTTAAAAAATACATTTCCTTTTGACTCTGAACGGATAATAATTGCTAAAATAGGAGTGAGCCAAGACAAAACTCCGATAATGACAATTAGAGAAAAGACAATGTCAAAAGCACGTTTTACTATTTTGTTGGCTCTTTTGTCTAAAGGTACATTTCGGAGAGATAAAATAGGGATGTAATCGTAGTAGTCGTAAATAAGATTTCTGGCAAGAGGAGTTTTATTATCGGGTAAAAACTTGAGTATTTTCAGGTTGTTGTCTGTAAAATCGATAAGTTCGTTAATATCATCATCATTTAAACTTGCCAGCGAACAATACATCTCGTCAATTCCGTTTTTCAGTACAAAGTCAAAGCAAAGTTGCATTTCTTTTTCCTTGTTTGTTTTCAGGTCAAAAATGCCTTCTAACTTGTATCCGTAATCAGGGTTATCTCTGAAAAAGGCTGCTAATTGAGCTGAAGATTTTCCGTTTCCGAGAATAATTACTTTTCTGTAATTTCCTCCGAACATTACCCGAAATCTTCTTAAAAAGAAGTAAACGGCAAACTTAAAACTACCCACTACGGATAAAGAAAGCGTAACATACCAAACAACTTCCGAAGGTTCTGAAAACTTTGAGAAGAATCCGATATAGGCAAAGTTTAACACCAGGAAAGCCAAATATTGTTTGAAAAGTCGCCCCATAATCCGAACGACTTTTGTATACCGGTAAACTTCATAAAAATCAATATTCCAAGCGATAAAAACCCAAGACAGCGTAATAAAGATATGATACCAGGTAGTATAGAGATGCTCTGAGAGCATAAAATAGGCAAGTACGTTTATCGTAAGCAAATCAAGTGCATACGAAAACGGACGAATATATCCCGAATATCTGCCTGTTTTCTTTTTCAATTTATTTGATGTATTGTTTGAAATCTTTGTGTTCTTCTTTCAAAAGTTCTTCTTTAGGTAGAGATTTAAAGTATTCGTAAGTAATTCTCATTCCTTCTTCACGAGATACTTTCGGTTCCCATCCTAAAATTTCTTTAGCCTTTGTGATATCAGGTCTTCGTTGTAAAGGGTCGTTTATAGGGAGTGGTTTGTAAATTATTTTTTGAGTTGTACCTGTCAGTTTGATGATTTCTTCAGCGAAGTCTTTAATGGTGATTTCGTTCGGATTGCCAATATTTACAGGTAAATGGTAATCACTGTGTAACAAACGGAAAATACCTTCGACTTGATCATCCACATAACAGAAAGAGCGTGTTTGGCTTCCGTCTCCGAAAACAGTCAAATCTTCTCCTCGGAGTGCTTGACCGATAAAAGCAGGAATAACTCTTCCGTCATTTAAGCGCATTCTTGGTCCGTAGGTGTTAAAAATGCGTACAATACGAGTTTCTAATCCGTGAAATGTATGATACGCCATAGTTATAGACTCCTGAAAGCGTTTAGCCTCGTCATATACCCCTCTAGGACCGATGGCGTTTACGTTTCCGTAATATTCTTCAGTTTGAGGATGTACTAGAGGATCTCCATATATTTCGGAAGTAGAAGCAATCAGAATACGAGCGTTTTTAACTCGCGCTAAACCTAAGAGATTGTGTGTTCCTAAAGCACCAACTTTAAGGGTTTGAATAGGGATTCGGAGATAGTCAATAGGAGAAGCCGGCGAGGCAAAATGCAGGATATAATCTAACTTTCCGGGTACATGAACAAATTTTGTAACATCGTGATGGTAAAATTCAAAGTCTTTGTGTTTAAAAAGATGTTCAATATTTCTTAAATCTCCTGTAATTAAGTTATCCATCCCGATAACATAATACCCTTCTTTTATAAATCGGTCACATAAATGAGAGCCTAAAAATCCTGCCGCTCCCGTAATCAAAACTCTTTTTTTCATATAAACTGATATAATACTTTCTTGAAATTAAAAATCCGGCTAAATAATGAAATTTATTTGAGATAAAAAATTATACATATAGCTTTTTATCCTTATCTTTCTAACAGATGCCAAAAATATATAAAGGTTGCGTGGAAGGCCTAAGAATTATGCTCTTTTTGTGAAAAACCCGAGTTGTTGTTTTTTGTCTGAAAATAAAAGGCAGGTAAAAACAACAACAAAAACAAAGGTTGGATTAGAAATTTTCTTACGTAGAACAGAAAAAAATCACTTTCGGTAAATTGAATAATTATAAAAAAAATCAGGATAAGTACAACGAAGAAAGCTATATACAACACTGATGCAACTTTAAGAAACTCTTTGTTTTTAAACATAACATAAATAATTCCTAATGACAGTAACGTGTTGAGAAAGTAACGGAAAAATAAGTTAAGAAATAATCTGAATCCCTCAAATTCAGGGAAAGGAGAATTTTGATAATTTCCTTTAAAATAATTTAAAAAAGGATCGTAAAACCAATTGCTTTCATACATTCGGATAAGTACAAATCCGATGATAAAAGGAATTGTAAAAAGAATTGGTTTAAGCTTTTGCATCACTTTTTTTTGTTATAAAGCCGGAAAATTGTCTGACCCAAACTACCCAAAGTAAAAATACAAAACCGTAAATTACTAAAGGAAATAAAACCCCGTGAAAAAGGTGTGTGTGTTCGGGTTGGGTATATATAAAATAGGCTAAAATTGCTATCCGGAAAATATTTAGTATATGGATTAACACAATTCCCACAACTGAAAATACAAGGGCGGATAAAAATTTTTTGGCAAAAGCAATGACAAAAGCAACAAATAAAATCATTACGCTTATGGCATTACATCCTTCAACGATTTTAGCTACATACCTTTCATTAAAAGTCAGGCGAGTCCATTTCTCGCCTGAAAGTTTTTTAATTTCTGTATCCCATCCCAAAAAATGAGATACTTTATTGACTTGATACGAAACACTTTCCGTAAAAGGATCTAACGGGTATTCGAGGTTTTCGTACTGAGATAAATATAATTTGTACGAAATCGTCAGTATTCCATATGTAACAAAAAATACAAGTAGAAATTTTATAAAAGGACGATATATGATGAAATATTTTTTCATACAGATTTTATACCTTCATGATTTCTGCTTCTTTAATGCTTAGCATTTCATCAACTTTTTTGATATAGGTATCCGTAAGATTCTGAACATCTTGTTCTGCAGATTTAATCATGTCTTCAGAAATTCCGTCCAGTTTTTTGATTTCGTTATTAGCATCTTTTCTGGCATTTCGGATACCGATTTTAGCATCTTCTGCTTCTGCTTTTGCTTGCTTTACAAGTTCTCTACGTCTTTCTTCCGTAAGCACGGGAATATTGATGATAATGGTATCTCCGTTATTCATCGGGTTGAAACCAAGATTAGCATTCATAATTGCTTTTTCGATTGGTTGCAGCATATTTTTTTCCCAAGGAGATACAGTCAGCGTTCTCGCATCAGGAGCATTGATGTTGGCCACTTGTGAAAGAGGAGTCAAAGAACCGTAATACTCTACTCTTACTCCTCCAAGCATAGCAGGTGAAGCTTTTCCGGCTCTGATATTTAAAAAACTCTTATCAAGATGAGCCAAAGAATTTTCCATTGATTCTTTAGCGCTGTCCAATATAAAATCTAATTCTTCCATTTTTATTGGGTATTAGGTATTGGTTTATAGTTGATTCTTTATGTTGGTTTACACAGTTACAGTTGTTCCGATATTTTTTCCTTCACAAACATCAAGCAAAGCGTTTTCTTTATTCATATCGAAAACGATAATCGGGAGTTTATTTTCTTGGCTGAGTGTAAAGGCTGTAGTATCCATCACGTTAAGTCCCTTTTTTAATACTTCATCAAAGGTAATGGTTTCAAATTTAACAGCATCAGAATTTTTTTCAGGATCTGCTGAATATACTCCGTCAACTCGAGTTCCTTTCAGAATCACATCTGCATTTACTTCAATTCCACGGAGTACGGCTGCTGTATCAGTTGTGAAATAAGGGTTTCCGGTTCCGGCTCCGAAAATCACAATTCTTCCTTTTTCTAAATGTCTTACAGCTCTTCTTTTGATATAAGGTTCTGCAATAGCTTCTATTTTTAGAGCTGTCTGCAAACGAGTGAGCATTCCTTTATCCTCCAAAGCCCCCTGGAGAGCCATTCCGTTGATAATAGTAGCTAACATTCCCATATAATCCCCTTGTACTCTATCCATTCCGTTACTGGCTCCGGCTACTCCTCTGAATATATTTCCTCCTCCGATAACAATTGCAATTTCCACTCCTTTGTCATGAACTTTTTTGATTTCATCTGCATATTCGGAAAGTCTTTTCGGGTCAATACCGTATTGACGATCTCCCATAAGGGCTTCTCCACTTAGTTTTAGGAGGATTCTTTTGTATTTCATTTTAGTAGATTTAGTCTGTTGTTTGAAATTTTGCAAATATAATTAATCTGTGTAAAAAGGGAATAAATTATTTTGGAGATAATTTGGTATAGAGTTGCATTTAACATTTGAATCTGCCTATATTTGTACTCCTTATAAAATTATGGAAGAACAATTTATCGTATCGGCCAGAAAATACAGACCACAGACGTTTAAAGATGTTGTGGGACAGCAGGCTATTACGGATACTTTACTCAATGCTATAGAAACCAATCATTTAGCTCAAGCACTTTTGTTTACGGGGCCGAGAGGGGTAGGGAAAACAACTTGTGCGAGGATTTTGGCACGGAAAATCAACCAACCCGATTATGATGATCCAACCGAAGATTTTTCGTTTAATATTTTTGAATTAGATGCCGCTTCAAACAATTCAGTTGATGACATACGTAATTTAATTGATCAGGTTCGTATCCCGCCTCAAACAGGGAAATATAAGGTGTATATCATTGACGAAGTGCACATGCTTTCTCAGGCAGCTTTCAATGCTTTTTTAAAAACACTTGAAGAACCCCCAAGGCATGCCATTTTTATTTTAGCGACAACAGAGAAACATAAAATAATTCCTACTATTCTTTCCAGATGTCAAATCTTTGATTTTAAACGTATTACTATTCAGGATGCAAAAAAGCACTTGGCAGAAGTAGCAAAAAGTCAAGGGATAACAGCGGAGGATGATGCGCTGCATATTATAGCTCAAAAAGCAGACGGAGCTATGCGCGATGCACTTTCTATTTTTGACCGAGTGGTTAGTTTTTCGGGGAAACATTTGACACGCGAAGCTGTTACTCAGAATTTGAATGTGTTGGATTATGAATATTACATCAAAGCAACCGAATTTATTCTGGAAAATAAAATACCTGATTTGTTGTTACTGTTCAATACTATTTTAGCAAAAGGTTTTGATGCACATCATTTTGTTCAAGGTTTGGCTTCACACTTCAGAGATTTGCTGGTGTGTAAAAATCCCGAAACTCTTCAGCTTTTGGAAGTAGGTGAAACTGCTAAAATTCAATATCAACATCAAGCAGCTTTTGCGACTCAGGAGTTTTTGTTAGAAGCTATTCGGATAGCCAACGACTGTGATTTGAAGTATAAATCCAGTCAGAACCAGCGACTTTTAGTAGAACTATGCTTGATGCAACTCGCCTCTATCACTTTTGATGGAGAAAAAAAAAAGTTGACTTCATAATTCCGGCTTTCTACTTTCATTCTTCAGAACAAACAAAATCTTCAGAGAATTCAATTCCTCAAATAGAAGAGGTAGTTGAAAAATTACAAATAAAACCGGAAGTCACTCAGCCTGATGACGCTATTAATGCTCTTTCAATTTCAGGGCTTAAAAAGCTCAAAGAACTAAAAGAAGCTAATGATAAACTTCAATCCGAAAGACAAAGTATTTTTCTGGAAGAACCTTTTACTTATGATGAGTTAATAACTCAATGGAATAAATTTAAAGACCGATTAGAAAAAAAAGGGTATATGATTATTTCTTCGCTTATGGGGATGGGCGAAGTGATTTTAGACGGAACAACTATTAAATATGAGGTTCCGAATGAAAGCTCCAAAAAGGATTTGGAGGGAGAGTTACCGAATCTTCTCGGGTATTTGAGAGGTCATCTAAAAAATCACAATATCAAAATAGAATTATCAGTAAATGAAACCATTCAGGTAAAAAAACTGTTGGACAAAAGAGATATATTTTTGCATATGGCAGAAAAAAATCCGGCGTTAGAATTACTTCGAAAAACTTTTGATTTAAATATTTAAGGTTTTTACTCTCTTAGTGTTGTAAGCCTGTTTAAGACAAACCAAATAAACTTATCTGCTGACTACATCTAAAACCTCAATGAATTTAATTAAATTTGCTTTCCTAAAAACAAATCTTAATAATGTCAAGCATCATACAATTACTCCCTGACCACGTTGCTAACCAAATTGCAGCAGGCGAGGTAGTTCAGAGACCGGCTTCGGTAGTTAAAGAGCTTCTCGAAAATTCTATTGATGCAAAGAGTACGGATATTAAACTTATTGTAAAAGACGGAGGTAAATCACTCATTCAAGTTATTGATAACGGAGTAGGAATGAGTGTAACAGATGCAAGACTTTGTTTTGAACGTCATGCTACTTCAAAAATCAGAACAGCAGAAGATTTGTTTAACCTGCACACCAAAGGATTTCGAGGAGAAGCTTTAGCATCGATTGCAGCTATAGCCCATGTAGAGTTAAAGACCAAGCAAGAGCAAGATGAACTCGGCACGCATCTGATAATTGAAGGAAGTAAAACCATTTCTCAAGAAGCAACAGTAACCCCTAAAGGAACTTCATTTTCAGTAAAAAATTTGTTTTTTAATATTCCTGCCCGAAGAAATTTTTTGAAATCGGATGCGGTTGAGATGCGTCATATTATTGATGAGTTCCAACGAGTAGCATTAGCCCATCCGGAAATCAGCTTTTCGCTTTACTCTAACGGAGGTGAGCTTTTTAACCTGCCTGTTTCTAATTTAAGACAGAGAATTGTAAATATTTTTGGAGGAAAAACCAATGAGAAATTGGTGCCTGTAAATGAAACGACTGAAATAGTAAATATACAAGGATTTGTCGGAAAACCTGAATTCGGGAAGAAAAACCGAGGAGAGCAGTTTTTCTTTGTCAATGACCGATTTATAAAAAACGGATATTTACATCATGCGGTGATGAGTGCTTATGAAGGTCTTCTGAAAGAAGGAATTCAGCCTTCGTATTTTATTTATCTTGAAGTTCCACCACATACATTGGATATTAATATTCACCCGACCAAAACAGAGGTTAAGTTTGACGATGAACAATCGTTATATGCTATTTTGCGTTCAACCATTAAGCATAGCTTGGGGCAGTTTAGTATAGCTCCTGTTTTGGACTTTGATCGCGATGCTACGCTTGATGTACCCTATCATTTTAAAGATAAAGAAACTAAACCTCCTGTAATTCAGGTTCGTTCGGATTTTAATCCGTTTAAGGAAGAAACTAAATCGTCCTATTCTTATAAAAAAGATAAAACAACAGGTTGGGAAAGCCTGTATGTAGGTATTAAGGAAGAGTCTTTGACTTTTTTGACCGAAATTGAACAGGAACATACAGATTCATTGTTTCAGTCTGAAGATAAGTTGGAAGAAAACCCCATAAAAACATATCAAATTCATAAGAAATATATTGTAAGTCCTATAAAATCAGGAGTTGTAATTATCCATCAACAAAGGGCTCACGAGAGAATTTTGTATGAAGATTTTTTGAAGAATATTACGCTGTCTCAATCTCTTTCTCAAAAGCTGTTATTTCCTTTAGATTTACATTATTCGCAGTATGAAATTGCTTTACTTAAAGAGCTTCGACCAACCTTGGAACAAATAGGATTTGAATTTGATAAAATCGAAAAAGATGAAGTTATTCTTTTAGGGCTTCCTGTTAATATAACCGAAAAAGATGCAAAACAAGTTTTAGAACAACTTATTTTTGACCTGAAAGAAGGAATTCCTGATAATAGTTTTTCTCAAAACGATAGTATTGCCAAGTCAGTTGCTAAAAGTTTAGCTGTAAAAACAGGTACATTACTGACAGAAAAAGAACAAACCAATATTGTTGATGCACTTTTTGCTTGTAAAGAACCGGATGTTTCTCCTTTCGGGCATACAACTTTTATCACTATGAACCTCGAAGAACTTGACAAAAGGTTCTAAAAATTGCAAATACGATGAATAAATTTTTGATTGTCGGATTAGGAAATATTGGTGCAGAATATACCAATACCAGACACAATATAGGGTTTAAGGTGCTGGATTTTTTTGCTAATCAAGAAGATTTAAATTTTGAAACCGTAAAATTAGGAGCATTAGCCACTTGTCGCATTAAAGGAAGACAGGTGTTTTTGCTTAAGCCTAATACGTATATGAATTTGAGCGGGAAAGCAGTTCAATATTGGATGCAGAAAGAGAATATCCCCTTAGAAAATATTTTAATTATTACCGATGATTTGAATCTTCCGTTCGGAACTATTCGTATTAAAGGAAAGGGGAGTGACGGGGGACATAATGGGCTTAAAAATATCAACTTGATTTTAAATACTCAAAATTATGCTCGCTTTCGTTTCGGAATCTCTGATGATTTTAAAAAGGGACAACAAGTGAATTATGTTCTCGGAGAGTGGACAGATGAAGAAAAAACAGTTTTGAAAGAACGATTGGAAAAATCTTCACAAGTTATCAAATCGTTTGTTACGGCAGGTCTTGCGCAAACTATGAATGAATTTAACGGAAAATAAGTTTAAGAATTAGTGGGTTTATAAAAAATGATGTAAGATTGTAGTGACCTACAAAATATTATTTGTTAAACACTTTTTGATTGCCTCTACAACACTTTCAGGGCTAATGGTTCGCATAACATCTTCATAACCGGCTATTATTTTATTTCCATAAACAGAAGTCGGTAGTTTCGGATATTTTTTTAAATCAGGAATAAGAGCGTTTTCAATAGGTTGGCCGAAAGGCATAAATCCTGTAAAAGGATGTGTAGCTCCGAAAAGAATGATGGTTTTTATTCCGTACATTGAGGCAATATGTGCATTTCCACTATCCATTGACAGCATGACATCAAGGTTTGAAATGAGTTTTAATTCATCGGTAAATTTCATTTTGCCCGCTATAACCGTTACGTTCGGGTAAGATTTTTTTAGCAATTCCAATTGTTCAATTTCTGTTTTACCTCCGCCAAATAAAAAGATTTTATTTTCAGAATTTTCGGCTAATTGGTCAATTACGATTTGCATTAAATCTAACGGATAAACTTTGGATTGATATTGGGCAAAAGGAGCAATTCCAATCCAATTTCCTGTTTTTCTGCCTGTAACAGAGGTAATTTCAGCAGATAAAAACTCTCTTTTAGGGAAAGTTGTTTGACTTAAATCAACCTTACAATTTAATTTAAGAAAGACTTCAGCATATCGCTGGTGCATAGATTTCAGAGGTTTGAAAACTTTGTTTTCTTGGCGAGTTAAAGTCTTTTTTTCTTTTCTTCCTTTATCTAAAAAAGCAACTTTTTTACCTGAAATACGGAAAAAATTCCGAACCACAATTGAGCGTAAAACATTGTGCAAATCGGCAACCAGATTAAGATTTAATTTACTCAAATCTTTATATAGCCTGATTAGTCCGAAAAAGCCCTTATGTCTTTGTTTTAAATCAACCGAAAAGAAATCAACTCTTTCGATTCCGTCAAAAAATGGTTTGAAAAAAGGACGAGAAACTATCGTAATCCGAACATCGGGATTTTGAGCAATAACCGTTCTTAAAACAGGAACTGTCATAGCTACATCTCCCATAGCAGATAACCGAATTACTAAAATGTGCCTCACTGGTATTTATTTTTAAACCTCACAGATTAACAAATCTGTGAGGTTCTTTTTTATTTAGGTATCCAAAAAATTTAATCTTTTATATTGCTTTTAACCTCTGTAAGTCCACGCTTTCTTAGTAGAGGTTCTATACTCGGTTCTGCTCCTCTGAATCGTTTGTAAAGCTCCATAGCGTCTTCCGTATTTCCTTTTTCAAGAATATTTTTACGGAAAGCTTGAGATTTTTCTTGGTTAAACAATTCGGTAGATTTGAAAGCCTCAAAAGCATCAGTATCCAAAACTCCTGCCCAAATATAGCTGTAATATCCCGCTGCATATCCGCTAGGGCTTGAGAAGATATGCAAGAAATAAGGACTTCTGTATCTTGGAATAATGGCATTCGGAAGTCCGATTTTTTTCATACTTGCATCTTCAAAAGTATCTATATTGATTGTAATAGGTTCGTTTTGAGTGTGATAATCCATATCCAAAAAGGAAGCAGCTAAATACTCAACGGTAGCGAATCCTTGGTCAAAAGTACCTACTTCTTCGATTTTTTTGATTAGCTCATCAGGGATGATTTCTCCTGTTTGATAATGTTTAGCGTAAGATTTTAATACTTCAGGGTCAGAACCCCAGTTTTCTAAAATTTGGGAAGGTAGTTCTACAAAATCTCTTGATACATTTGTTCCGGAAAGACTTTCGTATTTTACGTTTGATAAAAGTCCGTGAAGGGCGTGTCCGAATTCATGGAAATAGGTCAAAGCCTCATCAAACGTTAGTAAAGAAGGAATATCTCCAACCGGTTTAGTAAAGTTACAAACTATAGAAACAACAGGAGCGATACGTTTTCCGTCAACTGTTTTCTGTTCGCTGAATGAAGTCATCCAAGCACCTCCTCTTTTAGATGCTCTGGGATGAAAATCCATATACAGAACTCCTACAAAATCTCCGTTAGCTTCTGTTACTTTCCAAAGAGTAACTTCCGGATGATAAACAGGAGCGTCTTTTACTTGTTCGAATTGAAGCCCATAAAGTTTTTTAGTAACATCAAAAACTCCTTTCTGAACATTTTCTAAACTCAAATATGGTTTTACTTCTTGTTCGTCTAAATCATATTTAGCTTTGCGAATTTTTTCAGTGTAATATCTCCAATCATATGGTTCTACTTCTCCGTAAATTCCGTCTGCTTCCATCATTTTTTTAATAGCAGCCTCTTCTTCTTTTGCTTTGGCTAAAGCAGGAACCCAAAGTTTGTTTAACAGTTGGTAAACTCCTTGTGGATTTTTAGCCATAGTTTCTTCCAGAGAATAATCTGCATAAGTCGGGTATCCCATCAAGTTAGCTTTTTCTAAACGGAGATTGGCAATTCGTTTCAGTTTTTCATTATTGTCAAACTCTCCGCCATTTCCTCTGTTTTGATAAGCATTGAAAATCTCTTTACGAAGCTCACGGTTGTCTGCGTATTGTAAAAATGGCATTACCGAGGCATTTTGTAACGTGAACACCCATTTTCCTTCTTTGCCTTTTTCTTTAGCAGTTTCGGCTGAGGCTTGAATAACTGCATCAGGAAGTCCGGCTAAATCTTCTTGTTTTTCGATAACCAATTCGTATTTGTTGTTTTCTGCCAATACATTATTACCGAATTCAAGAGTTAAAAGAGACAGTTCAGCATTTATTTTACGAAGTTTTTCCTTATCATCTTCAGAAAGATTAGCCCCACTTCTTACAAAACTTTTGTAAGTTTCTTCCAAAAGTTTTAATTCTTCTGTACCTAAGTTAAGAGATTCTTTTTTATCCCAAATGGCTTTTACTCTCTGAAAAAGTTTGTCATTGAGGAAAATATTATCCGTATGCTCAGATATTTTAGGTGATAGTGTTTTGGCTATCTCTTGTAGGTTGTCATTGGTATTTGCACTAAGCAAATTGTAGAAAATCCGGGAATTTCTTTCGAACAAACTCCCTGCATTTTCCATAGCTTCGATAGTATTTTCAAAAGTTGGTTCTTCGGTATTGTTTGCAATAGCATCAATTTCTGCCTGATGTTGTTTGATACCCTCCAGAATAGCAGGTTCAAAATGTTCGTCTTTGATTAAGTCAAAAGGTGGGACACCATAAGGAGTGTCAAAAGTTTCTGCTAAAAGTGGATTTTCATTCATAACTACAGGTTTTTCTTCTGCTTCTTTTTTGCAAGATAACATTGTAAGAATTAATGCTCCTATCAAAATAAAGTTTGATTTTTTCATAGTTTGATTTTTTTGACGAATTGAAGGGGTAAAATTATCAAAATTAAAGGGAAAGAAAAAATATTGGTCTTTGTACTTCTCAAGTATTTTAAGATTTTTTGTCGTGAAACAATAGTAAATCACATTGATAAATATTATTTGCCTGCTCTTTTAATTTCCACGTATTGTGTGGATTGTATTTCAACTTTGGCTTGTCTGAATACGTTTTGAATGTTTTTTATCAAATCAGATTTTATAAAGTACATGTTCTCAGGAGAGAAGGTAAAAGCATTGAGTTCATACACCGCATTTGTTTCTTGTAACGAAAGCTGAAAAACATACGGGTAAGGTTTTTCGGATATATCTTTGGTTTTGAGGGCAGCTTGTAAGAGTAATTCTTCTACCAAATTAGGAGAGTATTCATAACGAACTTTAATCTGTGCGGTAATTACAAGTCCTTCGGTTTTTCCTATAGATGAATAATTGATGGTTGCTCCGCTCAATACAGAAGAGTTAGGAATAGAAACATCTTCGTTATTAATGGTTTTTAGTCGTGTAACAAGTGCGTTTTTTTCGATAACGATACCGGTTATATTTCCTGTTTTTATCCAATCTCCCGGTTGAAACGGACGCATATATGTAATTACCAGACCGGCAACAGCATTAGCTACGGCAGATGAAGAACCAATAGAAATCAATATTCCTAAAAATACGGAAATTCCTTTAAATGCAGTACTGTCAGAACCCGGCAGGTGCGGAAAAATAATCACCAAAGTAAACATTAACAATATAAACCGAACAAGCGAATAAGTAGTTTTTGCCCATTCAGGATAAAATCCTTTTATGACTAATGTACCTCTTTCAATTTCTAAGGCAAAAAATCTCATCATTCGTAAAACGTAACGAACAATGAGCAGTATAATAACAATAGTTATAAGTTTAGGAAGATAGTTTATAAACGATACCCAAATCTTGCGAATAGGGTCAGAAACCCACTCTCTAATCATGTCAGACCAAATTTGAGTGGTCGGAAAAACGCTGAAAGCTAAAGGAATGACGGTTAAAAAAAGTATCAGAAAGAAAATTATTTTTATAACTGAAAGTATTTTTGAAAAAAAGAGCATTATGTGGTCTTTTTTTACAAGTTCATAATTTCTGATTTTGATTTCGCTCAGAAACCGATATTTATTAGTAAGTAGAATATTGTTTAATAATCTGAAAATACGATTGATACCCCATATAACAAGAGCAACTAATCCGATAATAACTAACAGTATTGCTACACGGAATAAGTTGTTTTTCAAACTGTTTTGTTGTCGGTGTTTTACAATGACCTCTTTTATAGTTTTAACTTGATTTTGAGCCAATTCTTCGGGAATAGTATCAGCCCATAGTGCATCGGTAGCCGTAACAGCTGTAATAATTTCTTCTTGATATATGATGTTGTAAAAACCATTTACAGAGCTTACTTTGAGCGAGTCAGGAAAGAAAAAAGGTTTTTTGTAGAGTAAATGGAGTTTGTTTTCAATGTTACTAACTCTCGTTTGAGCATCATAAGGCCCTAATGAAGTAAAAACAGAAAACAAAGTGTCTCCGTAAAATACAACAGGAAATCCTTTTATTTTTTGGCGTAGTTGTTCTATTTCGGCTTTTTGTTGAAGCAATATAGAATCCGGTTTGTTTTGATTGGTGGTTAATGTTTGTTCTACAAACATTAGTTTTTTTAGCTCTTCGGTAAGCAAAGCCATCTTGAGGGAGTCTTTTTCTCTTAGAGCTTTGACCATTTTTAATTCCTCTCGGATTTGCCTTATTATCGTACTATCTTTTGAGGATTGACCAAAAATAGTCGTAAAAGAAAAAATACACCAAAAAACAAAGGTGACTTTTAAAAAAAGGATTTTGTCGGAGGTTGGCTCATATAATATTTTTGCTCTATGATTCTCAAAGGTACAAATTTTAAACAATCGAACAATCGGATAATTTGGGAAATCCATTATATGAGACCGAGGATTTTCTGCCTGCTAATGCAAAAAGTCTGTAGGCTTTACTTCGATTATTATAGTGTTTGGGTGTAATCTTCAAAAAAAGTTGAAAAAACCATAAAAAAGAATTACTTTTGCACCCCAATTCACATGAGATTTTAATACAATGAATATTACTAAACAGCAGACAGATGCTTTAAATGCTACAGTAACTATTAACGTTACTAAAGAAGATTATTCTGACAAAGTACAGAAAACACTTAGCAATTATCGTAAAAACGCAAATATTCCGGGATTCAGAAAAGGACACGTTCCTATGAGCTTGGTAGAGAAGCAATACGGAAAAGCTGTGCTTCTTGACGAGGTAAACAAAATCCTACAGGAATCACTAAACAATTATTTGGTTGAAGAAAAGTTAGCTATTCTAGGTAATCCGCTTCCGGTTGTGAAAGAGGATTTTGATTGGGATGCTGATGATTTTTCGTTTGATTTTGAGTTGGGATTAGTTCCGGAGTTTTCGGTAGATTTGAATGCAAAAAAGGTTACCAGATATAAAATTGTTGCAGACGAGAAATTGTTGAATGAGCAAGTAGAGCGAATTCAAAAACAATACGGAAAGTTATACTCAAAAGAAACTTCTGAAGAAGGAGATGAAATAAGAGGAACTTTTGTGAACGAAGCTGAGGGTATTAACTTTGAAACTACTATCAACACTTCTATTTTTAAGAATAAAAAAACTGCAAAAGAGTTTGTAGGTAAAAAAGTTGGTGATGCTGTAAGAGTTTCTACCAAAGGTTTGTTTGCTGACGACCATGATTTGATGAAGTACCTTGGAGTTCCTCATGATAAAGCTCACGGATTAAATATTGACGTTGATTTTAAAATTAGCGAAATCAACGGATATGAGTTAGCGGAAATCAATCAGGAGTTATTGGATAAATTGTTCGGAGAAGGAAAAGTAACTTCTGTTGAAGAATTAAAACAAAAAATTAAAGAAGATGCCGAAAGACAATTTGCTGTCCAGGCAGATCAGATGTTCTTAAATGATGTAACTGACCATCTTATTGAGAATACAAAATTTGATTTACCGGCTGATTTCCTTAAAAAATGGTTACAACAGGCAGGAGAAAATCCGATGAGCGCAGAGCAGGCAGAAGAAGAGTACAATAAGTCTGAAAAAGGGCTTCGCTATCAACTTATTCAAGATAAAATTATCACAGACAATAATCTTCAGGTAACTTTTGAAGAGTTAAAAGCCTTTACTTCTGACCTTATAAAAGCTCAAATGGCTCAATTCGGGCAGATGAATCCATCTGATGCGGATATAGAAAATATTGTAGCTCGAGTTCTTTCAAATCAAGAAGAGGTAAGAAGAGTTTCTGACCAGATTATAAGCAAAAAAATGTTGGATTTATTTGCTGAAAAGTCAGGTGCTAAGACTAAAGAAGTAAGCTATGATGAATTTGTAAAAATTTCTTACGGGGAGTAAGCAAGGAATAAATTTACATAATTTTAGTATATTTGAGTGTCGAATTTATTAAATTTGACACTCTTTTTGTTTAATATTTAAGGCTTTATAGTGAATTATGGATTACGGAAAAGAATTTCGCAAATATGCTACTAAGCATCACAAGATAAACAGTATGTATTACGATAAAATCGTAAGTAAGGCAACTCCTGTGGGGATGACTCCTTACATACTTGAAGAGCGCCAACTTAATGTTTCTCAAATGGACGTTTTTTCTCGGTTGATGATGGACAGAATCATTTTTTTGGGAACAGCCATTGACGACCAAATAGCTAATATAGTACAAGCTCAACTTTTGTTTTTAGAGAGTACTGATGCTTCGAAAGATATACAGATTTATGTAAACTCACCGGGAGGAAGTGTGTATGCCGGTTTGGGAATTTATGATACTATGCAGTACATAAAACCGGACGTAGCTACTATTTGTACAGGAATGGCAGCTTCTATGGCGGCTGTATTGCTTTGTGCCGGAGCTTCCGGTAAACGTTCTGCACTTCCGCATTCGAGAGTGATGATTCATCAACCGCTGGGAGGGGTACAGGGTCAGGCATCAGATATCGAAATTACGGCTCGTGAGATTCTGAAACTAAAAGATGAATTGTATCAAATTATTGCAAAGCACACCGGTCAAAGTTTTGAAAAAGTACAAAATGACAGTGACCGTGATTACTGGATGATTGCACATGAGGCAAAAGAGTATGGAATGGTGGACGAGGTATTAATCCGATAATGTTTTATTATGGCAAAAAGCGAATTGGAATGTTCTTTTTGTGGAAAGAAAAAAGCGAATACAGATATTCTTATAGCAGGTAGGAATGCTCATATCTGCGAAAGTTGTATTGAACAGGCTTATGGAATTATAATGGAAGAACTTGAGAGGACAGGTATATCGTCTAATCAAAGTTCAGATTTGATTATAAAAAAGCCTACGGAGATATGTAAATTTCTTGATCAATATGTAATCGGGCAAGAGCAAACAAAAAAGGTTCTTTCGGTTGCAGTATATAATCATTACAAACGGTTGCTTCAGGCTCCGGATGATGACGGGATTGAAATAGAAAAAAGCAACATTATAATGACAGGACAAACCGGAACAGGTAAAACATTGCTTGCAAAAACTATTGCAAAAATGTTAGATGTTCCGATTGCAATTGTAGATGCTACGGTTTTGACCGAAGCAGGGTATGTTGGTGAAGATGTGGAGAGTATTTTAACCCGATTACTCCAAGCAGCTGATTATAATGTGGAAAAAGCAGAGCGAGGAATTGTATTTATTGATGAGATTGATAAAATCGCCCGAAAAAGCGATAATCCGTCTATAACTCGTGATGTTTCGGGAGAGGGGGTACAACAAGCTCTATTGAAGTTATTGGAGGGGACTATTGTGAATGTTCCTCCAAAAGGCGGAAGAAAACATCCTGACCAGAAGTTTATCGAAATAAACACAGAGAATATTTTGTTTATTGCGGGAGGAGCTTTTGACGGAATTGAGCGTATTATCGGAAAAAGATTAAATTATCAATCCGTAGGATATAAAAACGGCAATCAAAAAGAGGTTGACAGAACCAATTTGTTGCAGTACATAATTCCGAAAGATTTGAAGGATTTTGGACTTATTCCGGAAATAATCGGACGTCTTCCGGTACTTACTTATATGAATCCATTAGACAGAGGTACACTTCGAGCCATTTTAACCGAGCCGAAAAATGCCCTTATAAAACAATATAAAAAGTTGTTCTTAATGGATGGTATTGAACTGACGGTAACTGATGAAGCATTAGATTTTATAGTAGATAAAGCATTGGAGTATAAGCTTGGAGCAAGAGGACTTCGTTCTTTGTGTGAAGCAATTCTTACCGATGCGATGTATGAACTTCCGGGAACAGACCAAAAAGAATTAGTTGTAGATAAATTTTATGCAGAACAAGCATTAGATAAAAATTTATTTAGACTTAAATCTGCCTAAATATATAGATTTTTTAATAAGAGCCAAACTTGACATTATACCGTCAAGTTTGGCTTTTTTATGGTGAAAAAATTAGGAGGAATTGGTTTTTTATAGAAGAGATGACCTAAATAGCCATAGAAAATAATCTTGTTTCAGGTGATTTTCGTTTTAATCGTAAATCAAAAGCCATACAAATGTTCCGGATAAATGGTTTACCGTTTTCTGTTACTAGAATACTGTTAGGATTCAGAATTACCAGTCCGTCATTTTCCATTTCTTTCAGACTTTTTGTAATAAAAGGAATTTCAGAAATATATTTTTCCGAGTCATTCCAAGATGTACTGAAATGGCACATTAGATTCAAAATATGCTTTCTGAGGATTAAATCTTCTTGAGTTAGCAAATGTCCTCGTGTTATGGGAAGTTTGTTTTGTTCTAAAATCTGGTAATATGTTTCAATATTTTTTTCATTTTGTGCAAAGCTATACCAGGTATCACCTATAGAAGAAACCCCTAATCCAACCATTAGCTGAGTTTTAGAAGAAGTATATCCCATAAAATTTCTGTGCATAGCGTTGTTTTTATAAGAAGTGTAAAGCGAATCGGTTTTTAGAGCGAAATGATCCATCCCGATTTCTATATAACCTTTCTCTAAAAGGAGTTGTTTCCCTTTTTCATACATTTCTCTTTTTTGTTCATCTTTTGGGACATCTTCGTCTTTAAAACCTCTTTGTCCGTTTCCTTTTATCCAAGGGACGTGAGCATAGCTGTAAAAAGCCAACCGGTCAGGTTGTAGTGAAATAGTTTTATCGATAGTATTAAAAATATCATTTAAAGTTTGAAACGGAAGCCCAAATACTAAGTCATGACTTACCGAAGTATAACCGATTTCGCGAGACCAATCAGTAACTTGTTTTACTTTTTCAAAAGTTTGGATTCTGTGGATAGCTTTTTGTACCGTAGGGGAGTAATCTTGTACCCCTAAACTTACACGTCTGAAGCCTAAATTATAAAGGGTTTGCAAGTGTTCTCGACTTGTGTTATTGGGATGTCCTTCAAAACTGAACTCGTGTTTTGAAGTGATGTCGGATTTTTCAAAAATCCCGTTGAGTAGTCTTTTTAAGTTTTCGGTAGAGAAAAAAGTAGGAGTCCCTCCGCCTAAATGGATTTCTTTAATTCTTGGTCGGCTTGTAAATTGTTGACAGTATAGACTCCATTCTTTCAGTACGGCATCAATGTAAGGGATTTCAACAGAATGTTGCTTGGTAATCCGTTTATTACAACCGCAAAATGTACACAAGCTTTCGCAAAACGGAAGATGAATATAAAGCGAGATTCCTTCTGTAAAATTACTTTCGGTAAAAGACTGACGTAAAGTTATTAACCACTTTTCGTATGAGAATTTATCTTCTTCCCAATACGGAACGGTAGGGTAGCTGGTATATCGAGGGCAGGGAATGTTATATTTCCGTATAAGATAAGCGTTCATCATACATGCTTTTGCAGCACAAAAGTATGTGAGAAATAAAGCTTAATCTATGATAAAAGTCATATAACAGAAGAAAAAACACAAAAAGGAAACTGTCTGAAAATCCTGTTTTTAGTCAGATTAAGTTACATCAACCTGATTCTGAACATTTCAGATATACGAAAGAGGTTTTTCAGACAACCTTTTTATTATAATTATACTTGCTAATTATTTTTTATTGATTGCCAAGCGGAAACCTTCCCCATGAATGTTGACAATTTCCACATTTTCGTCACGTTTTAGGTATTTACGAAGTTTGGCAATATACACATCCATACTACGAGATGTGAAATAGTTGTCATCTCTCCAAATTTTTGTAAGAGCAAGTTCACGAGACATTAAATCATTTTCGTGAAGAGCAAGCATTTTAAGCAATTCGTTTTCTTTTGGAGACAATTTGATAGGTTCTTCGTCTTTATATCTCAAAAAACGGAGTTTAGAATTTAAATGGAAATCCCCTATCTGAAATTCAAATTTAGTATTGTCAAGCTTGTTTACTTCTTGATTTTTTCTTTGGATGATGGTTCTGATTTTAGCCAAAAGAACTTCTGAATCAAAAGGTTTATTCAAATAGTCATCAGCACCAACTTTGTATCCTTTTAAAACATCTTCTTTCATGGTTTTAGCCGTTAAGAAGATAATAGGAATTTCTTTGTTTTTATCTCTGATTTCTTTGGCTAAAGTGTATCCGTCTTTATAAGGCATCATCACATCCAAAATACACAAATCAAAAATATCTTTTTTAAATTTCTCTAATCCTTCCATCCCGTTTTTGGCAAGAGTTACATCAAAGTCATTCAATGCCAAATAATCTTTAAGTATGGCTCCGAAATTCGGGTCATCCTCTACTAAAAGTATTTTTTTGTTTGTTTCCATAAGTAATAATATTTGTTTGTTAGTTAGTTTGCAAAATTTAATTTATTAGAGGCAGTTTAATTATAAAGGTACTGCCTTTACCTTTTTCACTTTCTACAAAGACTTGACCATTATGGTCTTCAATAATGGTTTTTACATATGACAATCCAAGACCGTGCCCTTTTACGTTATGAATGTCTCCGGTGTGCTCTCTGTAAAACTTTTCAAAAGCTCTTTTTTGAGCTGTTTTGCTCATCCCGATTCCTTTATCTTTGATTTTTATTAGAATAAAGTCTTTTATGTTTTCGGTGTAAACATCAATAACAGGGGCTTCGAGAGAATATTTTACGGCATTATCCAAAATGTTTATCAGTACACCGGTCATATACACATCATTGAGTAATACGGTTGTACGTGTTGCTTCATAATGTTTGTTAATGCTTCCTTCTCTGTTTTCTACTATAAGCCGTATATGCTCAATAGCATTGTCAAGCAATACGGTTATATCTTCCGGTTCCTTTTCTATATCTACTTCTTTTTTCTCCAATTTTGAAATACGGAGCACATTTTCAACCTGTGCGTGCATACGTTTATTTTCTTCGCGTATCATTTGCAGATAACGTGCCGCTCTATCTTCATCTTCTCGTACTTTCGGATTCTTCATCGCATCAAGAGCCAGATTTATCGTAGCTATAGGAGTTTTGAATTCGTGAGTCATGTTGTTGATAAAATCGGTTTTGATCTCTGAGATTTTACGCTGTTTGATAGATTGGCTCAAAGCACTTATATAAGCAATAATAATTATAAGTGTAAAAATTAAACTCAACACTGTAATACCTATAATTTCCGAAAACAGATATCTATCCTTTTGAGGAAAACTCACCAACAAGTCTATTTTGTTTTTTGAGTTTTCATAATTATCAAACACAGGAATAGAATAGGTTTGATCTTTGTTGTATCTGAACTTTTCTGATTTGATTTTTGTGGCTAAATCGTTACTGTATACCGCAAACTCGAAAGGAGTGTTAATTCCGTAATTCTTAAATTGCTCGGTCAATAAATTTCTTAGTTCTTCAACCGAAATTCTGTTTTGAATAGGTTGTAAAGAAGCGATGTTTTTTAACGAGATTTCAAACTGTGCTTTTTGTAATAAAGAGAGTTCTCCTTCTTGTTCAATAACTTCATCAGGAGTGTTATCGGCTGAGGAATTAGGAAAATCTTTAAAGTTATTTTGTCTGTAAATTTCAGTCCTGCTTGACGACCTATAAGTTTTTACAGGAATGGAATCCGCGTTTTTGTCAAAGAACGAAAGATCAATATTGTAGTCTTGAGAGGTGATGGTATTGAAGTATAAAATGGCTTCGTTAGTTTTCAGGTTGATTTGTTGATAATTAAAAGCAATCAAATCTCTCTCTGATACTGGACCTCCGACACTGTCTTTCAGTTTGTTATATTGGCTGAGAAAAGCATTCATTTCGTTTTGTTCCAGCCTGTCTGATACATTACCTATTACCTGTTTTACCTGATATTTAAATTGTTCTTGGCTTTGTTCCAGAGAATATTTAACCCAGTAAACCTGAACAGCAATAATGCCAATTAACGATAATGACATCAGCACAACTAATGTGCGAAACAACATTTTATTCATCACGACAAATATAGTAATTTTAAGAAATACGATTTAAATGTATTAACTAAAAATTAACGATTAAAAAATATAGATTATAGTAAATTTAGGAGTAAATGTAGTTTTTTTATTTGTTTTTTTGTAAAATTTATGCTTGTATTATTGATAATAAAATCACTTTTTGAGATTTTATCAGCGTCAGAAAGCTGGTTTTTAATCCGGTCTAAAACTTCTTTTTCAGAAATATTATCTCGCTTCATTACTCGTTGAATGCGTTTTTGTTCGGGAGCAGTAACTAAAATAATTTTGTCAAAATCTTTTTCGGAATTGGTTTCAAAAATGATAGCAACTTCTTTGATGATATATTTGTGGTTTTTGTGACGTTCTAACCAAGCAATAAAATCTTCTTTTACTTTCGGGTGGACAATAGCATTGAGTTGCCGGAGTTTTTCAGGATGGTTAAATACGATAGAGGCAATTTTTTTTCGGTCTAATTTATTGTCCGGAGTGGTTACATTTTCATCAAATATAGATTGTATTTCAGAAACTACTTCGGGATAATCCATTATTTTTCGAGCTTCAGCGTCCGCAATATATACAGGGACTCCCAACTCTTTGAATAAATTCGCAACGGTAGATTTCCCACTTCCTATTCCTCCGGTAAGACCGATTATTTTAGGCATTTTGTGTGCAGAATTGAGATTTTAAACATTTTTAAAAGATTGTTTTTGGTAAAATTACTACTATTTTTGGATAAAAATATTGTAATGTTAAAAAAACTATTGAGCTATATTTTTCCGATTCGTTTGTATCAAGCTACTTCTGAAACCAGTAAAACAATTGAAGTGACTATGTATAACGGAGAGCTTGTTCTTGATTCTGAAAATACAAATTATTCTTATGGAAGTCTTCAAAGAGTTTTGCGTTTCGGGCTAAAACAAATAGGATTTGACACTATTAGAAAAATGCAAAATATTTTAGTTTTGGGGGTTGCAGGAGGGAGTGTGATTAAAACTTTGGTTGATGAAATAGGTTGTCAAGGTAAAATAACCGGTGTGGAAATAGACGAGAATATTATCAAGATTGCCAATACTTATTTTAATTTAGATAAAATTTCTAATCTGGAAATTGTCATTGACAACGCACAGCAATTCGTGAAATCAGAAACTCAAAAGTATGATTTAATTATTGTTGATATTTTTCAAGATAAAGAGATGCCCTCTTTTTTGTTTCAAAAAGAGTTTTCGGATGATTTGGTTACTTTATTGAATGACGAAGGAATGATTTTATTTAACACTATGACAACTGATAAGAAAGAAATAGAACGAAACGAAAAATATAAATTAAATTATCTTCATAAAAAAATCGATATTATTGAGTATTCAGGGCTTGAGGGGAGTAATCACATTTTTATTCTTAAACAAAAAAGCTAAAATATTTAAGTTTTTGTTATTGAAATTAAAAATGTTTTTTTATATTGGCTACTCAAAGAAGACTGCCATATGAAGAAACTTATACTGATTCGGCACGCAAAATCAAGTTGGGATTTACCGGTTTTAGACAAAGAGAGACCTCTATCTCATAGAGGGATAAAAGATGCTTATATAATGTCTGAAAAAATATTAACTTATTTGCCGAATTCGTATGTGTTTTGGTCAAGTACAGCAAAAAGAGCTTCTGAAACAGCTAAAATTTTTGCTCAAAACCTGAAATGTCCTGAAGAATTAATCGTGTTCAAAGATTCCCTTTATACTTTTGAAGAAAAAAAACTTGAAGAAGAAATCAAAAAATGTGATGACCGTTTTGATAATCTGATTGTTTTTGGGCATAATCCTGCCATTACGGATTTTGTAAATGAATATGGCAATGTTTTTTTAGAAAATGTAAAAACCTGTGGTTTTGTATCTATTGTATTTGAACAAAAACAATGGGCAAATATCTCTAAAGGAACGGTTCAGAAAGTGATTTTTCCTAAAGACTTCCGATAATAATTTAAGACTTATTTTAGGTTTAAGTAGAATCGAAATAATTAAACGTTTTTTAAACTCCTCGTTACTTTTTATATTAAAGTTATTCCGATATTTGTCTGATTTAAATATTGGAGCCGGTTATGATGCATCTTAATAAAGATAAGAATTACAGATATATAGACAGAGAAAAGAGTTGGTTGGCTTTTAATGCAAGAGTTCTTCAGGAAGCAGCAGATCCGAGAGTACCCCTTTTAGACAGATTTCGTTTCTTAGGAATTTTTTCAAATAATTTAGATGAGTTTTTCAGGGTTCGGTATGCTGCCATCAGACGTTTGCAAAGAGAGGGAAAATCAGGGAAAAAATTACTGGGAGGAATTACTTCTGATGAATTGTTGTATGACATCACGGATATTGTTATAAAACAGCAAGCGGAAAGCTTGAGGATTTTGAGCCGGATTGAGCAAGAACTCAAAGAACACGGAATTTATATTATTCACGAAAACGAAGTAACCGGATCACAAAGATGCTTTCTGAAGGAGTTTTTTCTTCAAAAAGTTTCTCCGGAATTGGTTACTATCATTTTGAACGATTTAGCTGAGTTTCCACTTCTAAAAGACACTTCGGGGTATTTGGCGGTAAAACTGGTAATGAAGCACGATGAAAGAGATATCCGTTATGCAGTAGTTGAAATCCCGTCAACTATCAACCGATTTGTAGAGCTCCCTAAAGAAGGGGATAAACAATATATTATTATGCTTGACGATGTTATCCGATTGAATTTGGATAATATTTTCAGCTTGTTTGATTATAAGAGTGTGTCTGCTCATATGATTAAGTTTACTCGAGATGCGGAGCTTGACATTAGTGGAGATATGACTAAAAGTATGATGGAGAAAGTCTCTACGGGAATACAAGGACGAAAATTAGGAGAACCCGTTAGGTTTGTGTACGATAAAGAAATAGAAAGTGATACGCTTAATTTCTTTCTGGAAAAAATGAATATTGATGTTACCGATAGTTTGATTCCGGGAGGAAAATATCACAACCGAAGAGATTACATGAAATTTCCGGATTTAGGGCGAACCGATTTACTTTATCCGAAAGTTTCACCTCTTCCGGTAAAGGGATTGAGCCTTGAGGGCAGTATTTTAGAGAAAATAGCCGAAAAGGATTATTTGGTTCATGCGCCATATCAGTCGTTTTCGTATATTATTAAATTTTTAAGAGAAGCAGCACTTGATCCGAAAGTAACCACTATTAAGATTACTTTATATCGTTTAGCAAAGAACTCTCAAATTGTCAGTTCTTTAATTAATGCGGTTAAAAACGGGAAAAGAGTAGTAGCTCAAGTGGAATTACAGGCACGTTTTGATGAAGAAAGTAATATCAAATACTCTCGTCAGATGCAAGAAGAAGGAGTAGAAGTTATTTTTGGGATAAAAGGACTGAAAGTTCATGCAAAAACCTGTGTGATAGAACGCCTGGAAGGAGGAAAAACGAGACGTTACGGATTTATTTCTACAGGAAATTTCAACGAAACCACAGCCAAAGTATATACTGATGTAACACTGCTGACCTCTAATCAAAAGATAATGAAGGAGGTCGAAAAAGTATTTGAATTTTTAGACATTAATTATAAGTTACACAATTACAAGCACTTAATTGTATCTCCACATCATACCAGGAAACGTTTTTATAAACTTATTGATAGAGAAATTCTCAATGCTATTGAAGGAAGAGAAGCTTATATTTATCTGAAAATGAATAGTCTTACTGACTTTGATATGATTGATAAATTATATGAAGCGAGTCAGAATGGAGTACAAATTCGTTTGATTATTAGGGGAATTTGCTGTTTGGTTCCGGGAGTGGAAGGGATGAGCGAAAATATAGAAGCAATAAGTATAGTAGATAATTTTTTGGAGCATTCTCGAATTTACATTTTTGCAAACGGCGGAGATCCTGATGTTTTTATTTCTTCTGCCGATTGGATGCTTCGAAATATTGATGAAAGAGTAGAAGTAACTTGCCCGATTTATGATGAAGATATTAAAAAGGAATTAATAGATGTGTTTAATATCGGATGGAAAGCTAACGTGAAAGCTCGTATTCATTCGGAAGAATTGGATAATAAATATGTGTCTAACGAAGGGAAGAAAGAATTTCGATCTCAACAAGAAATGTATAAATATTACCAACGAAAGTTGGAAGAATAAATGTAGTATTACCTCTAAAAGCATCTGTATGAAAAGAGTAATCTTTCTGATAACTGTGATTTTCGTAATTACGAATACAGTATTTGCTCAAACGGAAAATTACCAAACAGCAATTAATAAACTGTTGGAAGATTATAATTCCGATAAATATGAAGCTATTTTCAACAGTTTTTCAGACGAGATGCAACAAGCTCTGCCATTGACAACAACCAAACAGTTTTTAACCGGCCTAAAAATGCAGTTTGGTAATATTAAAAATACAGAGTTTGTAGATTATACGCCGGAAATGTATGCTATATATAAAACAGAGTTTGAAAAAACTGTGTTGGCTATAAACATTTCGCTTGACCAACAAAATAGAATAGACGGGTTTCTTATTAAGCCTTATCAGAAGAATGTTGAGGATAATAAAGCCATAAATAATTTAAATAGTTATCCGAAAGGAGTTGCCGAAACTCTTTTTTCTTACTCCAAAGATTTTCCGAACCGTACACAACTTTCGGTGGCTGTTATTCAAGATGGAAAAGTAAATTATTATGGTATTATAAAGGAAAAT
This sequence comes from uncultured Flavobacterium sp., assembly GCA_964629155.1. GTDB lineage: Bacteria > Bacteroidota > Bacteroidia > Flavobacteriales > Flavobacteriaceae > Flavobacterium. The sequence continues at coordinate 29,308 of CAZVQI010000006.1, forward strand.
GATACGATAAAACCAATAATGAATCGGGATAAGGTTTTTGAAATTGGTTCAATCACTAAAGTATTTACCTCAACCGTATTAGCTTCGCTTGTGATAGATAAAAAAATTGAGTTGACAGATGAAATAAATTCTTATTACCCGTTTGTATTTAAAGACAATATAAAATTAAGTTTTGAAAGTTTAGCAAATCATACTTCAGGACTGCCTCGTTTGCCTGAAAATATGGACTTGTCCGATGCAGCTAATCCGTATAAAAATTATGGGAAAAATGAAATAAACGAATACCTCAAAAACTTTTTGACACTTGAAAATCAACAGAAAGAATCGTATTCTAATTTAGGTTCCGGATTATTGGGCTATACACTCGGATTGTCTCAAAAAACCGATTTTCAAAAGTTGTTACAAAAAAGAGTTTTTGATAAGTATAAAATGAATAACTCTTTTGTAACGGCTCAAAACTTAGAATATCGACTTATAAAAGGTCAAGACCCGGAAGGGCAGATTACATCTAATTGGGAGTTTGATGTGTTATTCGGAGCGGGAGGAATATTATCCACCACAGAAGATTTGATAAAATTCGTTCAGGCTCATTTTAATCCTAAAAATAAAGAACTTGAATTAACCAGAAAGCCAACTTTTGAGATTGACGAAAGTACTAAAATTGGTTTAGGGTGGTACATCCTGAAATTATCGGATGATAAAGAAGTTATTTGGCATAACGGAGGGACAGGAGGATATTCTTCATCTATGATTATAGATATTGATAAGAAAAAAGCAGTTGTTGTTTTGTCGAATGTTTCCACTTTTCATCCTAAAAACGGTAACATTGACAAAATATCTTTTCAGCTGATAAATGCTGATTAATCAAAAGAAGCTCCATAGTTAATATACCCAAATTCAAACTATACAAGGTAAAAACTTTTTATATTTATAGCCTAAAGACAAAATAAGAATGATTAGTATTAAAAAGTATGCTGCTATTGATATTGGTTCCAATGCAATGCGTTTGTTGATAGCCAATATTGTAGAGCAAGAAGGAAAACCTACACAATTTAATAAGAGTTCGCTTATTCGTGTGCCGATTCGTTTAGGGCAAGATGCTTTTACGGCTGGTGAAATCTCTGAAGAAAATATAGACAGAATGGTTGATGCTATTACAGCCTATTCACTTTTGATGAAAGTTCATCGGGTAGAAAAATATATGGCTTGTGCTACTTCGGCTATGCGTGAAGCACTCAACGGAAAAGAAATAGTAGAACATATCAAGAAGAAGACAGGAGTAAAAATTCATATTATTGACGGAAAAAAAGAGGCAAAAATAATTGCTTCAACCGATTTACACGATTTGTTAAAAACCTACGAATCTTATCTTTATGTGGATGTAGGAGGAGGAAGTACTGAGTTTACTTTGTTTTCTCAAGGTAAGATGATTACTTCTAAATCATTTAAAGCCGGAACAGTTCGCTTTTTGAACAACCAGGTTACCGATTCCGTATGGCAGGAAATTGAAAAGTGGATTAAGTCTGTTACCCAAGATCATCACAACATTATTATGATTGGTTCGGGGGGAAATATCAATAAGTTGTTTAAAATGTCCGGAAAAACACAAGATAAACCATTGACTTTTTCTTACGTGCAAAGCCAATTTAATATGCTGAGTAAATTGAGTTATGAAGAAAGAATAACCGAGTTAGGACTTAATGCTGACCGTGCGGACGTAATTATTCCGGCTTCTAAGATTTACTTAAACGCAATGAAATGGAGTGGAGCCAAACAGATTTATGTTCCTAAAATAGGGCTTTCGGACGGAATTATTAAGGCTCTCTACTACGGTAATATTTAAAATTGAGAAATTATAAAAAAATAAACTGTCTAAAAAGTTGTGATATTAAGCTTTTTAGACAGTTTTGTTTTATTTACAAAGAATTATTTTTTTGCATTCAATTTAGCAGAAAGCTCCATAGAGATAGCCGAACGTTCCATTTTAAGCTTCCCTGACATTGTTTCAATAATAACACTGTCGTCTGCAAGCTCAGCTATTTTTCCGTGAATTCCGCTTTTGGTAATAATTCTGTCACCTACTTTCAGATTGCTTTCAAATTGTTTTTCTTTTTTTATTCTTTTTTGTTGAGGCAGAATAATTAAGAAATAAAATATTGCAAAAATCAGCAGATAAGGCAAAAACGCCATCATTCCTCCGTCCATTATGATTTATTTTTAAGGTTTTACGTTTGCTTTGATAGTTAAAACTTCTGTACCTGTTTCGGTGTTAGTGGTTAGGGTAACTGTTTTGGTTTGTACTCCTGCACTATTTGCGTTAAACACTACCGGAACTATTCCTGTTTCTCCCGGTTTTATCGGTGTTTTAGTATAGTTGTCAGGAACTGTACAGCCGCAAGAAGCTTTAGCATCAAGAATTAATAAATCAGCAGTTCCTTCGTTTTTTATCACAAAAGTGTGCTCTGCTCTGTCTTTTAGATTTAAATCTCCAAAATCATGCTCGCGATTATCAATAGAAATTTTAGGCATTCCTGTGTTAGCTGTTTGTTCCGTTTTGGTTTCGTCAAACTTTTCGGCAGCACTTTCTTTGCAACTTGTAAAAGCAACAGCTAAAGCAACGAATAAGATAGTTTTGCGTATCATATTATTTGATTTTAATTGGTTAAACAATTTGATTCTGTAAGAAATAGCCTCAAAAACCATACAAATTTTACATTAGCCCTCTTCCTGACTTGAGGTTTCGCCCTTCTTCTTGGTATTTTTTGACTAAATTATCTAAAATTCCGTTGATAAAGATACTACTTTTTGGAGTAGAATATTCTTTTGCAATCTCTAAATATTCATTAATAGTTACTTTGAACGGAATAGAAGGGAATTTTAAGAATTCACAAATAGCCATTTTTAAGATAATAGTATCTATTTCTGCAATTCTGTCTATATCCCAATTAGGAGTTTTGTCCACGTATTCTTTTTCTAAAACACTTTCGTTTAAGATGGTTTTCCTAAAGATTTGCTTGGCAAATTCCTTGTCATCATCGTCTTTATACAACTTTAAAACTTCAAAGTTATCGTTTTCTTCAAGTTGCTTGAGTTGCTTTAGAATACAAGTGTTTACTAAAGGAATGTCATCTATCCAAGTGAGTTTATAATCTTCAAGGTATTCGTACAGCTTGTCATTTGGAGCAATGATTTCTGCAAACAGTTCAATGAAAAAATCTTTGTCTTCTTTAAAAGAATTTTCTCCTGAACTCATATAGTTTTTATAAATCTCACTAGACTTGATCTGATTGGTCAGTAGAATAATGGAATCGTTATTAAGTTTCCAGTTGTTGATTTTTTTATCCTCTAAAGCCGAAGTTAAAGAAACACTGTTTGAAAGGATGTTAAAAATCCTGTTATCAATAAATTTAGTATTCGGGTTCCGTTCTTCGGGAGTAGCGAGGTATTTCTTTTTGGATTTTTCGAGAAAATCCTGTTCGTATTTTTGAATTTCCACAAGAGCGGAAAGAATAGTAAGGTATAAATTTTCTATATTTCCGATACTGTTAAAAAGGAATTTTTCTTCTTTTTCAATAGCATCTGAGCCTGTTCGATGCATCACATATATTGATTGCATCGCTTTAATCCTGATATGTCTTCTGTTTAGTAACACTTTATAAAAGAACTTATTAACATAAAATTACAAAGCGAAAGAAATATTTCTTTCGCTTTGCAAAGGTAGTAATTATATTTTTTAATCAATTGTTGATTTACGTATTTTCACAGATTTTTAAAAATTTAATCTGCGAAGGTTTTATTTGCGTTCAGCTTTTTTAGCATCAATACGTTGTTGAGCTACTTGGAAAGCAGCTTGATGCGTAGTGATGTTATTTTCTTTCGCAAAATTCAATGTTTGGAGTGTGGTATTGTAGATGTTTTCAGTTCTTCTTAAAGCTTCTTCTTTTCCGTAACCTACAATTTCTCCATATACATTAATAATTCCTCCTGCATTAATTAAGAAGTCAGGGGCATAAACAATTCCTCTGTCTTTTAGGATTTGTCCGTGAATATTTTCGTTTGCTAATTGATTGTTTGCTGCACCCGCAATTATTTTTGCTTTGATTTTGTGTACAGTATCGTCATTGATAGTAGCTCCTAAAGCACAAGGTGCGTAAATATCAACTTCTTCTGAGTATAAATCATGACCTCTGTAAATTGTAGCTCCGTATTTAGAAGCAACTTCTTGAAGTCTTTCTTCGTTAATATCTGCAATTTGAACGATTGCACCTTCTTTAGTAAGATAGCTGACAAGGGTTTCTCCCACGTGTCCGATACCTTGCACTATAATCTTTTTGCCTTCTAGGTTATCTGTCCCGTATTGGAATTTAGCAGCGGCTTTTAATCCCATATAAACTCCAAATCCGGTTACGGGAGAAGGGTTACCTGAACCACCTCTGCTTTCGGAAATACCGGTAACGTGCGGAGTTATATCTCTGATTAAATCCATATCCGGAGTAGTTGTTCCGACATCTTCGGCTGTGATATATTTTCCGCCTAAAGAATGTACAAACTCACCGAATCGTTTAATCATTTCCGGTGTTTTATCTTTTTTAGAGTCTCCGATGATAACGGCCTTTCCTCCTCCGAGGTTCAATCCTGAAATAGCGGATTTATAAGTCATTCCTCTTGAAAGACGAAGGACATCGTTTAGAGCTTCCCACTCGTTGTTATATTTCCACATACGGGTTCCTCCAAGAGCAGGTCCTAAAACCGTATTATGAATTCCGATTATTGCTTTTAAACCTGTATCTTTGTCGTGGCAAAAGACAATTTGTTCGTGGTCATTAAATGATTCCTGTCCGAATACAGGGTCTGCTTTTTGCAGCTCTTTAAAGTTGGTACTAATTGTCATTATACTTGTATGTTTTATGGAGTACAAATTTATCTTTTAATTTAAAATAATGCAATGTATATAGGGTTATTTACGAATAAATGACTTTTTACCTAATGTTTTTTGTCAATTTTTTAATGAGTCGGGAATGAAACTAAATAAGATTTTATTTTTTAAGAATAAATGAAAGAATTAAAACATCTAAACAAATACTTTTATAAGTATAAATATCTTTTTATTGGAGGGATACTTATTACGGTAATCGCAAGAATCTTTGCTCTTTATACTCCCAGATTGGTCGGAAATTCGATGAATGTGATAGAGGACTATTACAATGAATTATTTTCATTAGACCAGGCCAAATCCCAATTATTAGAAAATATTTTGTATATAATTTTAGCTACTCTTATTGCGGGAATTTTTACTTTTTTGATGCGTCAGAGTTTAATTGTGATGTCTCGACACATCGAATTTGACCTCAAAAATGAAGTTTTTGCTCAATACGAGAGACTTTCGCAAAACTTTTATAAACGAAACAGAACAGGGGATTTGATGAATCGCATCAGTGAAGATGTAGCAAAAGTTCGTATGTATACAGGACCTGCGGTGATGTACGGAATCAATACTTCGATAACTTTTATTGTAGTTATTGTACAGATGTATTTAATTTCTCCAAAACTTACTTTATATACACTTATCCCGTTACCTCTTTTGTCATACAGTATTTTTAAATTGAGTAATGCAATTAATAAAAGGAGTACAATTTATCAGCAAAACCTATCGGCACTTGCCAGTTTTACTCAAGAGATGTTTTCCGGAATACGGATTATCAAAACACATAATATTGAAAACATAATTCAAACAGATTTTCAGAATTTATCAACCGAAAGCAAACAAAAAAATCTAAAACTTTCGTTTTTGAATTCACTTTTTGGACCCTTAATGATTTTTCTTATCGGGTTGAGTAACCTTATTGTAATTTGTGTGGGAGGAATAATGTACATCAAAGGTAGCATATCGCATATTGGAGTGATTGCAGAATTTATTTTGTATGTAAATATGCTGACGTGGCCTGTGGCCTCATTGGGATGGATTTCGTCTATGGTTCAAGAGGCAGAAGCTTCGCAAAAGCGAATCAACGAATTTTTGAAAGAAGTTCCGGACATTCAAAACAAAGAGCAGAATCCTACAGAAATTTTGGGAGATATTGAATTTAAAAATGTTTCATTTACGTATGACGATACCCATATTCAGGCTCTTAAGGATGTGAGTTTTAAAGTAAATAGAGGGGAAACTTTGGCGATTTTTGGAAAAACAGGAAGTGGAAAATCAACCATTTTATCTCTAATCTCCCGATTGTATGATATTGATAAAGGAGAATTACTAATTGACGGCAAACCGGTTGATAAACTTAATCTTGAAAGTTTGCGAAATTCGGTTGCAGTGGTTCCGCAAGATGCATTTTTGTTTTCTGACACGATTAAGAACAATATTAAGTTCGGAAAAGAGGATGCGACAGAAGAAGAAATTATTAATGTAGCTAAAAAGACAGTGGTTCATCATAATATTGAAGGATTTAAAAAAGGATATGATACGATTTTGGGAGAAAGAGGAATTACGCTTTCCGGAGGACAAAAGCAACGAGTTTCCATAGCCAGGGCATTAATTAAAGACGCTCCGATTTTACTTTTAGACGATTCGCTCTCAGCAGTAGATACAGAAACTGAAGAAGCAATTTTACACAATTTGGAAAAAGAAACTCAAAATAAAACAACTTTTATTGTAAGCCATAGAGTTTCGGCAGCTCGTAATGCTGATAAAATTATAGTGTTGGAAGACGGAAAAATCATACAAAAAGGTACACATAATGAATTGATAAATACAGATGGTTACTATAAAGAATTGTATGAAAAACAACTTTCGGAAAAAGAATTATAAAAAACTATTGTTTGGTACTGATTTTTTTTAGACTTTTGAACATTGATACATTAAATATAAAATAAGAGTTATGAGTGAAAAAGATTTTTTAGAAAAAGACGAGATTTTTTCTAAAGTACAAAGAGCAGGAAGAAGAACGTATTTCTTTGATGTAAGAGCGACAAAATCAGACGATTATTATATCACAATTACCGAAAGTAAAAAGTTCACGGAAGAAGACGGTTCTTTCCGCTTCAAAAAACATAAAATTTATCTGTACAAAGAAGATTTTGCCGAATTCAAAGAAATTCTAAACGAAATGACCCAATATGTATTGGATAAAAAAGGACCGGAAGTAATTTCTGAAAGACACCAAAAAGACTATAAAAAAGAAGAAAATGGTCTTGCAAACAACTACACAGATGTGAGTTTTGACGATATTTAATCCGATTATTTTAAAAAAATCTACAAAAATCCTGATAAGCAATTGTCAGGATTTTTTTATGCTTTGTGCTATAATATATCCTCCGCTCCAGGCATTCTGAAAATTAAACCCGCCTGTTAGAGCATCAATATTCAGAATTTCTCCTGCAAAAAATAGGTTCTTGTGGAGTTTGCTCTCCATAGTTTTGAAAT
>CAZVQI010000007.1:0-35979 GCA_964629155.1 uncultured Flavobacterium sp.
TTTTTGGATAGCTTCTTGAGATTTGATGGTAAAATTGTTGAGATTCATATTTTTAAATAAGTTATTTTAAAACAGTTGAAAATTTTGTTTACTTTTAAGCAAGATATATTCCGATATATATAAAACGACAAAATGTCTTAAAATTTTGGTTTTTAATTTATTAAAACGACAAAATGTCTTAAATAAATATAAAATGAGATTGTTGAGAAGACTTTTTAGCAGTGTAGGCGGTTCGCCAGACAAAGAGCCGGATTGGGTGGAATTGAATGATTTATATCAATTAGATGAGCTGGTAACCAATTCGTTCGAAAAAATTGTGGTAATTTTCAAACACAGTACACGGTGCGGAGTGAGCAGCATGGTGCTCAAATCGTTCAAAAACGAGTACGATTATCCGAGAGACAGAATAGAACTGTACTATCTGGATTTGTTGGCTCATCGAGATATTTCGAACGAAATTGCCAACCGATTTCAAGTAGAACATCAATCGCCTCAGATGATTGTACTCAAAAATGGAAAAGCAATCTATTCGGCCTCTCATCAAAGTATAAGTGTCGGAATATTAGAACGTTTTATATAGTTTATCTTAAAAACACAAAGAAACTGTATCTGTAATATCTGTTTAATTTGTACTTTCGCAAACTAAAATTTATCAATTCTGCGAAAAATAATATCGAATGAAAATCCTAAAATTTGGAGGAGCCTCTGTTAAAGATGCAGAAGGAATTCAGAATGTTTGTAATGTTTTGCAAACTATTCAAGCTAATGAAGTACTCATTGTAGTTTCTGCAATGGGAAAAACAACCAATGCTTTAGAGGTTGTTGTCAAGAACTATTTTGATAAGTCTGATGAATTGTCGTCATCTATTGAAACTGTAAAGAAGTACCATCTTGAAATTCTCTCCAAATTGTTTACACCTGCTCATTTAATTTTTAGTGAGGTAGAAAACTATTTTCTTGATTTGAATCGATTTTTGGAGCAAAACAAATCTCCGAATTATAATTTTGTGTATGACCAAGTTGTGAGTTTCGGAGAAATGATTTCATCCAGAATTGTATATTATTATCTAAAAGAAAACTGTTTTGAGTTAGAATGGTTAGATTCTCGTAATTTCATTAAAACAGATAACAATTACAGAGACGGAAACGTAAATTGGGAGCAAACTGAAAAACAAATCGCTGAGAATATAAATAAAACTAAGAATTATATTACTCAAGGTTTTTTAGGGTCTGACGAAAACAATTTTACCACTACTTTAGGAAGAGAAGGTTCGGATTATACGGCTGCAATTTTTGCGTATTCTTTGGATGCTGAGAGTGTTACGATTTGGAAAGATGTAGCAGGAGTTCTGAATGCTGACCCGAGATATTTTGAAAATGCTACTTTGCTGGAACAAATTTCATATCGAGAGGCCATTGAGCTGGCATTTTACGGAGCTTCAGTTATTCATCCTAAAACCCTACAACCCTTACAACAAAAAGAAATACCATTTTTTGTAAAATCATTTTTGAATCCATTAGAAAAAGGAACATCTGTAAGTAAAGGTGTGGATTTACATCCGAAATTACCTTGTTTTATCGTGAAAAAACCTCAACATCTGGTTTCGGTTTCTTCCAAGGATTTTTCGTTTATAATGGAAGAAAACATTAGTTATATTTTTTCGGTTTTACACAAGTATAAGGTAAAAGTTCATCTGATTCAAAATTCGGCTATCAGTTTTTCGGTATGTGTTGAGGATAAATTTTTAAATTTGAATAAACTAATCAATGAACTTTCAGACCGATTTAATGTGAGCTATTACGAAAATGTGTCGCTTTATACTATTAGACATTTTGACGAACAAGCTATTGAATCGGTTGCAAACGGAAAAAATCTTTTGATAAAACAAATTTCAACGGAAACAGTACAGATGGTGGTAGCATAACCGAAATTCTAAAGATTTCCACATCAAGTTAAAATGAATATTTACTATTCTCAAAACGGGTATAAACATCTTAATCAGCTACTTAAAACAAAAAATTATTCTAAGATTTTTGTTTTAACAGATACCAATACAAATCAGTATTGTTCAGCTTTATTTTTATCAGAGCTTGTTACGGAAATCGAAATTGAGCTTGTCGAAATTGAAGCAGGAGAAGAACACAAAAATCTTTCAACTTGTACAGAGCTTTGGAATATATTAATTGACCTCAAAGCAGACCGAAAAAGTTTGATGATTGGACTTGGAGGAGGGGTAATCACTGATATTGCAGGTTTTGTGGCTTCGGTTTTCAAGCGAGGAATTGATTTTATAAATGTTCCGACTTCTTTACTCGGAATGGTTGACGCTTCGCTGGGAGGCAAAACAGGGGTAGATTTAGGAAGTTTGAAAAATCAAATCGGGACGATTACCAATGCTCAAATGGTGTTGATTGATTTTCGATTTTTGGATACGCTTCCTTCTAATGAGATTCGCTCCGGATATGCTGAAATGCTCAAACATGGACTGATTCAGGATAAAGAATATTGGAAAGAACTGTCTGATTTCCGCAATATTGATTTATCAGAATTAGACAGACTTATTGTTCGTTCAGTCGAAATAAAGACTAAAATTACTTCTGAAGATTTAACCGAAAACGGAATCCGAAAAGCACTAAACTACGGGCATACCCTCGGTCATGCCATTGAGAGCTATTGTATGGAAAATCCTGAAAAACAAAAACTTTTGCACGGAGAAGCTGTGGCTGTCGGAATGATTTTGGAAAGTTATTTGTCGTTAAAAAAAGGATTGATTTCAACCGATGAATATCACGAGATAAAATCAGTATTGAAAGATATTTACCCTTTTGTAGAGTTCAACAAAAAAGATATTCAAGCCATTATTGAATTGTTGTCTTTTGACAAAAAGAATGAATATGGCAAAATATTATTTGTGTTGCTTAATCCGATCGGAAATATCAAAATTGACCAACAAGTCGAAAACGAGTTGATTTTTGAGGCATTTGAAGATTATAAGTCCGATACTTAAACTGCAACCACACCTTTGATATGAGGATGTGGGTCATAATCAACCAAAGTAAAATCTTCATATTTAAAATCAAAAATGTTTTTCACTTCCGGATTGAGTATCATTTTCGGAAGTTTTCTCGGTTCTCTTGAAAGTTGTAATTCCAGTTGTTCGATGTGGTTGTTGTAAATATGCGCATCTCCGAAAGTATGTATAAACTCTCCGGGTTGTAGATTTGTAACTTGAGCAATCATCAGAACCAACAAAGCATATGAAGCAATGTTAAAAGGTACTCCTAAGAAAATATCCGCACTTCGTTGATATAATTGGCAGGACAATTTTCCTTCTGCTACATAAAATTGAAAAAAAGCGTGGCAAGGAGGAAGAGCTGCTTTTCCTTCGGCAACATTTTCAGCAAATGATTTGGATGTATCCGGTAAAACAGACGGATTCCAAGCCGAAACTAACATTCTTCGACTATTCGGGTTGGTTTTTAGAGTTTCTATAAGCTCAGAAATTTGGTCGATTTCTTTACTGTCCCAATTTCTCCACTGTTGTCCGTAAATAGGACCTAAATTTCCATTTTCATCTGCCCATTCATCCCAAATACGCACTCCGTTTTCTTTTAAATAAGCTATATTGGTATCACCTTTCAAAAACCATAAAAGCTCGTGAATAATGGATTTTAAATGTAATTTTTTGGTAGTAACAAGCGGAAAACCTTCATTTAAATCAAAACGCATCTGATAACCAAAAATACTTTTTGTTCCGGTTCCGGTTCTGTCTCCTTTTTGAGTTCCGTTTTCTAAAACGTGTTTAACTAAATCTAAATATTGTCTCATTTTCCTTTACTTGTTAGCATAAAATATATTTTCATCAAAAAACCGTAAATTAAACCTCCAATCATCATAATCACAAAATTGATAATCAGATATTGGAGAGAGAGCATCCTGCCTTGTAAAATTGCAAAAGCAACTCCAACAATCACAAACATCAAAAACCCGAATTTAAGTCCGGTTTTAATCCAGTTTTTTCCGAGAAAAAGATGTTTCATTTTTTCTGCTCTCTACGAGATATTTCATCTCTAATTTTTACGGCTTTTTCATAATCTTCGTTACTTACCGCGATTTCTAACATTTCATATAATTCTTCAATAGTATGATTGGTATAATTCACTTCAGTATTTACGGGACTTTCTTCATCTGCTAATCCCAACGGGTCATCATCTTCGTTTCTTTTAGACTCAAAAGGATTAACTTGAAGATAAACACCTGCTTTGTCTAAGATGTTTTTATAAGTAAAAATCGGAGCATTAAACCTTAAAGCCAAAGCAATAGCATCCGAAGTTCTAGCATCGATGATTTCTTCAATTCTGTCTCTTTCGCAAATAATGCTTGAGTAAAAAATTCCATCAACCAACTTATGGATAATGACCTGTTTAATCACAATATCAAAACGGTCAGCAAAATTTTTAAATAAATCGTGTGTAAGTGGTCGGGGAGGTTTTATTTCTTTTTCCAAAGCGATAGCGATTGATTGTGCTTCAAAAGCTCCAATTACAATTGGTAATTTTCTTTCTCCATCTACCTCGTTCAAAATCAAAGCATAGGCTCCGTTTTGAGTTTGGCTGTACGAAATTCCCTTTATGGAAAGTTTTACTAAACTCATACTAAAATCAATACATCTTGTAACCTACAAAGGTAATAGAAATTTCGGTTTTAATGAACTTCTATTTTCATAAAAAGGCTTTTGTTTAAGTGTAGGATTTATTTATAGGAGAAGAATTTATTTTATTGAAAATAAGTCGGTTATAATATTGTAATTAGCAGAGTAAATGAAAAAAGAAAAGGAAGCATTATTGCTTCCTTCTCCCTTGAAGAAAAAATCTTCAAAAAACCACCTTACTCAATACTAACTTTTAAAATTAGTCTTATGTATTTACATAAATATACAGAACCGTGCCAAACACGATGTAAGACGATTAGGTCTTATAAAACCTTGTGAAAAAAGGAATTCATTTTGTTTTTTAAAACGACACAGTCGTAGAATTGTAGAAAAAAACGTGGAATTTTTCAACGATTGGCATGTGGATGAACTTGTGAGAAAGTATTTATACTTTCGGGGTGAAAAAATGTATCTTTGTAAACGAAAAATAAAGGTTATGATTTCAGAAAAAGATTTTATCTCTCCTCAATATGACTTTTCTCAACTACAAGGAGAGATACAATGGGAAGCACCCAGTAATATAGCTCTTGTAAAATATTGGGGAAAAAAGCAAAATCAGATTCCGGCAAATGCTTCGGTTAGTTTTACACTTTCTGAATGTAGAACTATTACCAAAGTTTCTTTTTCTGAAAAAATAAATAAGCAACAGTTATCCTTTGAATTTTTGTTTGAAGGAAACCCAAAATCTGATTTTCATCCGAAAATTCAACAATTTTTCGAAAGAATCAAACCATATCTCCCTTTTCTTACGGCTTATCATTTTGTAATTGACAGCAAAAATACATTTCCTCATAGTTCGGGAATAGCTTCTTCTGCTTCAGCTATGGCTGCACTTTCATTATGTTTGACGGATATTGAAAGAAAGTTCCGAGAGATGTCTGATGATTATTTTTACAAAAAAGCATCTTTTTTGGCTCGTTTGGGTTCAGGGAGTGCTTGCAGAAGCGTTAAGGGAAATCCGGTTGTTTGGGGAAAACATCCAAAAATTTCGTATAGCTCGGATTTATTTGGAGTAGAGCTTGATTTTGAACTGCACGATAATTTTAAAAATTATCAAGATACAATCTTGTTGGTGGATGTTGGGCAAAAACAAGTTTCGAGCAGTGTAGGGCATAATTTAATGCATAATCATCCGTTTGCTGAAAAGCGTTTTGAACAAGCTAACCAAAATCTTTCAGATATTTTAGAAGTTTTTCAATCAGGAGATTATGAGAAATTCATCAGTATTGTCGAGAGTGAAGCTCTGACTTTACATAGTATGATGATGACTTCACACCCATATTTTATTCTGATGAAGCCTAATACCTTGCACATCATAAATCAAATATGGGAATTTAGAAATAATACTAAAATACCCGTTTGTTTTACCCTTGATGCAGGAGCTAATGTTCATGTTTTATATCCCGATAAATACAAAAGAGAAGTCTATGACTTTATAGACCTACATTTGGCAACTTTTTGCCATAACAGGAAGTTTATAACAGACAAAGGAGGAGTTGGAGCTGCTAAAATTTAATTGATTAAAAACAAAACATCGGTCTAATCCTGAGTTTTTTTCAGTTTTAAATATCCGTTTGCCAGAATGGTGAGAATAATAATTCCTGCCCCTATGTAAAATTCCGTGCTCATTTTTTCAGTTTCAGGAAATAAAATAATAGCTAAAATAATTCCGTAAACAGGCTCCAAGTTAATGGTAAGCATAACCGTATAAGGGCTTAAGTGTTTCATTACACTAATGGAAGATACAAAAGTATAAGCAGTACAAATTGAGCCTAAAATCAATAGATAAATCCAATCATTAGTACTTAAAGAAAAAAAATCTGCGTTCATTTCTCCCGTATATAAAAGAAAAAGACTAATCAGGAATACTCCTCCTAAGATTTGATAAAACGAAATGTAAGATGAGTCATATATTCCTGCAAATTTTCCGTTAATGATGGAAAAAGTAGCAGATAAAAAAGCAGCAACAAGTGCTAAAGCTATTCCGTAAAGAAAATCTCCGTTTACTTCATAAATAATATACAATCCGAGTATTACAAGCAATCCGAACAACACTTCGTACCCGATTATTTTTCGCTTATAAAAAATAGGTTCTAAGATTGAGGCAAAAAATGCTCCTGTCGAAAGCGTAGCAAGTGTAACCGAAACATTAGACACCTCTATAGCTTCAAAAAAAGTAAACCAATGAATAGCAATGATAAATCCGGAACCTAAAAAAGCCAATAAAAGATGGCGAGATATTTTTAAAGGAATTTTTTTATATAAAATATAGACTCCAACCAAAACCAAAGCAATGCTCATACGATACCAAACTTTTGCCATAGAACCGGCTGAAATAAGTTCTCCTAGAACTCCGGTAAATCCCCAAATGAAGACAATCAGATGAAGATGAAGATAACTTTTGGTTTTAACGCTTGGCATTTTGTAAGAGATAAAGAGCTAAAAATCCGAAAATAATATTCGGAAGCCAAACGGCCAACATCGGAGAAATACTAGATTTTTCGGCTAATGTTCCAAACATTTTGTCAAAAAACACATACGAAAAAGCAATAAAAATACCGATAGCCAAATTGATTCCCATTCCTCCTCTACGTTTCATAGCTGAAACCGAAACGGCAATAATAGTCAAAATAAAAGCTGAAACCGGAACGGCAAACCTTTTGTATTTTACAACTAAATACGTGTTGATGTTTCCTGATCCTCTTAATTTTTCTCTTTCAATAAATCGATTAAGTTCCCTTATCGAAAGCGTTTCAGCCATATAAATTACCGGGGTTAAATCCTCCAGATCAAAGTTGAGGACAGTATCTTTTTTTATTTCCGAATATATTTTGTCATCAAGCTCTCCGATTACTCTTTTATGAAAATTTCGCAAAGTATATGTGCTGTCTGCATCATTCCATTTGATACTTGACGCCTGAATTTTTTCTTTCAATTGGTTTTTTGTATTAAAAGTTTCTAATGAAAACTCAAAACCTATTTTACTGGATGGATTAAAAGAATTTACATGGATGTATTGAGTGTCGTTCAGTTGCTTGAAAACATTAGTGCTTTCACGTATTTCACTGTTTCTTTTGAGGTATTTGTAGCGATATTCGTTATAGTTTTTACTTGCGGTAGGTACTAAATAAAAACTCATTAAAAGTGCAAAAACCGAGATAATGGTTGCCCCAACAATGTACGGACGTAAAAATCTCGTAAAAGAAACCCCCGAACTCAAAATTGCAATAATTTCGGTGTTATTTGCCAGTTTTGAAGTAAACCAAATGATGGATAAAAACAAGAATATCGGGAAGAGAAAATTAGCAAAATAAACCGTGAAATTCATATAGAAAAAAACGGTTTCGTCCAGAGGAGCTTTGCTTTCTAAGATTTTGTTTATTTTTTCGGAAATATCAATAACAATACCGATTGGAGCAAACAAGAGCAACATCATCCCGAATGTTACTAAATAACGCTTGAGTATATACCAATCGATTATTTTCATAGATGTTTTAAAGCACAAAGATAAGGATTTCAGTTTTGAGATAAGCGAGGAATTTCTATAAAAGAAAAATTATGGTTTTTTGAGTTAACCTGTCTTAGAATAATGTTTTGTGGTATATGTGCTGTAGGGAAGAATAGGGTTATAAAACAAAAAACTCCATCACTTCCCAAAAGTAACGGAGCTTTTCTTTTTATTAACCAACCAAAACTTAACTATGTAAATCGTTTACACAAACAAATTTTGGTGCAAATATACGACTGCTTTTGAAATATTTTTAATCAAAAACGATATTTAACAAAAAATTCATATTCAAAACTCCAAAAGCAGCCGATTTATTAAAAAATCTTTAATAGAAGAAGATTACAGAGTTCCTCTTTTCTCTTGTTCTCTTTCGATAGATTCAAAAAGAGCCTTGAAGTTTCCTGCTCCAAATCCTCTCGCACCCATTCTTTGAATGATTTCATAGAATAGAGTAGGACGGTCTTCTACCGGTTTAGTAAAGATTTGCAACAGATAACCTTCTTCATCTGCATCAATCATAATACCTAAGTCCTGAAGTTGTTTGATGTCTTCTTTAAACTTATGCATATGACCTTTTAGTCTTTCAGGAATTGCATCGTAGTATGCTTGAGGAGGTCTTGATAAGAATTCTACTCCGCGAGCTTTAAGTTCACTTACCGTTTTGATGATGTCATCGGTAGCAACGGCAATGTGTTGAACACCTTCTCCTTCATAAAACTCAAGGTATTCCTCAATTTGAGATTTTTTCTTTCCTTCAGCAGGCTCATTAATTGGGAATTTGATTCTTCCGTTTCCGTTGGCCATTACTTTTGACATCAAAGCAGAATATTCTGTGTGAATTTGTTTGTCGTCAAAAGACAAGAAGTTTACGAATCCTAATACATCTTCAAACCATTTTACCCAAACATTCATTTGGTTCCACCCTACATTACCTACCATGTGGTCAATGTATTTTAATCCTACCGGAGCAGGATTGTAATCTGATTCCCATTTTACATAACCCGGCATGAAAATACCTTTGTAATTTTTACGCTCTGTGAACATAAAAATGGTTTCTCCGTAAGCATAAATTCCCGATTGGACTACTTCTCCGTGTTCGTCCTTCATTACGGTTGGCTCCATGTAAGGTCTTCCGCCTCTTTTGGTAGTTTCTTCAAATGCACTTCTGGCATCTTCTACCCAAAGAGCTACTACTTTTACTCCGTCTCCGTGTTTTTTCACGTGCTCTCCGATTGGAGATTGAGAGTTAAGAGCAGTAGTTAATACTAAACGAATTTTATCTTGCTTTACTACATATGAAGCTCTGTCTCTTACTCCGGTTTCTAATCCGGCATACGCCTCTGATTGGAACCCGAAAGCAGTTTTATAATAATGAGCAGCTTGTTTAGCGTTTCCTACGTAGAATTCTACGTAATCTGTTCCTAAAATCGGAAGAAAATCTTGTGCACCTTCAAAAATTTTCTCTAATCCGTATTCTACAGGTTTTAATTCTTGTGACATTTTATTCTAAGTTTTTGTTGTTTTAAAAAATGTTTTTTATTCAATTTCTTCTACTTGAGTAGAATCTTGGTAATGGTAATAAGAATCTTGTTCTTCTACAAAAATATCTTCTTCCTCTTCTTCCTCGTAGTAATACCCCGACTCGTCATCCCAATTATTGTTTATTTTGGATTGTGTAATGGCTGTAAATAGAAATGCTCCGTAAATCAAAAAGTAAATTATCAGAATAAGGGTGATAATACCATTGAGGATCAGACCTATTATGTTTAAAACTTTTGCTGTTTGGACATTTCCTTTGCTATTCGGATAGTAAGCGTCCGGATTCATAGCAAATTCCCTTAAACTTTTATTGGCACTAACTAATCCGATTATAGCCAAAATCACTCCGACAACAGATAATCCGCAACACCCTAAAGTTACAGCTATTACCAGAGATATAATTCCGAGGATGGTTGCAGACGAATCTGCGGGTAGTTTTTGTTGATTCATAATTACTCTAACCAAGATTGAAAATATTTGTCATCGGCTATTTTCAAGGCATCTTCTGTAACCATTAGTGGTTTGAAGGTATCTACCATTACAGCCAATTCTTTTGTGTCTAATTTGCCGATACTTCTTTCGTAAGCTCCCGGATGAGGTCCGTGAGGAATTCCGGCCGGATGCAACGAAATATGTCCCGGTTCAATATCGTTTCTGCTCATAAAATCACCGTCAACATAAT
Organism: uncultured Flavobacterium sp.; assembly: GCA_964629155.1. GTDB lineage: Bacteria > Bacteroidota > Bacteroidia > Flavobacteriales > Flavobacteriaceae > Flavobacterium. The sequence continues at coordinate 10,442 of CAZVQI010000007.1, forward strand.
ACAAAACCTCGTCCGAATCAATGTTGCTGTGGTTGTAAGGAGCCGGAATAGAAAGCGGGTGGTAATCATACAATCTCGGTACGAATGAACAAATTACAAAAGCATTTGTCTCAAAAGTTTGATGCACCGGAGGTGGTTGATGAATTCTTCCCGTAATTGGTTCGAAATCATGAATAGACAAAGCATACGGATAGTTAAATCCGTCATATCCTACTACATCAAAAGGATGTGTAGCATAAATCATGTCAAAAATCTCATCTTTCTTTTTTACTTTGATAAGAAAGTCTCCCTTCTCGTCATAAGTTTCCAGTTCTTGAGGTTGACGGATATCTCTTTCGCAAAACGGAGAATGTTCTAACAATTGTCCGAACCAGTTCCTGTATTTTTTCGGAGTATAAACCGGACTTCTTGATTCGATAATAAACAGACGGTTATCTGTAGTATCAAAATCAATTTTGTAAATCATCCCTCGAGGGATAACCAGATAGTCTCCGTATTTAAAATCCAGATTTCCTAAAAAAGTTCTAAGTTTTCCGGTTCCTTTGTGGATAAAAATAACTTCGTCGGAGTCCGTGTTTTTATAAAAATAATCTTTCATGGACTCTCTTGGAGCAGCCAAAACAATATGGCAATCGCTATTAGTTAAAACAATTTTTCGGCTTTCCAAAAAGTCATTTTCCGGAGCTACTTCAAAACCTCTTAATCGGTAAGACTGAATGTTATTTGCTTTTGCTATTTTGGGAGCAACACTATACTGATTGCGAATTTCTTTTACCTGTGTCGGTCTGTGAATGTGATACATATTAGATGACATCCCGTCAAAACCAATCGTACCGAAAAGTTGTTCGTAATACAAACTCCCGTCTTCTTTGCGAAATTGGATATGTCGTTTGTGTGGGATTTTCCCTAATTTATGATAAAAAGGCATAACTTTAATTTTTAGAATTAGACATCTTGTGAATAATCAAGTTGTACTTGATTCACTCGGGGTTTCTCTTAATTAAATATTTAAGATAAGACAATAAGTCCATCCAATGCTTGTTCATAACCCTACAAATATCGTGTTTTTTTGTTTATTTTGAAACAATATTTACACATATTTACGTTGTATAAGTTCAATTAGTAAATGCAATTTACACTATAACTTATTTTTCCGATAACGCTTTCAGAACCGCTATAGTTTCGTCTTTTTCTTTAAGTAAAGCCTTATAAAGCTCCTCTATTTTTTTCGGTTTTATCTTTGTTTTCCTCATAGAAATTATGAATATCCTGATAACCAATACTGTTTTCTTTTATCTCCTGATTATAAATCCTATCAGGTTTTATATCAAGAATTTCTTCTAACTTTGCCTCTAAAATTTCAGATATTTTAACAAGCCTATCAACCGTTAGTTTAGATTGGTTCATTTCAATTTTCCGATACGAACTCGGAGAAATATTTAATTCATCTGCCATATTTTCGTATGAAAACCCTTTGTTTTTGCGAAGCTCTTTTATTCGGTTTAGTATTTCTTCCATTGTTTATATTTTTCGTAAAAGTAATTTTTTGTTTTTTTATTTTCTTAAACCTTTGTTCTGTCAAACAAAATATTTCGCGAAACTTTTTGACTTATTTAATTTTTTATTAACTTTAAACACAATTTAAAATGAAGACGTACAAAGTAATTTTTATGGCTTTTGCCACAATGATTTTAGGAGCATTTGTTATGACGAGTTGTTCTAATGAAGAAAACACAGAAACACAAGCAAATAACAATTTCTCAAAAAGAGAAGGAATATTGGATTTATCGGAAGATTCCGATTTTATTGAATTATATAATTTATTTTTAGATTACGAGCATAAAAATAGAGATGTTGAACAAATAAATTACTTTCTTGAACAAGGCGAAGAGCTAAGCAATGAAGAAATAGAGTTGTTTGCTAACAGTATGGGATATGAGAGCAGAGAGGAAGCCTCAGAATACGCTCAAAGATTTGTTGATTTAAGCGTCAGTTTGAATGATAGGTATGCTATATCTGATATGGGACAAGAAGAGTTGGGAGATATTTTCATAGCAGGATTTGAAAATTTTGAAACTTATAGCAATAACTGTGAAAGACGTCGTCGAAATTGTTTTGCAAAAGCGTCAGCAGCCGCTACAACGGGGCATATTGCTTGTTATGCTTTAGATTTAACAGTGGTATTAGGATTGTTGTGTCACGGAGCAGTAACGGTAGCGTGGGTGGCAGCCAATGATGATTGTCAATTGGATTATGAAGATTGTATAGAAGATCAAACCAATAATTAAAAATCAAAAAAATATGAAAAAGATATTATTTGGTATTCCTCTTATTTTATGTTTTATGGTACTATTACACGGAAGTTTTTTTGATAAATATCCTGTAATTCTTTATATAAGTGCTGTTGCTTCATTTATATCTATAACTGCTGGAACTTATTTAGAGTATAAAAAAAACAAGGAAACTTTTAGAGAGAAATATTTGGTTCGGATTATTATGGCAGGATTTTTTATTGTCATTACTTGGAGCGTAGCTCTTTATCAAATGTTTTCGATACCATAATATTCTTTTTAGTTGCAAACAAAGACAAAAAGGAACTAACTTAAAATCGGATTTTAAGTTAGTTCTTTAAAATGTAACTAAAAAATGAAAAAAATAATCATTTCTTTAATTCTGATGTTTTCGTTTAATATTTTCTCTCAACAAAACATTAAACTAGAAGAAAAAGCCCCACCCATTAATATGAAGTGATTTAAAACAATACGCAACTGTCAGGGATAAAGAAACAGAGATTAAGCTATATGAGTTTTACCCCAAAAATTGATTTAGTATGAAAACACAAAACTTACATTCGGAAGGAGAAGCTGATTATCTATATATTTTGAAAAGAAATTTTGAGAAGCTTGTCAAAAAAATAAAAAAGGACACCGCACTTTCTAAAGAAGAAAAAAAAGAGAAAATCAATGAACTGAAAAAAGAGCATAATCAGAGTAAAAAGCAGGTTTTTAAAAAGCTGTTTTAACTTTTGTGGACTAAATTAATAACAGTTGAATCTATCTTGTCACATTATCCCGCGTTTAACTATAACTCCCCTACTTTACTTTTTCTAAAAAATTCTATATTCAGTAGATTTTGAGACTTTACCAAAAAATATTTTTAAGATTTTCGCTATTTAACCCAAAAATCCTTTAGGTCTGTTTATTCTTAAAATATCGTCTGGATAATGATTTTTATATCCAACCAGAAAGACCGGTTATAATAGTAGTCAAGATTTATTTTTACCTTGTCCGGAAATATTACCTCATCATTATACTTCAAGGGATTCTCCTGTTTTGAAAGCAGCTCTTCTTCGTTGGCATATTTAATGCTTGCTTCTGAGGTTAGTCCCGGTTTCAATTCAAGAATTTTTCTGTTTTCGCCTTCAAGCAAATCATAATATCCAGGAATATCAGGTCTTGGTCCTACAACGGACATATCCCCGAAAAGTACATTAAAGAATTGAGGTAACTCATCTATTTTATACCTTCTGAAAAACTTGCCTATAGGAGAAATTTTTTGGGTTTTAGGACGAATGGTTTTCAGTTTGAAAATAGTAAAAAGTTTTCCGTACTGACCAACTCTTTTCTGAAGAAAAATACCGTTAGAACGGGTATCAATCGAGGCGATAATGTAACTCAAAGCAATTACCCATCCTACCAACAGAAGGGCAGTTACCGAGAAAATTATATCAAAAATGCGTTTAGACAATTATTTCACAACAAGTTTACGAGTAACCGAATTTTCTCCATCTTTAATTTTGATAAGGTAAACTCCCGGGTCTAGCGAGCTGATGTTGAGTTCTTTAACTACTGTTGCCTTGAGAACGGATTTTCCTAGGACATCAAAAATTTCAACTTCTTTGTTGGAAGTGGTGGCAGAGGTAATATAAATTTTTCCGTCACTTACAGGATTCGGGTAAAAATTAAGTTCTGTTTTCTGAGCAGTATTTGTTTTACCGTCTTGAGCTAAAATCACTATGCTCGCAGACAATGCTAACACAAAAAACAATCCTATAGTGTATTTTTTTACCATAATTTCCTGATAACCTGATGATGCAAATTTAAATTTATATTCTGACTTTACAAATACTATACTTATATTTTTTCCGTTTGATAGACACGTTTTAAACATAAAATTTCAGGTTTTTGAATAAAAATTTTTGAATAAACAGGTTATTAGTACTTTTGTCAAAAAATATACAATGCGATTAGTTCCGTACATATTTGTAGCAGTTATACTTACTTTGATTTCTTCGTGCAGAAACGATTTTGATTTTGAACCAAGCACCGTACATCTTGAGTTTTCCAGAGATACGGTTTATTTAGATACGGTTTTCAGTAACATAGGATCAAGTACTTATACTCTGAAAGTTTATAACCGAAGCAATAAAGACATCAAAATTCCGAGAATCGGTTTGGGTGGAGGCGAAAATTCAAAATATCGCCTTATGGTAGATGGAATGTACGGAAAAATATTCAACAACGTAGAGATGTTGGCTCGAGACAGTATGTATATTTTTATAGAAACAACAATTGATTATAACGATTATGCCAACTCTGAAACTACATTTCTTTATACCGATAAAATCGAATTTGAAAGTGTAACTCATACACAAAAGGTAGAATTGGTAACTTTAGTTCAAGATGCGATTTTCCTTTATCCGCATCGAGATGAAAATGGGGTATATGAAGAGTTAGAAATAGGTCCGGATAAAATCCGAGGTTTTTTCCTTGATGAAAATGACCCGAATCATGGAAATGAACTTATTTGGACAAACGAAAAACCCTATGTGATTTATGGATATGCAGCTGTTCCGAGTGGTAAAACCCTTGAAGTTCAGGAAGGAGCCCGAATACACTTTCACGATAATTCGGGGATTATAGTTGCCAATAATGCTTCGATTCAAGTTAACGGAACATTAGAAAACCCTGTGATGTTTGAGGGTGATCGATTAGAGCCTTTCTTTTCTGAAATTCCCGGGCAATGGGGAACAATTTGGCTGACCAGTGGAAGTGTTGATAATTCTGTAAAAAATGCTATTATCAAAAACTCAATTATCGGATTATTGGTTCAAAATTGTCCGTTAGAGCTTGAGAATGTACAGATTTATAACACAGCTAATTTCGGAATTATGGCCCAAACGGGGTATATTAATGGATTTAATGTGGTGATAAACAATGCCGGACAAAGCTCTCTTGCTTGTACTGTAGGAGGAAACTATAGTTTTGTACATTCTACCATTGCTAATTACTGGAATAGAAGTTATCGCTCACTTCCTGCACTGATTTTGGATAATACGTATGAAACTGTCGAAGGTTTTCTACCGCTTAATGCACAATTTGAAAATTGTATTGTTTATGGCTCTAATAATATCGAATTAAATATCAACAAAGCAGAAGGCTCAATATTTAATTTTTCGTTTGAAAATTCGCTTATACGTTTTGTTGATTTGAATAATCGTTTTACAGAAAACCCTATATATGATTTTGACAATACTTCGCTTTATCTCAATAGTGTGATTGCTAAAACTTTGAATGGTAATAAAGCAGATTTTGTGAACGGTATAAAAAATGACCTCAGAATACTTGATTCCTCAGCTGCAAAAGGGATTGCAACTCCAAATTATAGTGGTACAGGTGATATTTTGGGGAATTTGAGAAGCGGAGAAATTGATGCAGGAGCGTATAATTTTGTGGTTATCGAAAGTGAATAAATCAGAGTATTCCCGCTCGGATTATAAAATGCTCTTTTTCTTGTTCTTTTCTAAAGAAAACTAAACCCCATTGAAAAGTATCAATGGTGACCTTTACTTTTTCGTGAGTTTTGATTTCTTCCCATGCTTCTTCCATTTCTTTGCTCCAGTGAATGTCGTCAAAAATCCAAACCGAATCATTGGTAGCAGTAGGCAAAAGCAGTTTGAAATACTCTAATGTAGCTTCTTTAGAGTGATTTCCATCAAAATAAATGATGTAACGGTTAGCAGGAGGGAGTTGATTGTTTTTCAGAAAAGCAGAAAATTCTGTGGTTACAAACTCAATATTCTGTATATTAAGTCTAAAGTTGTGAAACTGTTTTTTCGCTACATTTTGAGTGTTAGGACAGCCTTCAAGCGTTATAATTTTTGCTTTCGGACTACCCAACGATAAAGCTGTAGTGGCCAATCCTAAAGATGTTCCAATTTCTAAAACAGCTTGCGGTTCAAAATATCGCACAAGTCTGAAGAGCAATTCTGCTCTTTTTTTGGAAATTCCCGCATTTTGAGCAATAGCAGAAATTTTCCTATGTTTAGATTTAAAAATTCTTGAACCTGCCCCAAAATCCGTAACTGAGATAATAGAATTATTTTTCAAAAGAGAATTTCTGTATTGTTGCAAAACTTCGTACTCCGCATATTTTGTTTTGTCATAAAAACATTTGGTGACCAAATCAAACACAAAAGGAGAATGTACTCCGTGTTGATTGGTTGATTTTGTTAAAAACTTGAAATACGCGGTAATTAAGCTCACTTGGTAGATTTGTGTTTGAATGTACAAAGATAAACCATTGGTCAAAATCTCCCTAAATATTTCACAGACCGTTTAAAATTGTTTCAAATGATAATTTATTTAATATTTCGCTTAACTTTGCTGAGATTAAAGAATCGAAATGAAGTTAAGAGCAGAGAATCTTATAAAAACCTACAAAAAGAGAACCGTAGTAAGAGGTGTTTCGGTTGAAGTAAGTCAAGGAGAAATTGTGGGGCTTCTTGGTCCGAACGGAGCAGGTAAAACTACATCGTTTTATATGATTGTAGGGTTCGTAAAGCCCAATGGAGGAAAAATCTTTCTTGATGATATGGATATTACTGATTTTCCGATGTATAAGCGCGCTCAACACGGAATCGGATATTTGGCTCAGGAGGCTTCTGTTTTCAGAAAATTATCTATTGAGGACAATATTTTGAGTGTACTTCAACTCACTAAACTTTCCAAGAAAGAACAACGATATAAGTTAGATTCTTTAATTGATGAGTTCAGTTTGGGTCATATCCGAAAAAACCGAGGTGATTTACTTTCGGGAGGAGAGAGACGACGCACCGAAATTGCAAGAGCCCTCGCAACTGACCCTAAATTTATTTTGTTGGACGAGCCTTTTGCGGGAGTTGACCCTGTTGCAGTAGAAGATATTCAGAGAATTGTAGCTCAACTCAAAAACAAAAATATCGGAATACTCATCACTGACCACAACGTACAAGAAACACTTGCCATTACCGATAAAACTTATCTGATGTTTGAAGGAGCAATCCTTAAAGCAGGAGTCCCGGAGGAACTTGTACAAGACGAAATGGTCAGAAAAGTATATTTAGGGCAGAACTTTGAACTACGGAAAAAGAAGCTTGAGTTTTAAAAACTCATTCAATACTTGGTCATTTACTTCTGTTGGAGTGGCGACTTCCAAAATACATTTTTTATCACATTTCAAAAATTGCTCTAATCCGATTTGAACTTCGAGCTCGTTTTGAGCATAGAAGTAGTTAAATCCAAACATCTTGGCTAAATATTCTGCATTAAGATTATGTTGAGTCTCAAAAAAGGTGCTGAAAATATCGGTTTTTTGATGTCCGGGTAAAATTCTGAAAATACCTCCACCTGAATTATTGATAAGAATTATCTTGAAATTTTCAGGTATATAATTGTTCCACAACGCATTACTGTCATAAAAGAAACTTACATCACCTGTAATCAGAATAACAGGTTTTTTAGTAACCGTTGCAGCACCAATAGCTGTAGAGGTACTTCCGTCAATTCCACTTGTCCCTCTGTTACAAAACACTTCGATAGAAGGATTTAAATCGAATAACTGTAAGTATCGAATAGCTGAACTGTTACCTACTTGCAGCTGAATATTTTCGGGTAAAGCCTTTACTATTTTATCAAAAATTGTGAAGTCAGAATAAGGAGCTGTACGAGTAAAATCAGCTGTTTTTTCTTTTCTTTTAGCTTTTATTTTTTGAACAAAATCATTGTAATTACTTTCAGTCGGATTAGTTTCAGTAAGTAGTTTTGTGAGGAAATTATTGGGATGTTCTTCAATGTGTTGTGAGAGACAACCAAAAGTATCATAGGCTCTTAACGGGTCAATATGCCAATGTTCTTGAGGTTGATATTTTCGCAAGAAAGCTTTTATTCTTTTGGATACAATCATTCCTCCGAAGGTAATGAGTAAGTCAGGTTGAAAAGCTTTGAAATCTTCTTGTGTGAAAGGGGTAATTAATACATCAATATTATTAACAAACTTTTCATGATGAAGGTTCGAAGTAGTTTCGGTCATTACAACGACCGAAGGATCATTAGCTAATTTTTCAAGCACATCCGAATTTATTTCATTTGGATAGTTTGTCCCAACCAAAACCAATTTTTTCCTGAAAGAAGTATATAGGTCTTTTAGTTTTTTGAATAGTTCTGGCGAAGTAACAACAGGATGTGTTTCGATTGTTTGATTTGGAATTTCTAAGAATTTCGCAACCTCCGTAGTTTCGTATAGCGGTTCTTCAAAAGGTATATTGATGTGTACAGGTCCTTTTTTCAGCACACAAGTTTCTAGTGCTTCACAGATTTTTTTATTGTTTTCTTCTGATGCTTCTTCGGTCAGATTTGCATTATATAAAGTGTGATTACTGAATACATTTTGTTGACGAATAGTTTGTCCGTCTCCTATATCAATTTTGTTTAATGGTCGGTCTGCCGAAACTACAACAAAAGGAACTTGTGAATAATAAGCCTCTGCTAAGGCAGGATAATAGTTTAACAATGCAGAACCCGAAGTACAAACTACTGCTACCGGTTTTCTTGTTTGTTGGGCTATTCCGAGAGCAAAAAAGCCGGCACATCTTTCGTCTGCAATACTAAAGCAATTGAATTCCGGATTAGAGGCGAATCCGATAGTAAGAGGTGCATTTCTGGATCCGGGAGAAATCACAATGTGTTTGATTCCTTTTTGTCTGAATATTTCAATCAGGTTTTGGGCTAAGGGTATTTTCGGGTAGAGCATTTATTTTGTATCAAATTCTATGTATTTCAGAAACTCTGAAATTTTTGCAAAAATACAAAAACTTATGCTTGAACTTAAAACAACGACCTAAAACTAAAAATGAATATCTTTGTCCAATGCAGTTGTCGGTAATTATTCTCAACTATAATGTTTGTTATTTTTTGGAACAATGTCTTTTGAGTGTACAGAAAGCACTCGAAGGAATTGATTCCGAGATAATTGTTGTAGATAATGCATCTTCTGACAGAAGTTGTCAGATGGTTAAAGAACGGTTTAAAGAAGCTATTCTTATTGAAAATCAAAATAATATGGGTTTTCCGAAAGGAAATAACATTGGAGTAAGCAAGGCCAAAGGTAAATATATTTGCATTCTGAATCCGGATACAGTTGTTGCGGAAGATACTTTTTCAAAAGTATTAGAATTTGTTCAAAATAAGGAAAATTTGGGGGTTGTCGGGTGTAAACTTATTGACGGAACAGGGAATTTTTTACCTGAAAGCAAAAGAAATGTACCAACTCCTAAAATTTCTCTCCTGAAATTGCTTGGTAATGATAAATCATATTATGCCAATCATCTGTCTGAAAATCAAAGTGGAAAAGCCAGTGTTTTTGTAGGAGCTTTTATGTTTGTAGAAAGACAAAAATACCTTGACTTAAAAGGTTTTGACGAAGATTTTTTTATGTATGGAGAAGATATTGATTTGTGCTATCGAGCAGAAAAATCAGGTCTTGAAAATTACTATTTTTCCGATGCTGTAATTATTCACTATAAAGGAGAAAGTACTCTTAAAGATAAAATCTATTTTGAACGCTTTTATGGAGCAATGAATATTTTTTATAAAAAGCACTTTAAAACTAATTTTTTACTTGATTTTTGTACTAATGTAGCAATAAAATGTTTTTTGCTTTTCAACTCGTTTCGGAAAAATTCAATCGTAAAGAAAATCCCTGAAAGTTATATTTTTATTTCGGAAGATGAGGAATTTAGACTTGTTTTAGAACAAAAGATGCTTAAGAATATTGTACTACTTAAAGATTATAAAAACTACAATTTCAACTTGTTAGATAAAAAATCGGTTGAAATTATTTTTGACAATAATTTTGTTTCGAATAAAGAGATTATTGCATTTATGCAGAATAACAAAAATCGAAACTTTACATTTAAGATACGACCAAGGACAACTAACTTTTTGATTGGAAGTAATAGTAAAGAAGAAAAAGGCGAGGTTATAATTTGATTTGCGTTTCAAATCTAAAATTAAAATTGTAAATTCGCACTCTGAAAACTACATAGTGAATATGGCACGATTTGAATTAAAACTCCCGAAAATGGGGGAAAGCGTAGCAGAAGCAACTATCACAAACTGGCTTAAAGAAGTTGGAGACAGAGTAGAAGCAGACGAAATGGTACTCGAAATTGCAACCGATAAGGTAGATAGCGAGGTGCCTTCAGAAGTTTCTGGTATATTGGTCGAAAAGTTGTTTCAGAAAGACGATTTAGTTCAGGTCGGGCAGACAATTGCTATTATCGAAACAGAAGAAGATGGATCTGTTACTGCAGAATCTTCACCACAAGAAGCTCCTGCACAAGCAGTTGTTGAAGTGGCAAAAACGGTAGAATCAGCAAAACAAACGGTGGGAACTAACTTTGCGGATTCCGATAAGTTTTTCTCTCCGTTAGTTAAAAATATTGCTAAGGAAGAAGGAATTTCTCTTGCAGAGTTAGAAAGCATCAAAGGAACAGGTAAAAATGATAGAGTTACCAAAAACGATATTTTAGAATACATTAAAAACAGAAGTTCTCAACCTGTTCAAGCATCACAACCTGTAGTTGAAACACCAAAACAATCTGCACAACCAAAATACGAGTCAATAAAAACACCAACTGTTCCGGTATCGGTGAACGGACAAGATGAGATTGTTGAAATGGACAGAATGCGTAAGCTGATTTCGCATCATATGGTTCAGTCTGTTCATACTTCAGCTCATGTTCAGTCTTTTGTTGAGGTTGATGTAACCAATATCGTGAAATGGAGAGATAAAGTAAAAGCAGCTTTTGAAAAACGAGAAGGAGAGAAACTTACTTTCACTCCAATTTTTATGGAGGCAGTTGCTAAAGCTCTCAAAGACTTTCCGATGATGAATATTTCGGTTGATGGTGATTATATCATTAAACGTAAAAATATTAACTTAGGAATGGCAGCAGCTCTTCCGAACGGGAATTTGATTGTTCCGGTAATTAAAAATGCAGACCAACTTAATTTGGTCGGAATGGCAAAAGCCGTAAATGATTTAGCAAATCGCGCAAGAACCGGAAAACTTAAACCGGATGATACACAAGGAGGAACTTATACGGTTACTAACGTAGGGACTTTCGGAAGTGTATTTGGAACTCCGATTATCAATCAACCGCAAGTGGGAATTTTGGCCTTAGGAGCCATTCGTAAAGTACCTGCTGTTATAGAAACTCCTGAAGGAGATTTTATTGGAATCCGTCAAAAAATGTTCTTGTCTCATAGTTATGACCACAGAGTAGTAGATGGAGCTTTAGGAGGACAGTTCGTAAAACGAGTGGCAGATTACTTAGAGTCTTGGGATATCAATAGAGATTTTTAATAGAAATTGTTTATAATTTGAACAGACCACAAATTACGAAAAAGTAATTTGTGGTTTTTTTGTGAAAACAAGTGTTTAGATAGGGATTGAGGTGCAAAACTTAGTAAAAACGGAAATAAATCACTAAACTTCTTACTGAGTTTTTGGGAATTATTTTATGAATTCAACTTTGTGAGAGTCTTCGATATTTACACTGTCAAAAAAGCCTTGTTCGCTCATCCATTCGTCAGAGAAAACTTTACTCATATATCTTGAGCCGTGGTCAGGGAAAAGAACAACTACTAAACTATTTTCGTCAAACTCTCCTTTTTCCGCATATTGTCTAACAGCTTGTAAAGCGGCTCCCGAAGTATATCCCACGAAAAGTCCTTCTGTTTGGGCAATTTCACGGGTAGCGTGAGCGCTATCTTCGTCAGAAACCTTCATAAACTCATCTATTACGTCAAAGTCAGTAGCTGTAGGGATGAGGTTTTTTCCTAATCCTTCAATTCGGTACGGATAGATTTCGTCTGTGTCAAATACTTTAGTTTCGTGATATTTTTTAAGTACAGAACCATAAGCATCTACTCCGAGTATTCTGACTTTTGGGTTTCTTTCTTTCAAGAAACGAGCAATCCCGGAGATTGTTCCTCCTGTACCGCTACAAGCTACCAAGTGAGTGATTTTACCTTCGGTTTGTTTCCAAATTTCAGGACCGGTAGTTTGGTAATGAGCATCAATATTCAACTCGTTAAAGTATTGATTGATATATACGGAGCCTTTTATTTCTTCATGAAGGCGTTTAGCTACGTTGTAATAAGAACGAGGGTCATCGGCAGATACGTGAGCAGGACAAACGTACACTTTTGCTCCCATACTGCGTAACATATCGATTTTGTCTTTTGATGATTTTGAACTTACTGCAAGGATGCATTCGTAACCTTTAATAATGCTTACCATTGCAACGCTGAATCCGGTATTTCCTGAAGTAGTCTCAATGATGGTATCTCCGGGTTTTAAAACACCTTTTTTTTCAGCCTCTTCTATGATGTGTAAAGCGATTCTATCTTTTGTGGAGTGTCCGGGGTTAAAACCTTCTACTTTTGCGTAAAAAGAACCTTTTAGATTTTTTGTAATTCGGTTGAGTTTTATTAACGGGGTGTTGGCTATCAGCTCTAACACGTTATCGTGTACGTTCAATTCTTTTTTCATAAAATCTCAAGTTAATCAAGGAAAACATTTTAGCGTTTTTTGTTAACCTTACATCTTGGCAAATGTACAAATTTTTTTTCCCCTGAAAAAATATTATGGCAATTCCGAAGATGGAAACGGAGGTTTTTCATCGTATTTCTTGACTAAAAACAAAGAAGTTTAGAGCAGTGTTTTTTGTTCCGAAAAGATAAATATTGAAAAATTTTTAACATGTAAAATAAAGATAAACAGTTGGTTGTGTTTTCAAAATAAGAAATTTGAATCAACAGAAATTTTTTATATGAAGAAATACAATGAAAAAGAGTGTGTTTGCTTAAAGGATTTCTTTGTCTTTTAAAATAAAAAGGCTACTTTTGAAACATCTTAGACTATTTATATGGACGGAATTAGACACAATTGGACAAAACAGGAAATCATAGACATATACAATAAGCCTTTAATGGATTTGCTTTATGAGGCAGCTACGATTCACAGAAAATATCATGACCCGAATGTAGTTCAGGTTTCTACTCTGTTGTCAATTAAAACAGGAGGTTGTCCTGAAGATTGTGGGTATTGTCCTCAGGCAGCTCGCTATCATACCAATATAGAAGGAAATGAGCTTATGTCGGTAAGCCAAGTAAAAGCTCAGGCTTTAAGGGCAAAAGCAGCTGGTTCTTCAAGGGTTTGTATGGGAGCCGCTTGGAGAAATGTGAAAGATGGAGAAGAATTTGAACAAGTTTTGGAAATGGTTCGTACCATTAACAAACTTGAAATGGAAGTATGTTGTACACTTGGAATGCTAACCGAAAATCAAGCTAAACGTTTAGCAGAAGCCGGTTTATATGCTTACAACCACAACTTGGATACTTCGGAAGAATATTATAAAGAGGTTATCTCTACTCGTGGTTATGAAGACCGTTTGAAAACCATTGAAAATGTGAGAAAAACCAATGTTACTGTTTGTAGTGGGGGTATTATCGGTATGGGAGAAAGCATTGAAGACAGAGCAGGAATGTTAGTTGCTTTGGCATCACTCAATCCGCAACCGGAATCTGTACCTATTAACGCACTTGTAGCAGTGGAGGGAACGCCTATGGAAAATCAAAAACCTGTTGAAATTTGGGAAATGGTACGAATGGTTGCCACAACCCGAATTGTAATGCCTGAAACACAGGTTCGTCTTTCGGCCGGAAGAACAGAAATGAGTCGTGAGGGACAGGCATTGTGCTTCTTTGCCGGAGCAAACTCAATTTTTGCCGGAGATAAATTACTTACGACTCCTAATCCGGATGTGAATGAAGATATGAAAATGTTTGAGCTATTAGGGTTGAAGCCTCAAAAGCCGTTTACTAAAATTTCTCAACCGAAAACAATAGAGGCTAAAGACTCTCAATATCAACCTTTGGGAGAAAAACCTAAATGGTCAAGACCGGCTCATAAAATTGAAAGAAATATTGAAGCTTCTCAAAAAGCCAAAGAAGTAAAACATCAAAAAGCAGACGCAGACGCTTAAGCTAAATTCTTTTTTCAAGAAGGTTGATTGTTATAAAAAAGAGTATTGAACAAAATCAATACTCTTTTTAGTTTAACCGGTGTCTATGTAAATTTACCAACTTCCGGAGGCGCCTCCGCCTCCAAATCCTCCACCCCCGAATCCTCCGCCAAATCCTCCACCTCCGAAGCTTCCTCCACCACCAAAAAATCCTCCTCCTTTGCCGGAACTACGCCCCATACTGCTTAAAATAATTATATCTCCTAAATCTAATCCGCCTGAGTGTCCTCCACTATTTCCTCCTTTACTTTTAGAAGCAATAATCAGAACTAATACAACAAATAAAAACACTAAAATTAAGGCTAATTTAGAAAAACCTCCGTCTAAAGCTTTATCATTCTTGTATTCACCACTCATAATTTGCATAATAGAAGTGGTGGCTTTGTCTATTCCGGCAAAATAATTTCCGTTGCGAAATTCAGGAAGAATTTGAGTTTCTATAATTCTTCGCGAAAGGGCATCGGTTAATAAGTGCTCTACTCCGTATCCTGTAGAAATAGTTACTTTTCGGTCATCAACAGCTATTAATAGTAAAATTCCGTTATCTTTATCTTTTTGACCAATTCCCCATTTGTGGGCTAAGTCGGTAGCAAATCGATTGATATATTCTCCTCCTGTTGTAGGGAGGGTTATAACAACAATTTGAGTAGAGGTAGAATCAGCATAGCTGAGAAGTTTTTGGGTAATGTGATTTTTCTCTGCTTCGGATAAAACATTCGTATTAAAGTCATAATAAGCCGTTTGTTTTTTTGGTTTTTCCGGAATATTGACTTTTTGTGAAAACCCCGAAAAAGGTATCAGAAGTAAAAATACAACGGTAAAATATTTGACTGTTTTAGAGATGAATCGCATCATTTATCCTTTTGATATTTCATTCGGGAGTTCATCGTTGTCCGAATCAGGGTCATACGGAAACAAAGACTTTAATTTTGAACCTGCTTTGAGTATTCCTTCTACCAATCCTTGTTTGTATTGTCCTTTTTTGAAGTACGAAATCACTAAATTTTTGGTCTTGTCCCAAAAATCAGGTTCAACTAAATCATTGATGCCTTTATCCCCGAGAATCACAAAACTATGATCTTCAACCCCCACATAGAAGAGTAAACCGTTGCGGTTTCGGGTATTATCCATTTTCAGAGCAAAAAATACTTGTTGTGCCCTTTCAAACGGAGGTAAATTGGTGTGGTTTTCGATATGTACTCTGATTTCTCCCGAAGTGTTACTTTCGGCTGTAATAATAGCATTTATTATTTCCTGCTCTTCTTGTTCGGTTATAAAATCGTGTATGTTTGGCATTGTTTATAAAGTGTAATCAGCATTAATCGGATTTATCCGATTGTCAAAAATTAAAACTGAACCTTTGGAGCACTTTGAGCAGCTTCTTCCGCTTGGAAAAGTCCCATCTCTTTAAAACCTAACATTCCGGCGAATAAAACGTTTGGAAGCGTCTTAATTTTTTTGTTGTAAATTGTTGCAGCTTCGTTGAATCGGTCACGAGCTACATTAATTCTGTTTTCTGTACCTTCTAATTGAGATTGTAATTCCAAAAAATTTTGATTAGCTTTTAAATCAGGGTATTGTTCTACGGTTACAAGCAATCTGCTTAAAGCACCTGATACCCCTGCTTGAGCTTTTTGAAATTCAGCCATTTGTTCAGGAGTTACATTTGACGGGTCAATAGTGGTTTGAGTTGCTTTGGCACGAGCTTCAACTACAGCCGAAAGTGTTTCGCGTTCGTGAGCAGCAGCACCTTTTACGGTTTCAACCAAATTTCCGATAAGATCATTACGTCTTTGATAACTGCTTTGGACATCTGCCCATGTTTTTTCGGCATCAGCTCGAAGACTTACCATTCCGTTATACGAAGAAAAAACAAGAATTACTATCAGAGCAATAATTCCTAAAGGTAATAACCACTTTTTCATATAGTTCAATTTTTGAGTTTGTTTAATAATTAGTGTTCTTTTTAAGAAGAATGTTACATTGAATACGTGAAAACTTTATAGCTCTATGTTATATAATTTCAGCTTGTTATATAAAGTTTTTCGGTCAATGTCCAACAAAATTGCCGCTTTGGTTTTATTATTATTGGTTTCCTTTAGAGCCTCTCTGATAATTTGTTCTTCGTTTTGATGTGAATAAAGCGAAAAACTTTTAGTGGTTTCAGCAGGAGCTTCTAACATCTCTTGAGGTAAAACATCAAGAGTTATAAGGTCTGATTTGGTCAGAAGTACACAACGTTTGATTATGTTATTCATCTCACGAAGGTTACCATACCAAGGGTATTTTTTGAATAACTCCACTACTTCATCACTAAATCCGATTACATTTTTTTCTAAATCTTCATTGGCTTTAGCTAAAAAATGATGAGCAAAAATCATTAAGTCTTCTTTTCTTTCAGAAAGTCTAGGAACTTTAATGCTAAACTCATTGAGTCTGTGATACAAATCTTCTCTAAAATCGCCTTTTTTTACAGCTTCTGCTAAATCTTCATTAGTGGCAGCAATCACACGAATATTTACTTCGATTTCTTTATTGCTTCCGATAGGCTTTACTTTGCGCTCTTGCAAAGCACGTAATAACTGTACTTGTACCTCATAGGAAAGGTTACCGACTTCGTCCAAAAAAATAGTTCCTCCGTTAGCGGCTTCAAAATGACCTACTTTATCATTAATGGCTCCGGTAAAAGAACCTTTAAGATGTCCGAAAAATTCACTTGAAGCCAAGTCTTTCGGAATTGCTCCGCAATCAACGGCAATAAAGGGTTTGTCTTTTCTTTTGCTTTGTGAATGAATAGAGTGAGCAATATATTCTTTTCCTGTTCCACTGTCACCTATAATCAAAACAGACATATTAGTTGGGGCAACCAGCGAAATGTACTCTTGCAGTTTGTCTGAAGTTTTGCTCACTCCTTTTACAAACTCAGGATTTGACACATTTGCTTTTCTTTCTTTAATATCAGCAGCAGAAGCAACTTTGGATTTTTCTTCTTTTTTCGAAAGAGAAGCGTTTATGGTGTGAAGTAATTCGTCAGGATTGATAGGTTTCCCGACATAATCAAAAGCTCCGCTTTTCATTGCGCTTACAGCTGTTTTTATGTCGGTATATCCGGTCATTAGGATAACCTGAGTGCTCAAAGATTTTTCTTTTACTCTCTTAAGAATTTCTAACCCGTCACTATCAGGCAAACGAATATCAGTAATAACAACATCAAAAACAGTTTTATCAAGGATATTGAAGGCATCTTTTCCCGTAAAACTGTTAGTTACGTCAAAGCCCTTTTTAGTTAAAAAGGTCTGAAGTAAGGTGCAAAAAGCCACGTCGTCATCTACTACTAAAATTTTTTTGTCCATAGGTTTTTGGGTTTGAGTTTCCCATAAACAAAAGTACGTAAAAATCTAAACAACTTAAAGAAACAAAAAATGTTTACAGTAAGTTTCAAGAAGTTTTATAGAATTTATAAGGTTTTTTTAATAATAAATTTATTTTTTTGGCACACGGATTGTTTTGTCTATAAGAGATAACTTTAAAATTTAAAGACAATGAAAAATGTATTTTTAGCCCTTGCATTGATAGTCGGAACGACTGTTTTTGCACAAGAAAAACCCAGAGAAAGAAAGATTATGCCTGTAGAATCTGTAGAAAACAAAGTAGAAAAGTTAACAAGAGAACTTGAACTGACAGAAGAACAACAAGAAAAAGTAAAAGCACTTTATGAGAAAAGAAAAGAAGCTCATAAACAAGAACGAGCTGAGAAAATGAATTTAAAAAGAACTGAGCATCAAGAATTTGACAAAGAGCTTCAATCTATTCTGACTCCGGAGCAAAATAAAAAGCTTGAGGAAAAAAGAGAAAAAATGAAAACTGAAAAAAGAGAGATGATGCACAAAAGGAAAGAGCAGAAATTTAAAGAACCTAAAAAGTAATTCTGATAATAAAAAGGCTTCTATTTAGAAGCCTTTTTATATGTCGCATTTATTTTTTAGTAATCAAAAATTCTACCCGTCTGTCAAGCCTGGGGTCTTTCCCCAAAGGTTTTGAAGTTCCATATCCTTTATAGGTCATTCGACTTTTTGAAATTCTTTTGGAAACTAAATAGTCATATACTGCTTTGGCTCTGTTTTTTGAAAGCTCTCTTTTTCGAGTATCTTTGTCAATAGCTTCTTTATGATAAGAAGGAGTACAACAAACATGTCCTTGAATTTCAAAGTGAAAGTTTTTATTTCGGTTAAGCTGAACCACCATTTTGTTCAGTTCCCGTTTAGATTGATTAGTTAGTTTACTGCTTCCTCTTTCAAATAAAAGGTTTTTAAGATAAATCCTGTCTCCGACGATATTGTCGGAAGTCAGCGTTTCATATACTCCCGGAATTTGTAATTCTTCTTCTTTTATTTCTTTCAGGTTGGCAACTACATCCACACGTCTGTTTTTAGAGCGAACTTCGGGTAGATTGTCAATCAAATCATCATCAATTAAAATTCGACCTTTTCCTTCAATAGAAACAATGATTTTGTTGGTAATTCCGTTTTTGATGAGCTCTTCTTTTATGGCATTGGCACGATTGGTAGAAAGTATAAAATTGTAGTCATCTTTTCCTCTGTCATCTGTATATCCGTAAATAGAGATGGATTCAACCATTGTTGTGTCAAGGGTTTTGATGAAATTTAGCATCAGATTTTTTTGATCTTCACGAATATTGTACTTGTCAAAATCAAAATAAACCGAATGCACAATTTCTTCTTGTGCCAATACACATAAAGGCGTCAAAAAGAAAAGAAAAAGATGTTTTAGTTTATTCATTTTTTGAGTGTAAGAAGATTATATTTTAAGGATACTATTATATTGTGCTTTATCGTTCAATATTTGTATCGCTTTTTGGATTTCGATATTTGATTTCAGATAATAGTTATATAATCCTTCTCTATATTGAAAACGTATGATTAATTCGTCTACCAAAAGGCGCTTGATTTCTTCTTTATTCTTGTCCAGTTCTGTTTCATTGCTTTTTTTCAAAGCTTGTAAAAGTGCTTCGTATTGAGCGGTAATATTCTGGTCTATTTTCTCTTTTTTGGCTGTTTCGAGTGTTTTTTCGAGTGCTTTTTGAGTTTCAGTATTATAAGAGAAGTTCTCTTTTTTAAGCCATGCTTTCAAATCATTAAAATCAGCATCGGTTATTTTTGGAATTTTATTTCCGAGTGCTTGATTTTTGTAATAATAATAGGTAGCATAATTGAATAGTCCGTCTTCTTGTACAAGAGCTTGAGTGATTGGGCTTAGTTTAGATTCTTCGAGTTCTATATCGGGTTGAACTCCTCCTCCGTCATAAACGATTCTTCCTTTACGGGTTTTAAAGGCAGTATGGTTTTCGTTTTTGAGAGCATTTCCGTCTTTATCTCTATGAGAATAATCAAGGGCTTGAATACATCTTCCGGAAGGAGTATAATATCTTGAAATAGTAACTTTTACTTGTGTTCCGTAAGTTAAGTCAATGGAACGTTGTACCAATCCTTTTCCGAAACTTCTGCTTCCGACTATTACGGCTCTGTCCAAATCTTGTAGTGCTCCTGCAACAATTTCGGAAGCAGAGGCACTTCGACTGTCAATTAGAATAACAAGCGGAATCTCTGTATCAACCGGTTCACGCATTGTTTTATAAACATTGTTGTGCTTTTCGATTCGAGATTTGGTTGTGGTTATAATTTCGCCTTTCGGAACAAACAAGTTACAGATGTTAACAGCTTCACCCAAAAGCCCTCCGGGATTTCCTCTTAAATCCAAAATGATTTGAGTTGCACCTTGATTTTTTAATTCCTCTAAAGCATAATGCGTTTCTCTGCTGGCTTTTGCATTGAATTGCGAGAGGACAATATATCCCGTATTTTCATTAATTTTAGCGTAAAACGGAACAGCCTTTACATCTACTGCATCAAGAACAATTTCTCCGTCAAAACTTTTTCCTTGTCTTTTGTATTTGATGTTGATTTTTGTGCCTTTGGCCCCTGACAAAAGTTGTGAAGTGTCTTCTTTGTAATCTTCCAACTTAATATCTCCCACATGAGTTATTTCATCTCCGGCTTTTAATCCTGCTTTGTCTGCAGCATAATCTTTGAAGACTTCTTTAATGATTACTTTTCCATCTTTTCGGTTTATGGTTGCTCCGATTCCGGTATATTCTCCAACACTGTTTATTTTGAATTTAACCACATCAGCTTCATTAAAATAAACCGTATAAGGGTCTAGCTCTTTAAGCATGCTTTTTATGGCTACATCCATTAATTCTCCCGGATTGGTTTCGTCCACATAGTTCATATTCACAGTTTTGAACATGGTGGTAAAGATTTCTATTTGCTTGGCAATTTCAAAAAAGTCATTTTTAAAACTTACTCCAACAAAAAGAAACCCTACTAAAAGGGAGGTAATGACATGTTTTTTTTGGGGCAGTAATTTCATTTTACTAGTTGTTTTTATTTTTTTACAGTTTCATAATCTGTATAGCAAATTGTCTAAATCAAAGATGTAAATAAGTAAAAGCTAAGATTCCGTTTTTGGGGCATAAGAGACTAAAAGTAATACTTCCTACAACAACAAAATCTTGCTTGTAGCCCTAACTTTCTGCGAAAGAACAGAAATCGTCTAACAAATATAAACAAACATTCATTAAATTGTTTTAGATAAACGGTTTTTTTTAGTGTTTTACATTCTGCAAAATAGTATAATGTGCAACAAGTAAATTTTTGAATTTTATTTTGGAATAAATCAAAAATCATTCTATATTTGCACTCGCTAAACTCGAAAGGTACCTTAGCTCAGTTGGTAGAGCAATGGACTGAAAATCCATGTGTCCCTGGTTCGATTCCTGGAGGTACCACTTTAAAACCCATAACAGTCTGTAAAACAGGAAGTTGTGGGTTTTTTGTTTGAATATATTCTTCGTGATTTTGGTTTGTCGGAATTTCATCAGAATATATTTTCTTTAAACGACAAAACCCGATAAAATATTATTTGTAAATTTACCTCAGTGTGTTTTGGTTTAAAAACTCACTTGGATATTGTCTTTTTAAATAAGTCATCTTTAGTTGAAAAAACACGCTTTTGAAATATACAATGCCTCTGCAGGTTCGGGTAAAACTTACACCTTGGTTAAGGAATACCTGAAAATTATTCTTTCCTCCAAACGAGATGATGCATATAAAAATATTTTAGCCATTACTTTTACTAACAAGGCGGTTGAGGAGATGAAATCTCGTATTGTGTCAGCTTTGGAAAAATTCAGTAAAAATGAGCCGGACGATAAGTCAAATGGAATGCTCTTGGAAATTGCCCGAGAAATAGGAATAGAACCTAAAGACATTAAAGAAAAATCAAAGAGAATCATAAAAAATATCATTCACAATTATGCTTCGTTTGATATTTCTACTATTGATAAGTTTACTCATAGAGTTATTCGTTCGTTTGCATTAGATTTAGATTTATCTCTGTCTTTTGAAGTTTCTTTGGATACTGAAAGCCTTTTGGCAGAAGCTGTTGACAGTGTGATTGCACAAGCCGGAGAAGATAAAAACCTTACAGGACTTTTGATTGATTTTGCAACTGAAAAAACCGATGAAGACAAATCATGGGATGTAACTCGAGATTTTTTGGAAATCAGCAAATTGTTGACTAACGAAAATGACAGAAGCGAACTTGCTTATTTTCAGGATAAAACCATTTCTGATTTTATAAAAATAAAACAGAATGTTTTACGTATTTGCAAAGAGTTGGAAGAAGAAATTTTTACGGAAGCCAATAGTGCATTACAACTCATAGCAAATAGAGGAATAGAGCACAATTCGTTTATGCGGAGTTATGTTCCGAATCAATTGATAAAAATAGCTATCAAAAAAGTAATTGAAGTAAATACGAACCATTACAAACGATTGGAAAATCAACAAGAACGATATGCCAAATCGGTTTCTCAACATCAAAAAGATTTGATAGATGAAATTGCTTTTACTCTTTTAGAATCTCTAAAAACCATCAATCAAAAATCAGGGAAATGGCTTTTTTACAAAGCTTTTCTAAAAAATCTTACTCCGCTTTCAATTTTAAATACGGTAAACAGAGAGCTTTTAAAAATTCAACAAGATCAAAACATACTTTCAATTTCTGAGTTTAATAATATCATTCACAAAGAAATCAAAGAGCAACCGGCACCTTTTATTTACGAGAAATTAGGAGATCGCTATACTCATTTTTTTATTGATGAGTTTCAGGACACTTCAAAAATGCAATGGGAAAACCTGTTGCCGCTAATTGATAATGCTCTTTCAGGAGAAGATAAATTCGGAGAAAGAGGAACATTAATGATAGTGGGAGACCCTAAACAATCCATTTACAGATGGAGAGGAGGTAAGGCAGAACAATTTATTGAGTTAGCCGAAAACAAAAGTCCGTTTTCAAATCCGGAGAAGCTTACCAAAAACCTGGAAACCAATTATCGAAGCTATTCGGAAATCATTATGTTCAACAATAAATTCTTTACGTTTTTGGCGAATGACTTCTCGGATGAGAGTTATAAAAAACTTTATTCAGAAAGTGCTCAGAAAATCAATAAGAATATCGGAGGTTATGTCAATATCTCATTTTTGAATCAAGACGAACCGGAAGACGATGATTTAGAAGGAAACAACCCGTATTTGAAAGCTGTGCGTGAAAGAATCTTAAACGCTCGGTCAGACGGATTTTCGTACGGAGAAATTGTTGTTTTGGTAAGAAGAAACCAAGAAGGGACACTCATAGCAGATTATCTTACGCAACAAGATATTCCGATAATTTCTTCAGAATCGTTATTGATTTCTAATTCAGACCAAGTCATATTTTTGGTTAACCTATTGGAATATATCAAAAATAAAAACAACACTCAGGCGAAAGCAAACTTCTTATATTATTTAGGCAAAAGTATGAATGTAAATCCGGTTCATAATTTTCTGAAAACCGGAGTAGAATTCAAAGAAGAAAGAGAATTTGAAAGTTGGCTTCAAAGTAACGGAATTACTTTTTCATTTGAGCAAATCCGAAGAAAACCCTTGTATGAGGCAACCGAAATACTAATTGAAATCTTTTTGAAAAACAGTAATAATGTTTATGTTCAAAGCTTTTTGGATTTAGTCTTAGAGCAAAACATCAAGGCTCAATCAGGAATTGATGAATTTCTCGACTTTTGGAAAAACAGAGGGTGTCAGAAAAGCATTCCTTCTCCAAAAGGAGATGCAGTTCAGATTATGACAATTCATAAATCTAAAGGATTAGAGTTCCCTGTAGTGATTTATCCGTTCGCAGATCAAAACTATTCAAGTGGTAATAAAGAAAGATTATGGATTGAAAACGAGTCGAACGAAATAGAGCTTGAAAAAGTGCTGATTGATAACAGTAAAGCAGTAGAAAATTATTCTCCAAAAGCTTCAGAAACGTATTTTCAAAAAAATCAGGAAGAACTTTTAGACAATATCAATGTTCTGTATGTTGCTTTAACTCGGGCGGTTGAACAATTATACATAATTTCTAAAATATCTTTTAATTCAAAAGGAGAACTTCATTTGTCTAATTCAACGGCTTCACTTTTTATACGGTTTTTACAAGACAGAAACCTGTTTGACTCTCATAAATTAGTATATGAATTCGGAGAAAGAGGCAGACTTTCTGTTCCAAAAACAGAAGAGGAAAACCGAAAAATCATTCAGCCGGTTGAAGAAAAATTTGATGTCAAAAACATCAAAATTACAACTCTCGAAGCTTTGATGTGGAATACCGGACAACAAAAGTCCATAGAATACGGAAATTTATTGCACGAGATTTTATCTTTAATTCACTGCGAAAGGGATATAGAAAAATCGGTTGAACTTTCTTTGGAAAAAGGACTGATAACTTTAAATCAAAAAGAAGATATTCTCAAGAAACTCAAAGCTATAGTTACACATCCTGATTTGAAAGAATTTTATAATCCGAACTATCAAATCCTTAACGAAAGAACTATTATAAGAAAAGAAAATCCGCTTATTAAACCTGATAAAGTCGTTTTGAAACCCCATAATGAAGTTTTGATTTTAGATTACAAAACAGGTGAAAAATCAGAACAACATACAATTCAGATTGACAATTACGCTCAGGCTCTTAAAGAGATGGGTTTGTCAGTAGCTCAACAGAAGTTGGTTTATATAGGAGAAAAAATTGAAATTGTTTAAAAGTAGAGCTAAAGAGCAAACAATCTGTAAAAGACAAAAAAATAAATATTTTTTGTAACAAAATAACTTCTGTAGCGTCATATCCACATACAGCAAATTTACAATCCATCCTTTGGATAAAAGTAATTAGGCTCTCTTAACGGGTATAAAATTCAAAATTATATGATAGAAATTAAAGACCTTCACAAGTCCTACCAAATGGGGAAAAATTCTCTGCATGTTCTTAAAGGAATCAACTTTAATGTCAATGAAGGAGAGCTTGTTTCTATTATGGGTGCTTCGGGTTCGGGTAAATCAACTTTGTTAAATATTATCGGTATATTAGACGAGGCGGATTCGGGAAGTTATATATTAGACGGAGTACCTATCAAAAACTTAAATGAAACTATTGCTTCGCGTTATCGCAATAAATTTTTAGGTTTCGTTTTTCAGTCTTTTAATCTTATTAATTATAAAACAGCTCTTGATAACGTCGCTCTTCCGCTTTATTATCAAGGAATGGGACGTAAAGAAAGAATGGAGCGTTCTATGTATTACCTCGAAAAAGTAGGTTTGGCAGCTTGGGCAAAACACCTTCCGAATGAACTTTCCGGAGGTCAAAAACAAAGGGTGGCTATTGCCAGAGCTTTGGCATCAAACCCAAAGGTACTTTTAGCTGATGAGCCAACCGGAGCTTTGGACTCTAAAACTTCTTACGAAGTTATGGAGCTTATTCAACAAATTAATGACGAAGGCAAAACGGTGTTAATCGTAACTCACGAACCCGATATTGCCAACATGACCAAACGAATTGTCTATTTAAAAGATGGTCAAATCGAGTCTGACCAGTTAGTAACTCAGGTAAGAGCTTCAGAGTATGTTTAGTATTGAGAGATGGCATGAAATATTTGAAGGATTAGCCAAAAACA